>NZ_JBCOAQ010000002.1:80957-219513 GCF_040226735.1 Intestinimonas sp. RTP31139st1_F5_RTP31139_211217 | reverse complement strand
CCTTCCACTCTGTGGATATCCGCGCCGAGCTGGAACCTGTCGTCTGCGCCGCTTTTGCCCGGGAGTATTTGGCAGGGCGCACGCCCCTGCCCTGCGCCCGCTGCAACCCTCTGGTAAAATTTCCGGCTCTGGGCAGAGTAGGGGAGCAGGTGGGCGCCGAGTTTATCGCCACCGGCCATTACGCCCGGGTGACCGCCGGGCCGGACGGCCGCATGCTCCTGCGCAAGGGCCAGCCCGCCAACGACCAGTCCTACATGCTCTCCCGCCTGACCCAGGCCCTGCTGCGGCATATTGTCTTCCCCCTGGGCGGCTATGAAAAGGTCCAGGTCCGGGCCCTTGCAGAGGAGATGGGGCTCTTTGTGGCCCACAAGCCCGACTCCATGGAGATCTGTTTTATCCCAGACGGGGATTACGCCGCCTGGCTGGACCGCAGAGGCCCTACGCCGCCGCCCGGCAACTTTATCGACGGGGAGGGCCGCGTCCTGGGACGCCACCTGGGCATCCACCACTACACCATCGGCCAGGGCCGGGGATTGGGCGTCTCCGGGCCCCACCGGTATTTCGTCTCCTCGCTGGACCCGGAACACAATACCGTCACCCTCTCCGACGGCTCGGACCTGATGGCGGACCGCGTTCTGTGCTCCCGCCCCAACTGGATCGCCATGGATGCGCTGGACGGCCCCATGGAGGTCACGGTCCGCCTGCGCCACTCCCGCACGGAGGCCCCCGGCGTCATCCGTCCCCTGGAGCGGGGCGGCGTGGACGTTCTGCTGGATACGCCCGCCCGGGCCCCCACCCCCGGGCAGCTTGCGGTCTTTTATCAGGGCGACGTGGTCATCGGCAGCGCCTGGATCGAACGAAGCCTTTCCCTGTAACCCCATTCACCCGTTCATCGCCCGGAAAGTCACAGATTTTCCGGGCGATATTTATTTTTCTAATAATTACATATATTTGTTATAACCAGTGATAAATATAAAAAATGTGACCACAATGTAACCGCCGGGGTGTTTAATGAAGACAATAATCGAGCTCTCTTCCACAAAGGGGGATGGATGATATGGAAAAGAGACCCCATACGGCTTTGGCGCTGTTCTTCCCGCTGCTTCTGGCGCTGCTCCTGCTCCCGGGCGCCCTGGCGGCGGCACCCGCTTCCGCCGAGCCCATCCCGGAGTCCGGAGCGGTCCTGATCCTGGAGGATACGGCAGTGCCAATGGGGGACCTGCCCGAGACCGGCACCGCCGCCGCGGAGAACATGGACCCCGTGCAGCTTTTGGGAATGGCCGCGGTCTGCTTTTCTTTGGCTGCCGCCGGGCTGGCCCTGACCATCCACCACAAAAACCACCAAAAATGACCTTTCTTTAAAAAATCCTGCAGCCGGATCAGCGGCCGCAGGATTTTTTCATCACTTATTCTGCCGGGCAGTCTCAAATGCCCCTCGCCACCTCATAGGCATCCCAGATGGCATAGTGGATATTCGCCACCTTGTTGGCGTCCCCGATCTGGAAGAGCTGGGCGTCCAGCCCCTGCAGCTCCTGGAAGAGTCTGTTTTCCGAGCGATATCCCACTGCGACGGCGATGGTATCGGCCTCCAGTTTCTGCTCACTGCCGTCACACAGGTGAAGGACCACGCCGTCCGGCTCCGTGCGCACCACCCGGGCGCCCAACTCCTCTTTTACGCCGTGGAAGGGGAGCAGCGCCTTGAGCATATCCGTGTTGGCGTCGCAGACCGGCGTCCCCACCATCAGCACATCGGGCAGCGCCTCCACCAGGGTGACCTCCCGGGTGCTGTCCTGCTTGCGCAGCCAAAGGGCCAGCTCACAGCCCACCAGGCCGCCGCCCACGACTACGACCCGCTTTCCGGGGTCCTCCCCGCCCATCAGCACATCCGCCGCCGTGCGCACCCGGTCGGGGGTGCCCAGGTCGGGCACCACGGGCCTGGATCCGGTGGCCAGGATCACGGTGTCGCTGCCGCTGGCACGGACGATCTCCGCCGTAGCCGGGGTATTCAGCTCCACCCGCACCCCCAGCTCCTGCAGCTCATGGGAATACCAGCGCACCAGAGCGTGGTCGTCCTCCTTAAAGTCAGGCATCCCGCCGGGGATGAGGTTTCCCCCCAGTTGCCCGGCGGCTTCCAGGAGGGTGACATCGTGCCCCCGAAGGGCGCAGACCCGGGCGGCCTCACAGCCGGCCACGCCGCCGCCCACCACCAGCACCTTTTTCCGCTCCTGCGCCCTGCCGACGGCATAGGCCACCTCCCGGCCCACCGCAGGATTGACGGCGCAGCAGACGCTGCTGAACTTCTGGATCCGCCCCATACAGGCCTCCTGGCAGGACAGGCACGGCCGGATGCGCTCCAGTTGGTTCCGGCGCAGCTTCTCCACATAGTCGGGATCGGCCAGAAGGGGACGGGCAAGGCCCACAAAGTCGATCTTGCCGCCGGCAAGGGCGGCAGAGGAGATGTCTGGATTGTCCATGCGCCCGGCACACATCACCGGGATCTCCACCACCTTTTTGAGCTGAGAGACGTAGGGCAGATACATGCCCTTCTGATGGTACATGGGCGGATGGCTCCAGTGCCAGGACTCATAGGAGCCCACGTCCGCGTCCAGGAAATCATAGCCCGCATCCTGGAGCATTTTGGCCACCGTCAGTCCCTCGTCCATATCCCGGCCCAGCTCCTCAAACTCCTGCCCGGGCAGACCTCCGGCCTTTTCATTCATATCACGGACAAAGCTCTTGGGGCTGTACCGCACGCCCACGGGGAAGTCCGCCCCGCAGACCCGCTTGATCTCCTGGACGATCTCCATCGCAAAGCGCAGCCGGTTCTCCAGACTGCCGCCGTATGCGTCGGTGCGCTTATTGAAGAGCGCCAGGGTAAACTGATCCAACAGGTACCCCTCGTGTATGGCGTGGATCTCCACGCCGTCAAAGCCCGCCTTTTTGGCGTGAGCCGCCGCCTCGCCAAACTTGCGCACAAAGGTATGGATCTCCTCCACCGTCATCTCCCTGCACATCAGGCCCTTGATCCAGCGGTGTTCCACTGGGGAAGGGGCGATCACGTCCCCGCTGACGTTGCTGGCGTGGCCGACCCGGCCGAAGCCGGCGGAGAGCTGGATGAAAATCTTTGTTCCGTAAGCGTGTACCCGCTCGGTCAGGCGTTTGGCGGAGCGGATAAAGCAGGTGGGGCGCAGGGTAGGGACCACGTGGGAGGGCATGACGCACGGCTGGATCTCATTTTCCACAAAGCAGTCCCCGGTGATGATCAGTCCGACGCCGCCGCGGGCCCGGACGGCATAGTACTCCACCGCCGTCTCGGTAAACGCGCCTTCCGCGTCGCACATACCGGACGGACCGATGGGGGCCATGTAAAAGCGGTTTTTAAGGGGCACCCCCGCAATCCGGCCCGGCTCAAACAATACGCGATATTTTTCCTGCATCGTTTTTCTTCCTTTCCTGTTCCATCTGCTGTGGAAGCAGCGGCGGCGCCGCAAATTTTATCTCTGTTCTAACCATACCAAACTTTTTCTTTCTGTCTATTATAAAATTTCTAATATGTCCTTACCTTTCAACCTAATAAAGGAATGCGCCCTGCGGCGGCTGTTTGAAAGCGGCCTCCACAGGGCGCAGCGGCTGTGGCCGCAGCAAAAAGAGCGGCGCTGTGGTACAGCGCCGCTCCCATTTATAGGTCGTTCTTATTTGTTGCCCTTCAGGGCCTTCATCCGATCTGCGTGGCCGAGGATGCGCTTGCGCAGGCGGAGATTTTCAGGTGTGACCTCCAGCAGCTCGTCGTCGGCCAGGAATTCCAGACATTGCTCCAGCGACATCTGACGGGGGGTGGTGAGCCGCAGGGCGTCGTCCGAACCTGCGGCCCGCATGTTGGTGAGCTGCTTTTTCTTGCAGATATTTACCGTGATGTCTTCGCTCTTGGGCGTCTCGCCCACTACCATACCGGCATATACCGGCACGCCAGCCCCGATAAAGAGGACGCCCCGCTCCTGTGCGTTGAAGAGGCCGTAGGTTACGCTCTCCCCGGTCTCAAAGGAGACCAGGCTGCCGCTGCTGCGGCGGGAGACCTCTCCCTTATAGGGGGCGTAGCACTCAAAGACAGAGGCCATGATGCCCTCGCCCTTGGTGTCGGTGAGGAACTCATTGCGATAGCCGAAGAGGCCCCGGGCGGGGACCAGGAACTCCAGCTTCATGCGGCTGCCCACCGGGTTCATCTCCAGCATCTCGCCCTTGCGGGAGCCGATCTTCTCAATGACGGAGCCCACGCAGTCGGAGGGCACGTCCACCACCAGGCGCTCGATAGGCTCGCATTTCTGGCCGTCGATCTCCTGATACAGCACACGCGGGGGAGAGACCTGGAACTCATAGCCCTCTCGGCGCATGGTCTCAATGAGAATGGACAGGGACATCTCGCCCCGGCCAGCCACATTGAAGGAATCGGTGGAGTCGGTCTCGGTGACCCTCAGGGACACGTCCTTCAGTGTCTCCCGGAACAGGCGCTCCCGCAGCTGACGGGAGGTGACGAACTTGCCCTCCCGCCCCGCGAAGGGGGAGTCATTCACCGAGAAGGTCATCTCAATGGTGGGGGCGGAGATCTTGACAAATTCGATGGGCTCCACGGCGGAGGGATCGCAGATAGTGTCGCCAATGGTAATGTCTCCGATGCCGCTCATGGCAATGATGTTGCCGGCCGTGGCCTCGGTGACGGCCGCTTTTCCCAGCCCGTCAAACTGATAGAGAGAGACCGCCTTGGCCTTCTTGGGCACGGCGCCCGGGTCATGGAAATTGCACACTGCGATCTCCTGATTCTGCCTAACGACGCCCCGCTCGATGCGTCCGATGGCAATGCGCCCCACAAACTCGTTGTAATCAATGGAGGAGACCAGCATCTGGAAGGGGGCCTCGGTGTCCGCCTCCGGGGCGGGGATATAGTCGAGGATGGTCTCGAACAGAGGCTTGAGATCGGTGCCCTCCACCTCGGGGGAGTAGGATGCAGTGCCCTGCCGCCCGGAGCAAAACAGCATGGGGGAGTCCAGTTGTTCACTGGTAGCGTCCAGATCCAGCAGCAGCTCCAGCACCTCGTCCACGACCTCGTGGATCCGCTGGTCGGGACGGTCGATCTTGTTGACCACCACAATGACCCGGTGTCCCAGCTCCAGCGCCTTGCTCAGAACAAACCGGGTCTGGGGCATAGGCCCCTCTGCGGCGTCTACCAGTAAGATGACGCCGTTGACCATCTTCAAGATGCGCTCCACCTCACCGCCGAAATCGGCATGGCCCGGGGTATCCACAATATTGATCTTCACATCGCCATACTGTACGGCGGTGTTCTTGGCCAGAATGGTGATGCCGCGCTCCCGCTCCAGGTCGTTGGAGTCCATCACGCGCTCGGCTACGGCCTGATTCTCCCGGAATGCGCCGCCCTGCTTGAGCATCTCGTCCACCAGCGTGGTCTTTCCGTGGTCGACGTGGGCGATAATGGCTACGTTTCTCAAATGATTGTTCTGCAAGGGGGATGCACCTCAAATCTTTCTTTTTACAGATACGGTGAAAACTCAACCACGTATTATAACTTACCTGTCCTAAAAAAGCAACCTTTTTCTGGGATACCACCGCCCTTTCCCACAAAATTCGCCGCATGGGCCCGATTTGGCGCGCCCTCTGCGCCCCGTTGACAGCGGGCGGGTTTTGGGTTACAATAAGACTCGCTTGTTTTATGCGCCCGTAGCTCAGTTGGATAGAGCGACCGCCTCCTAATAATCAGGTCATCAAAGTCCTGGGAGGCGGATCGCTCCATCCTTGACCATGAAAAATCGAATATGTCTCCGTAGCTCAGTTGGATAGAGCACACGCCTCCTAAGCGTGGGGCCGGCAGTTCAAATCTGCCCGGGGACGCCATAAATGCCGTAACCGCAAGAGGTTGCGGCATTTTCCTTATCTTTTTTCGCTACGAGGATTAGAACAGATTTCCTTTTTATCATTGGTTAGAGTGGAGACTTCTTACTCCCATCTGCTCAAATTTCCATCACAGGACTCGAACGATTTTTATGCCAAACTTGAAAAAATTGCTCATTTTGCTAATGAGCACTGCCGCAGCGTTTTGTGTCGTCTCATGCCTTCCTGTGTATTTATGCACCAATCAGTTTTTTTGCTAACTGGTTCATAATCTGTTCTCCATACTGCTCAACAAACTTTTTCGTGAAGGCATCCATGAGTTCGGGTTTAGCCTCCAACTGCTTCAGCAGAATTTCAGAGTCAGGTTCAGCAGCGGCGCTTTCTGCGCGAAGCCTTTGCTCAACGCCACGCAAATCCGCGTTCGCATAAAAGGCCATTTCGAATTTCTGGGCGTTGACCTTCCGATCCTCATCCAAGATGTGTGCGTAAACCTGGGTAACCATGTCGCTTTGTGCATGACCGGTATCACCCTGCGTTGCCTTAACATCTCCCTTATTGATTTTCAGCTTATAAGTTGTGCTGGAGTGACGGAGAGAATGAAAAACAACATTTGGAAGACCAGCGGATTTTTTCAATCGTTCAAACTGATTTCCAATAATCCGATCTTCACAGGGGCGGCCCGTTTCCTGCGCCAAAACCAGATTGTAGTCGATATAGTCATCGCCCATAAACTCCTTGAGCTTGTCCTGTTTCTCTTTCCATTCCCGCAAGATAAAGGCAAGAGTTCGCGGAATCCAAACCTTACGAATGCTGCTTTCTGTTTTAGGCTTTTTCAAAACGAGCCGCGTGGAAGACTTCCCGCCCATCAAGCGCGGGAATACAAAGAGGATGTCCTTTTCGCCAACTGCGTTGATAGCCTTCTGGTCAACACGGGCCAGCTCTTTTTCAATCCAGACGAAGGCATCATCCCGAGCGATTTCTTCATCTGATATATGAACACAGTCCCATGTAAGGCCGGTGATTTCGCCCATCCGCATGGAGCAGGCAAAGGCCAGGTTGATTGCGACATACAGCTTTCCATCCGAGCAGTGGTTGAGAGCATCTCGAATAATATCGGCAGTCCAGATGGCTCTGACCTTTTTCTCCCGCTTGGGCAAGATTGCATCCTCGAACGGATTTTTACCAATAATGTCCCAGCGGACAGCCTGATGAAATGCACAGCGCATCAGCTTAATAATCTTTTCAATGGTGCATGGCGTAACAAAGTCTGTCCGTGCATGTCTGTATGGAGTTTCGATTGGAGGCGTTTTCTGCAGCTTCTGGATGAATTGATCCACTGACCTGCGATTGATGTCCTGCACAATTTCGTCCCCAATCAACGGGTTAATGTAATTGCTGATTAAGCCATTATTAGAAGCATAAACAGACAGTCCCCATCTTTTGGTTCCATATAGTTCTACAAAGTCTCGCAGAAAATCTTTTACGGTCAGTTCACTGGGCGGAATAAAAGTGCCGTTATTGATCTCATTTTCAACCGCGGCTTTCCGCTTCAACGCCTCTTTTTTGGTTATAAAAGTTTCCCACTTTTGTTTCTTCTCACCTTTTGAGTCATCATAGGTGTAGACAACAGCATATTTCTTACCGCGTTTCTGTATTGATGCCATAGTTGTAGGCTCCCTTCCAAATCAATCGGAACCATCAAGCCATTCGTCAAAGGACTTTCTGGAAATCCTCAATTTAGTCCCTATGCGTACAGATTTGAATGCTCCGCTGGCGCACAGGTTATAGATGGAGCGTTTGCTGACGCCCAGGATCTCAGCAGCCTCTGAAACGGAATAGCTCCGTTTTTCTGCATTATTCCGATCTGTGTTTTCAAGAAATTGTTTATCAGCCACGAATAGCCTCCTTTCTGTGTGGCCGACAAAGAAGCCTACGATTCCCTACATATATCATATACGCTTTCTCTGCCGCCACATCAACAAAAAAGTAAAAAACAAGGCGTTCGATTCCAAATATTTAAGTAAGCTGTCCCAGGTCACTTCCTGCGCCGGGGCTTTCCGCCGCGTATTGCCAGGGCCTGCTATGCAGTATTTCAACCGTGGGTGAGCACACAAAGTCTCCGCACACTATCCGCGCTCCCTGTATAACCCCTGAAACAGAGTTATTCTTTTTTCAAAGTACAAAGGCGTACAGATCAGCATGGAACATCCTGCTATATCTGTACGCCCTATAAATAGGAAAATGGTGCAGGAATTTCTGCACACATTACATGCTTTCTCAAAAACTTTTTGAGAAAGTAAAAGCACGCGCTCGAAACACTAAATATAGATATTCATTCTTGACTAAATCAATATATTGTGCTATCCTGTACTTGTAATTGATTTTTGTGCGTTCCCCATGTGGGATACAGATCTTGTATCTGTACGGCAAGGCTCAAAGCCCTGCATTGCACACGCAGTTAAGATTGTATTTGTGCCAGTAGTATTGCTGCGCCCATTCGGGCCAGTATATTACTGGCTTTTTTTATTTTTCGGGGGTTTCCCCATCAGCGAGGATGACATTGGTTCATAGGCAACTATGGACAACAGGCGTTTTGCCCTTTGTCATGCTCGCTTTTTTGTCGCCCAAATGCCGGAAACGGCTTTGAGGATATATCAAACTACAGAAAGGCAGGTAACACGCATGAATGTAAAAAAGCGAAGGCAGGAGCCTATGGCAAAAAGGAAATGGCCTTTGGAGAACTGGCAGCATCAGAAGGTGCCCAAATCCAGCCAAGTCCATAGTCCAATGATTCGAGTACACGCTATTCCCCGCCGAACACGGAGGGGGTGCTAAAGATGCCGGCGAGCAATGTGGCCGCCGAAAAGCGAAGTCAACCCAAAATTTTGGTGGAAACGGCGGGCCTGTCCGAAGAGGAATGGCTTGCATACCGCCGGAAAGGGATTGGCGGCAGTGATGTGGCGGCTCTGCTGGGGATTTCACCCTGGCGGACGGCAAGAGACCTCTATTTTGACAAACTGAATATCGTAGCAGTCGAAGATAATGAGGACAACTGGGTTGCCCTGGAAATGGGGCACCTGTTGGAGCCGTTGGTGGCGAAGATATTCCAACACCGCACAGGGTACAAGGTCTATCAGATCAAAAAAATGTTCCAGCACCCGCAGTATTCGTGGATGCTGGCCGATGTGGACTATTTTGTGGAATTGCCGGATGGCAGTACCGCAATTCTGGAGATTAAAACGACAAATTATAACGCAAGGGATAACTGGTGGCTAAACGGTGAAGAAACTGTTCCCGTCTATTATGAAACCCAAGGGCGGCACTATATGGCTGTCATGAATGTGGACCGCTGCTTCTTCTGCTGCCTGTATGGCAACAACGAGGAAGAAACCATTATTCGTGAAATCCGGCGGGACGAGTCCTATGAGGAGGAGATGATTTTCCTGGAGCAGTATTTCTGGGAAAACCATGTTCTTACCAGGACGCCGCCGCCTTATACCGAAGATGGTGATCTGGTGCTTGAAAGCGTGCGCCGGCATACGGGCTCCGCGGATCAGGACGCTCCCGTTGTAACGCTTGATTTGAGCCTGACAGCCAAATTGATGCGCTATCTCCAGCTTCAGGAGCAGAAGAAACTCACGGAAGCGGGCAGCCAAGAGATTGAGGCGGATATGAAGCGGCTGAAAGCGGCGCTGGTTGCGGAAATGGGCAAGAGCTGCAAGGCCGTTTGCCAACAGGATGGGGTGAACTATATTGTCACCTACAATCCAGTGAGAACGCCCGGCATTGACAAAGACAATCTGATACGGCTGAAGCTGGATCACCCTGATATTTACGAGCAGTATGTAACCGTTTCAGAATCCCGAAGGTTCAGTGTGAAAATTGATACCAAGACGGCATGAGAAAGGAGGAAAATGATTTGATCCATAGAGGAACTTATGATGGGACAATTTACTATAATCCTGCAAATAAGTTCTGCATCATCAGTGTAAAAACCGCGGAGAAGGATGTACCCCAAGAAGCCAGGTCTACCCGCCGACGCAAGGATCATCTGATTCGGTTTGTGGCAACCGGCTACGAACTGCCCCGCACAGATGCGGTAGAACTGGAACTGGATGGCGAATGGAAAAAAGGAAAGTATGGGATGCAGCTTCAGGTGGAGCAATGGCATGAAATTGTCCCTCAAACCAAGAGTGGAGTGGAAGGCTATCTGGCCTCTGGCCTTATCAAAGGCATTGGGCCGGCGCTCGCCAAACAGATCGTATCACGCTTCGGCGTGGAGACACTGGACATTCTGCAAAATCGCCCGGAGCGGCTGCTGGAGATCAAAGGCATCACGGAGAATAAGCTGGAGGCCATCAAGACCTCATATGCAGAGAGCCGGATGCTGCAAGACCTGATGACGCTGCTCTCCCCGTTCAAGATTACACCGAAAACAGCGCAGAAGATTTATCAGTTTTTCGGCCCGGCCAGCGTGGACATTTTGAAAAAGAGTCCGTTTGAGCTTTGCCAAATATCCGGTTTTGGCTTTTTAAGGGTGGATGCCATCGTTCAGAAAAACGGAGGCGACCTGCGCGCCCCTATGCGAATCAAAGGCGCCTTGTTCTGGGCGTTGGAGGATAGCAAGGGGAAAAACGGACATTTGTTTTTGACCAGTGAGGCTTTGCAAAAAGAGGCGCTCCAATTACTCAACGCTAAAATCCCTATTCCTTCGCTTCGGCTCCATGCACAAGAGGTCAGCGATGTCCTCGAAGATATGATCCTGCATGGAGAGGTCGTATCCGTCAAAGGAGACATTTATCTTCCCCGTGTGTTTGCACAAGAGGATGAAACCGCCCGCCGGATTGCGATGCGTGTGGTGGAGCCTCCTGCTCCGGAGAAGATCGAACAAATTTTGGAGCAGGTCAAACGAGAAATTGGATTGGCGCTGTCCTCAAAACAGGAAGCGGCTGTGTATGCAGCCTATCGCCACAATCTTTCCATCATCACAGGCTCCCCGGGCACCGGCAAGACAACCGTGCTGAAAACAATTTTGGAGGTCTACCGCCGCCTGCATCCCCAGGGAGAGATCGCCTTGATGGCGCCGACAGGCCGAGCCAGCCGGCGTATGGCGGAAAGCACCGGGGTTGATAAGGCCAAAACGCTGCACAGCATTTTGGGGCTCGCCAGCGAGGAAGATGAAATAAAACGCAACAACACCCAAGAGCCGCTTTCGGCCGATTTGATCATTGTGGACGAGTTTTCCATGGTGGACATGTGGCTGGCAAATAAATTTTTCTCACGCATCAAAGGTGGAGCACGGGTCATTCTTGTCGGAGACCCGGATCAGCTTCCCAGTGTAGGCGCCGGGAATGTGTTCCGCGAACTGATTGACTGCGGCCTTATCACCGTGACGGTGCTGGATCAGATTTTCCGTCAGTCCAAGGACAGCCTGATTGCCTACAACGCCAAATTCATTAACGAAGGCAACACCAAGCTGTACTACGGCCAGGATTTCGTTTTCATGACAAGCAACAATCAGGCGGAAGCCGCTGAACGAATTGTTGCCCGCTACTGCCGGGAGATCGAGGAAAGTGGGATTGACCGGGTGCAGATTCTGTCGCCTTTCCGCTCGGACGGCGCGGCCTCTGCGGAACAGCTCAACGAAGCGATCCGCGAAGTGGTCAACCCGTTTCGTTCCGCCGAGGAAGAAATCAAAATCGGCGTCAAGGTATTCAGGGTCAATGACCGGATCATGCAGACCAAAAACACTGCCAAGGTATCCAATGGCGACCTGGGATTCATCCGCTATATCAAAAATGATGAAGATGGAACTCGCGTTGGACTTGACTTCGGTGTGGGCCGTGAGTTGGAGTACGGCATAGAGGATATGGTCAATCTGGACCTCGCCTATGCCACCACGATTCATAAAGCAATGGGCAGCGAGTACGATACGGTCATTATGCCGCTCTTAAAGGCACATACTGTCATGCTCTATCGAAATCTGCTCTACACTGGCATTACCCGCGCAAAAAAGCGTGTGGTGCTCATCGGTCAAAAGCAGGTACTGTTCATGGCAATCCATCGCAACGAGATCGGCAAACGCAACACGCTTCTGGGTGAGCGCATCCACCTGTACTATAAGGCGTACGCCCGGCGGGCCGGTATTCCCGTTCCGGCGGACTTGGAAAAAGAATTGAAGCACGCAGGCTAAAAATGTGACGCAAGGTGCAGAAAAATGCCCAGCGTCCCCTATTTATTATACAGGAAGGAGTTTATGAAGATGAGTGACAACAACAATAATGCAAAAACGATGTACGAGGCCGTTCCTGCCGCTGCGGAACTGAACAAGGTACCGGGGTTCGACCCGCTGAAGTTCCTCCGGCGTGCCGGGGACTCCATGAAATTGGACTTACCCTATCAGAAACTCTGGTTCCGAATGGCACACCCCAACGGGCGTATGCGTCTGACGGCCATGAGGATCACAGAGCAGATGGCGATTTTCGAGGCCAAGGTATTTCTGGACCGCAGTGACGCGGAGCCGTTCAGCGTGAGCGTTGCCCAGCAGACCATGCAGGATAGCAGGGACTTTGTGAAGGCAGCTCAAAATGAGGCGTTGAGCCAGGCCCTTTCGGACGCTGGATTTGGTATCCAGCTTGTGAGCGCCGACACTCATGCCGCTTCTGTACAGAAAGCGGCGCCTGTGAGTAAAACGCAGCCCTCTGCCATTACTCCGCCTGTGAGCACTGTGTTGCCGCAGGAGCCCTCCAGCGCCTCGCAGAAGGCCGCTGTTCTTTCCGAGGGTAATTCCGTTTCCGGGGGCACACAAACGCCACAGAGGGCATCTGAAAACGCAGAAACAGCAAGAACGAAGATTCAGCCTGCAGCAACTCCGGCCCATGAGCAGAGTTTGCCGGTAAGCCCTACTACAAACACGGATACGCTGCCAGCGGATTCCGCGCCAACGACAGAGCAGCCGGAAAACAGCAAGACAGCGGAGGAATTGCCAATTCATCTCCCTGCGGAAGAACTGCCAGTTCAGCGCCCTGCGGAGGATCTGACAGTCGCCAAGGAGGCACAGGAGGTCCCCGAAGCCAAAGTCGTACAAGAGGCCCCTGCATACACCCCGGATATGCCAGTAGAGGATATTCTGAAGGTGATGACGCTGGAACAGGCACAGGAGGTCGTTGTGGACAGCGGCGTATGCCGGGGGCTGACTATCGCAGAGGTGGCGAAGAAGCGGCCTGTCAATCTGCGTTTCTATTTGACTCCGGGCAACAAAAGCAAGGACAACATCGTTCGGGCTGCCGCCCAGCTGGTCCTCAATTCACTTCAGAAGGCCGGTTGATGCGAAGCCCTGGCTCGGGTATGAAGGGAGGAATGACAAATGGGCTCATACCCGGATGAATTTCCTTTCGGCATCATGGAAGTTGTCAATCTATTAAACCTGCGCATCAGGCGTCAACAGGCGGACAGCATCTATGTGGACTGCCCGTTCTGCGGTGACCGCCAGGGGCGGATGAATGTCAATTTCGTCAAGAATGTCTGGCGGTGCAACTACTGCAATGCACATGGCGGAATGCTGGCGCTGTATGCTGAACTTAATCATACGACAACATCCGATGCCTACTGGGAGATTGCAGAAGCTCTGTGTGACAATATCCAAGAGGAACACGCACGCTCCGGGAATGAAGCCCAACAACGGCCGGCCAGCCCATGCCCTTCAACTTCGGGGGCCTGGGCTGCCCCTGCCAGTCATTCTTCTTCCGAGCGAAAAACAGTACCACAGTCGAATAAGGCCAGTCCAGCAGAGATCCACCAGACGCTATCCCTGCTGCTTGCTCAACTTACGCTGCGGCCGGCGCATCGGGAGCATCTGCGCTCCCCTAAACGCGGGCTGTCTGATGAGCAGATTGACGCACTGGGCGTTAAGAGTACCCCACCGCATTTTCTATGCCGGTCTATTACAGAACGGCTGATCAAGCAGGGATGCAAGGTACAGGGAGTGCCGGGATTTTATCGGGATGACGGCGGACATTGGACTATGGCTTTTTATCAAAAAACAGCCGGCATCCTGATCCCTGCCATCGGCTTTGACGGCATGTTGCAGGGATTCCAAATCAAACTGGATATACCGCTGAAAAACAAGGATGATCCGCCGGAAAAGCCGGGAGCAAAATATATCTGGTTTTCGTCTTCCTCAAAAAAGGGCGGAACAGGATCGGGCAGCCCGGTACATCTGGTAGGAAATCCATCTGCCCGTGTCGTTTATGTGATTGAAGGACTTTTGAAGGCAGACATCTCCCATTACCTGACCGGGCGTACTTTCGTTGCGATTGCCGGCGCAAATAACACCAGTCCGTTGGACTCTATGTTTGCGTTGCTGGCGCAGAGTGGTACAGAGGAGATCATTGAAGCCCACGACATGGACAAGTACAACAACAAAATGATCATGGCCGGGGCATCTAAAATTTACTTAATGGCGCAAAAGCACGGCATGAATTGTCGTCGGTTGACTTGGAATCCCAATTATAAAGGGTTTGATGACTGGCAGCTGGCTTTGCGCCAGGGCAGTCAGCGGCAAAAGGAAATTGAAAAGTTGAGTTTCAAAGAGCAGTATCTGCGCGGGCTGTGCAAGCTGGCCCACATTGAGGACTGCGTGGAACAGTGGCAGCACCGGGCCGAGCAAGACACCGGACTGACAGAGTATCTGGGGCTGACAGGGGAGGAACATAAAACCTTCCTGTGCGGCGGCCGGGACGCTCTTGCCGCCCTGTTGGAGCTACAGCGGCGAAAACAAAGGTTTGTACTTTATCAACTTCAACTGGACGAAGAGAACGCGATCCCATTTGCTTTCAAGGATATTACAGCGTTAAAAGCGGCTGGTTATGAACAGCCGCCTGCGGCGATGTACTATGTGGCAGGAAGTGGAGAAATCTACTGCCCAGCGGAGGAATCGGATGACACACTTTTGAAGCGCCTGTTTGCCGACTGCCGGGAGCGGCTGCCTGAAGGCTGCCGCGGGCGGCCAATGGCGATTTCCGATGTAGTGGAACTGAATCACGGTGCCAAGCGGGCGTATTATTATGTAAGTGGACAAGACCAGTTTAGACAAGTAAAGTTTTCCCCTATGCTCGCAAAGAAGGAAATTCCAGAAAAGACACAAGAGAGGTTTTGATGGTTGTCGTGAGTGAGACAAAGGAGAGCCAGCTTTTGGCGCTCCTGGAGCAATGCGTCCATCTGGACGCTGATGTGCGGCCCCGTACAGAAAAAGGCTTTTTCACGGTGACAGTTCCGCCGCCGTGGAACGGTCCAGCGCGCAGGGAAGCTCAAGCAATACAGGATCAAATCAAGGAATGGTCAAAGCAATATCCGAATGTGGTGTGTTACTGCTTTGACGGTTACAGTACATTGGTTTATGTGCTGTAAAACAATGTGGCAAAGGCATGGGATGGGCATTGGCCTGTTCCGTGCCTTTTTTATGAAACGACGGAAAGGAGATCACTATGGGATATTTTTCAGAAATGGCACTGAACAAGCAGGAGGAACTCGGACTTCCCGCAGAACAAGTACCGGCTGGAGACGCCTTTGAGGATGAGGAAACTTTTGACGAGCTGCCGGTGCCGTCGGCCAGCCGTTCAGCGGTTTCCCCTGCCGTGGAGACACCGCCATCACCCGCATTTGATGCAGACGATGGGGCCGAGGAATTGGCAGAAATGAACAGAGACGATGCTTCCGAGGCAGAGGGCGCGGATGGGGACGATGCCGGTAAAGAGCAGGAGGCGCCCGCCAAGGCCGATGTAACCACCGATGCGGACGAGGAAAAACGCCGTGCCGAGCATGAGGCAGCTGAAGCCAAGCGCAAAGCAGAATGGGAAGCCCGGCAGGCTGAAAAGAAAAAGGCCGAGCAGGAGCAGTTGGAGCGTCTGGCCGCGATGAGCGACGACGAGGTGGTGAACGCCTCCATGCAGCGGGTCAGCACAGATACAGAAAAACTGACCCGGCGCAACATGAAGGAGTGTGTGGCAGAATTTATCCAAACCAAGTGCCTGGAGGATATTGCTTTCGCACGCCTCACCATGCACCCGCGCAAGTCAATGATCCACTGTTTCCAGTACATCAGCCGCAAGGCGTGGGACTACATTCAGGATGAACTCAAAGCAAGCGGCATTCAGCCAGGTCCGGGCAGCCAAGGGTATGGCTGTGATGTTCCGGACGATCTGTGCTACCAGTGGGCAGAGGATTATTTCCGCGACCCAGACGCCAAAGAGGATCATGAGAAAGAAGAAAAGTTTGTACCGAACCCCTACTATGGAAAAGATTTCGCCAGAACCACCAAAAAGAAGCAGAAGGAAAAGAAAAAGGCAGAAGCCAAACCGAAGCCTGTGCAGAAGGAAAAGCCTGCCAACGATGGTCAGTTGTCGCTGCTGGATCTCGGCATGGCAAAGGCAGGTTAAGGGGGTGCAGCATGATTGCATATAAAGGATTTCTTCCTGGCCTGATTTGCCGAGACTACCAGTTTAAGATGGGACTCAATGTAACAGAAAAGGCCAACTGCGCTCATAATGGGTTTCACTGTGCTGAGGACCCGCTGGATTGCTTGAGCTATTACGGAGATATAAACCACGCAGAATACTATATTGTCGATGCCGGCGGAGACATTGACGAAGATGGTGTCGATTCCAAAATTTCCTGTACAGAGTTGACAATTTTGAAACGGCTGACAAAAAAAGAACTTTTCCTCCATGGCCTTGCTTTTATGGCAGACCACCCGAAGCGGAAGTGGAACAGCAATATAAAGGCGGACAAAGCTGAAGCGTGGAATGGCTATGCAGCGGTGCGCGGCGCCGACCCTATTGCAAAAGGGACTCGGAACGGAGATGTACTTGCTTTTGCAAAAGAGGACGGCACTACCGGCGGCATCCAGCAGATCGTGGTGGCGGAGATTGACGGGAAAACGCTCCAACCAGGAATTTGGTATGGAGTGGAGCTTGAAAAAAGGATGGTGAACTAAATTGAAGAAATCTGTACTTCTGGCAATGCCGAAATTGACGGCAACGCCGGAGATGAAACAGGCAGCAATAGCGGATGAGCCGAAACAGCATGAAAGCCCCTATGGCTATCGCTATGTTGAACGGACCTACTATCCATATATGAACTGCGTCGTTCGGGATGGCATCCTCAAAGCGGCTTTTTATCTGCCGGAACATCTGCGGCTGGATGGCAACAATCCTGCTTATGAAGTGTTCCTTGACAAGAAAGCGCACCAGTTTCTGACTTACGACCATTTAGAGAAAAAATGGCGGGACGCCAAACTGGACAGGCTGAATTGGCCGGGTAGAAACTATTATGCCACCTGCTGGGCCAGCGAGAAAGATACTGCCATAGTACAGGACTATCTTTGTGGGGAACGCGGCGGTGATCTCGGTATCCTTGATTTTCAGAGAAATGTACGGGACGAACAGTTGGAGCAGAGACACAAACGAATTACCGGCGCGTGGGATCAGGATCTGGCTCAGGTGCCTGAGCTGCCCAAGGATTGGACGCGCTGGATTGATAAGGTAGCTGTACGGGAAAATTTCATCTTCTATCGTTATAAACGCGGTGGAGCCAAATCAGGGTACTGCACTTTTTGCGGGAAAGAGGTCCCTATATCCGGGCATCCATATCACAATAAGAAAGGACGCTGTGCCTGCTGCCGGCATCCCATTGTATTCAAAGCCCTGGGGCGCGCCGGGTATATTCGGACAGAAAAGGACTATGCTTATCTGATTCAGCGGTGCAAGGATGGCTTTGTTCTCCGTGAATTCTGGGCAGAGAGGACTTACTGGAAAGACAGTCTGCCCTCTGGAAAGCCTTACTGGCATGAGTTTCGCCGTTCGATTTATGACCGCAGTGGAGAAATACGCTCTTACTATTGGGGCGTGTATTGCCAGCGGGAAACACGCTGGATTTCCGGTAATCCCTGCTACTATAGTTACTGTGGCAATCAGACAGGCAGGGTCTATGGCAAGAGCCTTCCCTGCATGGAACAGAAGGAGCTGTTCGGCACTGGCCTTGTGCAGTGGATACGCACCCATCCGGTGACTGATCCGGAAAAGTATTTGGCTGTTTGGAAGCGGATGCCGAAGATGGAGCAGATTTGGAAGGCAGACTTGCCGAGGCTGACAAAAGAATGCTTTGAACATTGTGATTCTGTGCGGGAACGGATACTCTATCCAAATGAGACGCGACTGATTCGAGCATTGGGATTAGACGGCCCCAAATTCCGCCGTCTGCGGCAGATAAATGGCGATACGGAAGACCTGGCATGGTTGCAGCTTGAAAAGCGGACCAATCAACGCATACCGGATGAACTGTTTCGCTGGTTTAAAAAAGAACGGATCAGCGCCAAAGATATTCTGTTCATCGCGGACCGCATGAGTCCGATTCAGATCCGAAACTATCTGCAAAAACAGAAGCCGTATTTTGACGGAAGTTGTCGGCAGGCGTTGACCACATGGCAGGACTACCTTGCTATGGCAGAGCGTCTGCATATCGACACCAGCGATGAAATTATCTATCGTGCGCGTAAATTGCGTCAGCGGCATGATGAACTGGTTATCCAGTGTGAGGCTGGAAGCCTAGAGCTTCAAGCAGAGAACATGGACAAGAAGTACCCCCATGTTCGCTCCATCTGCGAGGAATTGCAGAAAAAGTATGCCTATGCAGATGAAGATTATCTGGTCATTGCCCCTCAAAATACTTTTGATATTATCAAAGAGGGACGGATGCTTCACCATTGTGTCGGGAATGACGGCGCCGGCGAGCGGTACTATGACCGCATCGAGCGCCGGGAGAGCTTCATCATGTTTCTGCGCCGAGCGGAGGAACCAGAAGATCCCTATTACACACTGGAGATTGAGCCGGACGGCACTGTGCGTCAAAAACGCACGCTGTTTGACCGCCAGCACGAGGACATCGAGCAGGCGACGGAATTTCTGCAGAAGTGGCAAAAAGTCATTGCGGCACGGCTCACAGGCCAAGATTTGAAGCTGGCCGAGCAGAGCCGCGTCCTGCGCAACGAAGAGTTTATCCAAATGAAGAAAGATCGAGTGGTCATCCATACCGGGCACCTTGCCGGCCATTTGCTGGCAGATGTGCTTTTGGCTGACTTGATGGAAAACAAAGAAGTCGTGCAGCAGCAGGAGCTCCCTGCGGCTGCATGATACAGGTACAATGGCCGGGCGTCCTTTGAGGGCGTCCGGCCAACTGTTGCAAGGAGGCTTTATGAGAAAAACATCTTTTGAGTACCACATCCACGGTTACCGCTATGCACCGGAGAGCTTCCACATCTATAAAGGACTGCCGGGGCAGGAAAAGACGGAACTCCCCCTGTCGGATGAGCAGCGTTATCAGATGGGGTATCTTTATCTG
This sequence comes from Intestinimonas sp. RTP31139st1_F5_RTP31139_211217, assembly GCF_040226735.1. Lineage (NCBI taxonomy): Bacteria > Bacillati > Bacillota > Clostridia > Eubacteriales > Intestinimonas > Intestinimonas sp. RTP31139st1_F5_RTP31139_211217. The sequence continues at coordinate 200,217 of NZ_JBCOAQ010000002.1, read as the reverse complement.
ACGCAGGGCATCAAGAGCGCCGTAGACTATGTGAAGCATATCGAGCGGGAGCGGGAGCGCAAGTGCCGCCTGTATATGACCTACGGCTTTATGCTCAAAGAAAATCCGCGCAGTTATGTGTACTGTGCGGACCTGCGATGCAGGGAGAACGACCCGCTGGCGGTGCGCCTGCATACCCTGCGCGCATTCCGGGAGCATCTGGCCCAGAGCGGAGGCCGTATTGAGCAGAGCGTGGAGTGCGAACTGGATGGGCGTTACCGCCCTATCCATACGCGAAAGAATTATGTGACTGCGGACTTTGACCGGCCCATTGTGGTCTGGCTGAATATCAGATAGAAGGAGAAGAAAATGAAACAGATTGGAAATTTAGCAATCGTCTGCGCCCAGCGGCCTGATGTGTTGATGCAGATTTACGGTGGGACCGTGAGCATCCATATAGGTGAAGGGCCGGAGCGGGCCACTCTCTCCGCTGCGTGGGAGGATGACAACACCATTCAGGACATGATCAGGGAATTAAACTTTGGGCGTTATGCCGCCCATCCACGGAAGAAGGAAGAAGGTGCAGCATGATCAAAAATTTGAATCAGCTCAAACGCAGGCTGCGGCCGGGCACACGCTTGGAGGTCACCGGCCACTGCCGGCCCGGATGCATCGGCCAACTGCGGGAGGTCACATGGGTCAATACCCAGGGTGTTTACACCAAAATTCTCAATCCGCCCGATCCGCGCATCAATGCGGCAAACGATGGGCGGGGCTCCATAATGTGGTGGGGTGCAGCCAGCACCTGGTCATTTGAGGACGGCGTGTGCAGTTCATATACGAATCAAACAAAAACGGCGGAAACGCTGATTATGGCGTTCCGTGTTTTGGATGAGGAGGCGGCCTGATGGAACAGAATACTTTGAGAAAGCAGCGGGAACTGACCGACCGGCTCAACCGTTACCGCAACGAATACTATAACTACAACAATCCCAGCGTCAGCGATGAGGTCTATGACCGGCTCTTTGATGAACTTCACAAACTGGAACAGGAGACGGGCATCCAGATGTCGAACTCTCCCACTGTTACCGTGGGCTATCCCGTGGTAGGCAAGTTGGAGAAAACCGCCCATAAAATCCCGCTCCTTTCTCTGGATAAAGTAAAAAGCAGCGTAGACCTGTGCCGGTTTATGGGCGAGCATCAGGTGATGATCATGCTCAAGTTGGACGGCCTTACCATCAAACTGACCTATGAGAACGGCGAACTGGTGGAAGCGGCCACACGGGGCGACGGTGATGAGGGTGAGATCGTCACTCACAACGCCAGAGCAATCAGTGGGATTCCAGCTCATGTTCAGTACCCAGGGCGTCTGGTAGTCACCGGCGAGGCGTTTATCCGTCCCAGTGATTTTGAGCGCCTGAATACTTCGATAGTGGATGAGAATGGTGAAACCTACAAGAATGGCCGTAATCTGGCGGCTGGCTCGGTGCGCCTGCGGGATGCCGGCGAGTGCATGGAACGGTGCGTGACCTTCATGCCCTTCAATGTTCTGGAGGGTTTTGATGATCTGCCCCGCAAGTCGGAACGCCTCAAAGAGCTTCGGCCGCTGGGCTTTACCCCGTGCAAATATCTGGTGACGAAGCGGCCATTGACACAGGCGGAAACCGAGGACGGCATCAAGCAGCTGCAGCAGTATGCAAAAGACAGCGATATTCCCATCGACGGCATCGTTGTAACCTACAATGATATTGCCTTTTCCAAAGGCTGCGGACGCACAGGACATCACTATAAGGACGGGCTGGCGTTCAAATTTGAGGACGAGCTGTTTAAGACAACGCTTCGTTCCATCGAGTGGACGCCGGGACGGACTGGTGAGATTGCGCCTGTAGCCATCTTTGCTCCAGTAGAAATCGAAGGATGCGAAGTGACGCGGGCCAGCCTGCACAATCTGTCCTTCATTGAGGACCTGGAGCTGATGCCGGGCAACCGCATACTGGTCAGCAAGCGGAATATGATCATTCCGCATGTGGAGGAAAACATGGACAGGGGCGGTTTCAATCTGGAAGCGGCGTTCCCGCACCAGTGCCCCTGCTGCGGCCAGCCGACCCGCGTTCATGAAACCAAAGGGCGGGATGAAAACGGCAAGGAGCGGATCATCAAGACTCTGTTCTGCGACAATGCCGCCTGCGAGACACGGAAACTCAAAAAGTTTGTCCATTTTGTCAGCAAGAAGGCGATGAACATTGAGGGGCTGTCCGAGGCGACGCTGGAAAAACTGATTGGCCGTGGATGGATTCACAGCTATCTGGATCTATACCGGCTGGATCAGCACCGGGATGAAATTATCCGCATGGAGGGCTTTGGCGTAAAGTCCTGGCAGCGCCTGTGGGATGCTGTCCAGCAGAGCCGCAACACCACCTTTGAACGGTATGTGATTGCCATGGACATTCCCATGATCGGCAACACAGCCAGCGGTGTTCTCTGCCGGGAGTTCCATGGCAGTCTTGAAGAATTTCGGGACGCGGTTTATACGGGCTATGACTTCCGCCAGCTCCCTGATTTTGGAGAGACGCTGCACAACAATATCCATGAATGGTTCTGCAATGAAGAAAATTTTTGTATTTGGGAGGAATTACAGATGATGATGAACATCCAGAAGCCGGCCGCGGCCAACAATCAGGCAGTCGGCCAGGACACTCCATTTGCCGGGAAGAACATTGTGGTGACAGGCAAAGTAGAGCCCTATACCCGCGATGAGATGAACAGCCTGATCGCCTCTCTGGGCGCTGTGGCCGGCAGTTCGGTGAGCCGCAAGACCGATTATCTGGTCTGCGGTGAGAAGGCCGGCAGCAAACTGTCCAAGGCACAGGAGTTGGGCATTCGGGTGCTGACGCCGAATGAGTTTTTCAATATGGCTGGTGTGGCTTAAAAGAAAACAGGTCAAAAAATAACAAGGGAGAGGGCTGCGGGTGCGGTCCTCCCCTTCTTTATCGGCAAAGGAGATGTTTCAGCATGAAAGGCAGTTACTTTGTTCCGCAGGTGGGGCAGGTTTATCAAAACCGAAATGACAGGAGTTATCTATGCCTGTCTGTGGAAAAAAGGCCCCTATTAAACGATACCACCGCACAGATGCGGCGAACTTCTGATGGATGGACTCTGACGGCTCATGGTCTTATCCGTTATGAAGATGGAACGATTGAGTGGAATTACTCTACTGGAGGCAGATGGAGCGAATCAAAGTGAGGAGGGAGCGAAGATGAATAACGAATTTCTGCCAGCCTACAAGGTATATCAACAGGTCATTGATCTTGAACTGTACTATGCGTTTGTAGATCTTGTCGTACACACCTCTCAAGAAGAAAAAGCCTGGGAGATCTATCGAAATATTGTGGACACGCAAATCTGGCAACAAAAGGCAGAAGGACAGAATTATTTTGAAGCCTATAACCTCCGTTACCCCGGCGAGGTCCTGGAACGGTTTGAAGAGAAGCTGGGAAAAGATGTCCGCATTATTCGTGCGTTGGCGCTGGCACTGGGGAAAACCCGTGCGCTTCAGTCAGACAATATGTTTGTTGGAAATCAGCGCGGCAGTTTTCTCCAGATGATCCGGCGGACTTCCAATGGAGATGTGTACCTGCAAGGGGCTCTTTATCTGTTGGAAACAGATATGCCCCGCCGACACGCCCTGCTGGATGAACTGGCTGCCACAGAATATGCCAAGACCGAGGATGCCTTGTTTGTCCTGTCTCTGTTCGATGACCAGGAGGAAGGGTACCGCACTATGCACAGCCAGCTTCTCCGATTGCTGGGGAAAGAACGCACGCTTTCCCTGCCTGAAAACTGCGGCGTGCTGGAATGGCTGGTCCAGCATTATGCTCCGTATATCAAGTCGTATCGCGGAAAGTCAGATCTTGTTTTGCGAACACTGACGAAGTTTTTCAGAATGAACATGAAACCGGACAGCCGGGAGTTTTCAATCCTGACAGATGCCGGCTACAGCGGTGAGGAAATTATACTGACCAATTCCCTTTGTGTGTGGGCAGACAGAATCCCGGACAGGATCTCCTGGAACGGGACCACCGCAGAAAAAATCGCATCGGCGTGCTGCCAAATGCTCTTAAACCAACCGGATGGACTGTCGGAAGGGCTCTATGCCTATGTTGGATGGTTGTTTGGCCGCTATGAAAGGTTTGCTGTCCAGTACAATGGGTATCCAAATCTCTGGGAGGCGATTAAAAAAGAACTCATACCATCCGCACCACAGACAATGATCTGGATGCTGAAAACCGTCAAAAAGGAATTCCCGTATCGCTTTGACGCCTTTGACCCCCAGTACGATATTCTGGCAAAAGAAGTGCCGCAAGGCGATTACTGGGAACTGTTTACAGATCAGATGCTCTGCTCTTGTGGAAAAACGCCAATTATTCAATGGCTGGCAAGATACCGGGAATTAACGGGCGCTGATTACTGTGATGGCTTCCAGGAATGGCACCGTTCCTCCGATAGAGCTTTTGCTCTGCTGGTAGAGAGAAAAGAAATCCGGCTGTGGCAGTTTTTTGAACAGCATCAGGAAGACGGCCCCTCTGCGCAGTCGATGAAACTGCTCTTGGGATATGCCATGAATATCTCCAGCTGGCAGGGCTTCCGTTTTGTCCGGCGTCTGCTGCAGAAATACACTCCAGTGCAGCTCCAGAAGTTTTTTGGGGAGCGGTTTTTCTTTCATGAACTTTTTGTAAGGGGTAATCGGTACAGCAGCAGAGACTATGAGTTTTTTATCAAACGCTCTTTCCTGACAGAAGAGCAGCATCGGCAGCTCTTTGAATGGATCGAGGCTTCTTTTTTCCAAATGGAGCCGAAATGCTATCAAGAGTTTATCTGGTGCGCTTTACAAGATTCGGATGTGCAGCGGCTATACGACAGGCGGCTGCTTGCGTCCGTTTTGCGAAGCCTTTTATCCAGCGGGAAGTACACAGGTGGCCGTGCGGACCATCTAAAGGAAAAATTCTACAGTAAGGAAGAGCTGGAAGCCGATCAAAAAGCCGACGCTGAAAAAGCGGAACGGGAGGAACGCCTTCGCCGGGAGCAGGAGCACCAGAAGAAATGCGAACGGTTGGAGCAGACCTATGACGGTACGATGTCTTCTCTAAAAGAGTTTACAAAAAGTTTCTATTACGACAGGGATGTGAAAGAAGCCCTGGATATGGTGTACGAAAAGCTACGGGAACAGCCTGCGGGCTGCGCGGCGGCATTTGCAGCGGACGAATTAGAACAATTTTTCAAGTTGTGCGGTGATTTGGCACGATACAATCCAGGAGACGAACAGAAAATTTTGAATATGGCAAGAACAATGATGGGAGGTCTTGCGGCATGATCTATGCGGAAAAGCATTTATCTTTGTTGTCCCGAATGGGGCGCGATGGGCTGCAGCTGCGTTTCACTGGAGAATTTCCAGAAGAAATACTGGATCAGACCTGTAAAAAAATCGAAGATATGGGTCTGCAAGAGCAGATTCGCAAGGAAGAAGCCACGCAAATCCAGAGGGAATTGATTCAAGTTCCAGAATTTGCGGAATTATATCAGGCTCTGTGCGCACATGGAATAGCGGTATCTGTTATTCAGACGATGCTCCATGCGGCAAGCAGCTATCAGGAGCACTTGTCCCAATATCCGAAGGAGCAGGTGCTGGAGGCGGCGGTGCTGGATCTCAAGCCTTCCCTGAAATTTGAGTACATGAAACACTACCAGCCGCTGGTGCGGTATGAAGAAGAGGAGCAGGCCGTCGCAGACAACCTGGATACCTTCCCTGTTCTGGAGTGGCAGGAAATCTCTCCGCTGACGGAACATCAGCGTTCAATGATGCGTCTGCCGTTTCTTGGCACTTATCTATTCAACTGGCACGACCATGAGCGGAAGGCTGTAGAGCTGTTGGAGCAGAATCTGCCCCTCCAGAAAATCCTGATGATGAACTATGTGTGGGGAGTGGAGTTGTTTCTGGATGCGGACAGTCTGAAAAATCTCAAATGGCTGCAAATGCCGGATGTAGAAAAATTCCGCCGGCTGATGGAAGCCTTCGAGTATGATGCGGAAGATTTATCGGAATTCTGGACGCTCTGGCTGGAAAACCGGGCCGGACAATATGATGTCGAATGGTGGCTGAGTCAGCTGTTGCCCATCAGCAAAGAGCGGCGGCAGAAAATCCTGCAAAGCAGGCTGAGTTATCTCAATGCCCTTTACGCTGGCTGCCTTCACATCAATTTTGAACAAGTAGAGTATTTTCAAGTCCAGCTCCTTATCTATGCGGTGGAGCATAAGAAAAAGCATTTTTTGAATCTGGTGAATCAGAACAGCGAACTATTTTTCTCGCTGGGGCGGTATTCGCTCTTATTTGTGAGTGGCTTCTGCGAACGCTGTAATCTCAATTCACTGACGGTTAAGAACTTAAAGGACAGTGATTCTATTGAACGGACAACCAGCTACTTTGAACTTTTGGAAGAGGGCCAGCAATATACCTTTGAGGAACTGCGTCTGCTGTGGCACCAAGAGGAAGTATATGTAAGACTGTACGCCAAACTCTCCCCGCTCTCCGTGGACCAGAGGATGCTCACGATCCGGCAGCTGATAAAGCGGGATCTTGTCAGCCAGAATATCGGAGATGAGGCGCTGGAACAGGTAACTCAATGCTTGCTGGAAAAGCCGTTTGGAGCTTGGTATGAGAAAGATTTCGGGCATATCCGGGGACTGACGCGGCAGACTGCAATGCTTATGCTGCAGCACTATCCGGAGATTCAGGCATTTATCCCGGAATTTCGGGCAGAGGCGGATGCGGTTTTCGCGGTCAGCAACGCTTCCAAGATCACAGGCTTTTCAAACTGGAGTCAGGTGTGCGGCTCAATACTGGTTACCGATCAGAATTGGGCCTATCTGAAAGAAAACATGGGATTTTCCGAGGAGTTCGTCCGCGAGTATCAGCCGGGGATTGTGAATTTCCTGCTCCGGGGCGGCAGCTCGATGGTCCGCCCGCTGTATAACGAATTGCAGTATAGGAACGAAAGTGAAAAAAACTGCGAGGCGCTCCGGCGTATTGTACAGGCAGAGCTGATGGGCCAGTTCTATAAACTGAAATACTTTGCTGGTGATTTAAAGCAGGAAATCCATTACCCAATTCAAGAGGCGCGGGAAGATGTCTGGAAACAGAATCTCTCTTTGACCAGACTGGGCCTTATGGCGAAAGAGGTGGATGATTTTTACCACACAATCCGCATGGGCGAGCTTCCGCACTTTACCTGCTTATCCTGCTATCAGGGCAGCCAGAGGGACTGCCTTTTGGCCGCATTCGATAGCAACAAAAAAATCATTCTGGTTTACAAAGACGAGAGCGTAGTAGCACGGGCGTGTCTCCGGCTGACGAAAGGCTCTTTCCAGCAGCCATCAACGCTCAATTTTGAATTTGCTGATCTGTCCAAAGAAGATGTTCCCACAGGCAGTCACGCATACAGTGAGAAGCTGGTGCTGTTTCTGGAACACATTTATACCTCTGGATTGAAGAAAAGTGAAGAGACGGCGGCAAAAGAAATGGTAGTGGCACTGGCAACGCAGAAAGCGGAAGAACTCGACGCAGTTGCGGTGCTGTCAAATCAGTATCGCGGATGCTATCCCAGTGGGCGGTATGTCAGCGCCCCAATCTATATCTACATCTCAAAGTCCAAAAATGGGCGCCAGTATCTTGATTCTCTGGGAGGCGCTGCAGTGACTTTGGCAGAGGAACAGTATAAGCAAGAATCGTTTTTGGTAGAACGGGCCGCACTGGACCGAGCCCATGCGGCATGACAGGAGGTTTCTTTATGATGTTTGACAGTGTTTTGGTAAAAGTATCCTGCAGTGAAGAACTGCTGTATCTCCACACCATATCCCGGAGGCATAAATCCCCGTACCGCTTTGCAATCCTGCGTGATACGCTGGAGCAGTTGGAGCGGGAGCCGGGGCGTCAGATCATCGTGGCTGACTGCGGCTGCTATGCCGCCCTTCGGCTCACACGGGCACTGGACGGCGAGATGCTGGTGATCCGCTTTTCCTGGCTGCAAAGCGCCGGCGCGGACAGTTTGCGCGGCTACGAGGAGTGGGTGCGGCTGCCCTACCGCCGCTTCCACGAGTGTGTGGAGGCCGGGACGGATATGGCCGGATGGAACTGGAGCCAGCTCTCCGTGCCGGAGAAGGTGACTCGCCGCTTTGAATTTCACAGCAGGCAGAATCTCCATCAAATCGCCCAGCGGCCGCTCCTGCGGCACAAGCTGGGGAAAACTCTGGAACACCATTTCCAGTGGCGGGATGCGGAGAAGATCCTCATTTATGATGACGGTGCGCCGTACAGCTTCTTCTTTGAAGAGGTCACGCCCCGGGGCACGGGAATCTGCGGCGGCATCATTCTGCATGGTGCGGATAACCTGCAGAAAGCCCAGTACAGCGTCCACACCTAATTATAACAGGGAGGTACATACCATGACGATCATTAAAATAAATGGCGGCTTCTGGGGATGGGAGCCAATAGAGACGCTGGAGCGGCTTTATCCGCTGTTTGAACAGTACACATTGGACCCGATCTATGAGTGGTACGGGAATTTTGTAAATCGGAAGCCGGAGTGGCAGCGGTCAGAAGAGCGTCAGGCTTATCAGGGCTGCACGGTAATTTCGGGACGGTTTCTGCATTATGGGAACTTTTTCTATATCGTCACCGATGAGGAAGAACTGATCCAGCGTTTTGAGCGCCTGGTGGCGGACAACAAGGCCACACAGGCATACCAGGACGAGAGGAAAGTCTGCTTCCCGTGCAGCGAGTGCAACCAGTGGTCGGCTGCCAGCGGGCTCTGCGGACTGACTGGCCGTTATAGACAACCCCAGTGGGAGTGTTTTGCGCGATATGTTCTGCCGAAGGGGAAAGTCGAAGGTGACGGCGCAAATATGCGCATTGAACTTCCGATCCCGGAAAAGGCAGGAAAGAAAGCGGTGCTTATCGACCGCGGCCAATGGGAGGTTTAACAATGGATTGGAGCAAAGTCCACAGGAAACTCGCTGGCCGCTTCAGGCTTCTGGAGCGTCGAAATGAGGATGGAGATTGTGTGATCCACTGTTTCGGCTCTTTGGGCCAAACGGGAGTGAATAACGATGATGTTCGCTATATATGCGGCTTCTATAGTCTTCCCTATAGAGAGGACTGGCGCAGAGAAGAAGCCCGCGATGCCGGCGACAGTTTTTATATCCTGATTAAGACGGATGACTGAAAAGTGCTTTGTCTGCCCTTATCAAAAGCATAGGGCAGAATCCGTGTAAATTCGTAACAGGGCCGGGCGGAGGAAAATTCCTCTACCCGGCCCTTCTTTTTGGGGCTGACATGGCCCGTGTCAAATCAAGCGAAATCATTTTACGGTATTTCATAATCGGACGGCCGTATGCTCTTTTGGTCTCAATTTTCTATTATACTTCGACCTCATCTTCTTGTGTTTTGATATGCTGTGTGGTACTCTTTTACCATACGCACATCTTATTTATGCACAAAGGAAAGGTGATCTTAAAATGGCAGAAGCCGAGAACAAGCGTCAGCGCCGTACCCCGCAAGAGAGAGCGAATGAACTGGATGAAAAAATCACGAAGATAAATCAGTCCATCAATGAGCTGGAGGAGAAAAAGAAAACTGTTGTAGAAGAGTACGATGCGAAGATCACCGCAGCAAAGGAACGCATCAAATCTCTGGAGGCAAAAAAGCAGGAGATCCTTGCTCCCAAGGCTCCCCGAAAGCCCCGTAAGACGAAAAAGCAGAAAATTCAAGAGATTGTGAAGCTGGCAATGAAAAATGGTATGTCGGTAGAGGAAGTCGCCAGCCAGCTCCATGTGGAAGTTGAAAGCTAAACAGTTTTGATAGAAAAGCAGCATCGCCTCGAATGTATCAGGACGATGCTGCTTTTTATGGTGCAGGCCGACTATTCCACGCCCCTGATTTTTCGATGATACCGTTGTAGATAAAAACTTTCCTGCTTTTTTGTTGAGAAAGGCGTCATACAGGCGTAAAGGATATGTATAAAGCAAAAAAGGAGGCAATTATCTATGTTAATTGGTGTCGATCATGGCAACAAACAAATCAAAACCGTTCATGGCGAGCCCTTTGTGTCTGGACTGCAGCAGAGCCTGACCCGGCCGTTCGGCCAGAGCCTGCAATACTGTGGTACTTATTACACACTGTCCAATGAGCGTATTCCGTTCCACAAGGATAAGACGGAGGATGACCGATTTTTTGTCCTTACACTGATTGCTATTGCAGAAGAGATAACCGCCCGGGGAATTGGTGAAAAAGAACAGCAGCACATCCAGTTGGCTGTTGGTCTGCCCCCGGCACATTTTGGCTCTCAAGCAGAGAAATTCACCGTCTACTTTCAAGGCCGCGGGCTTGTTGAGTTTATGTATGGAGACAAACACTACACCATCAGCATTGAGGATGTGGCCTGCTATCCCCAGGCATACGCAGCTGCGGCCACAATGCTGCACGCCCTGCTGGATGACCCAAAGGCAGTCGTATTGGATATTGGAGGCTTTACAGCGGATTATCTGTTGTTGAAAAACGGAAAAGCCGACCTCGCTTCCTGCGATTCGCTGGAAAACGGCGTTATCCTGTTATACAATAAGATCAGGTCCAGAGGAAATGCAGAGCTGGATTTGCTGTTGGATGAGGGCGATGTGGATGCCATCCTCATGGGCAGACGGACACAGTACCCGGCCGAGGCCGTACAGCTTGTGGAGCGACTGGCGCAGGAGTTTGTCAACGACTTGTTCAGCACTTTACGAGAGCGGATGTTGGATTTGCGCTATTGCAAAGTGGTGTTTGTGGGCGGCGGCGCTATTCTGCTGCGCCGGCAGATCGAGGATTCCGGCAAGGTGGGAACGCCTCTGTTCGTCACGAACATCAACGCCAATGCAGCTGGATTTGAATACCTGTACCGGCTTGAAACAGTGGGCAGGTGACAATCATGACGGCCAAAAAAGAAAGGGGGCGCTTCTCCCTGCGGTTCAATATCGGTGACCCAGTGCAGCGAGCCGCAGTTGAACTGCTGGAACTACAACCGCCCCACAGTAAAGCCCAGTATATTGCAAATGCGCTTGTGTACTATAACACTCATTTTTCTGACGATCCGCAGCCGTTAAAAGTGCCAGCCATTGACCGTGCGGCCATTGAAGCGATAGTGCGAGAAATTATGCGTCAGGATGAGCAGGCTTCGGATAAGGCAGTTTCGACCGGGGAATCCTCTCCTCCAAAGAAAAATAAAATAGCCCTGCCGCCGCAGGAACAGACGACAGAGCCATCAGAGGGAGCATCCGAAGTTGATGATATGACCCGCAATCTGATCGCCAGCACCATGGCGGCTTTCCGTAGAAATGGCTAAAAAAGAGGTATGGGAGCGAAGCTGTGCCGACTCTCATACCTCTTCCTTTTCCTGTATGGCAGCAATAAAGTGATCGATAATCTGTTCCAAGTGGCGGTATTGGCTGGGTGTCAATGTGGAAATCTTCTGCTGGAGCAACGAAGTGTCTGCTTCAAGAATTTTACCACGCAGTAAATAGTCTGCGCTGATGCCAAGTGCTTCACAGATCTTCAGCATGGTTTCCGGGCGCATCGCTTTTTGCCCCATTTCCGCATACGAGATGGTTTGCGATGTGAGATGCGTCAAATTTGCCAAAGTCTCCTGTGTCATATTTAATTGTTTTCTTCGCTCCAGAATCCGCTGGCCCATTTCTTTCAAAAGCTCACTCATTCGCAATCCTCCATACTATAGTTACATTTTATCCACTATAGCATGAAAAATTAAGCGACTATGGTTGAGTTTAATCAACCATAGCATATATAATGATCGTAAGATGAAAAATTTGGAGGAAAAACAAGTGAAAATATGTTCGTGTGCGGTGATTGGTCAACACCCTACCCGCTTCAAATTCAAATACAATGAATATATGACCTCATGCAAGCGCATAAAAAAGCGGATGCATGATGTATTTGTGTCACTTTACCAGCGCGGTGTGCGCTGCTTTTTCGTTGGGGGCGCTCTGGGAGTAGACATGTGGGCAGGCGAAATCCTGTTGGATATGCAGCGCCAGGTAGAATATCGGGAATTGGATGTTGTGATGGTCTGCCCCTTCTCCGGCCATGATGTCCGATGGGACCCAAAGAGCCAGGCACGGCAGCGAAAACTCCGAGAGGGCTGTGCCAAGGTGCTGATGGGATCAGAACACCCAGGAGCCGAAGGGTATAAAAAACGCACGGAATATATGATGGGGCAGGCCGACTATGTTGTAGCTGTTTATGATAATGATCCGAAACATTACAGCGGAGTGGAGACAGCGATAGGGATCGCTGAAAAAAGAAACTTGTCAATAGTGTTGATTCATCCAGACACAGGAATTATAAACATAGTAGATCATTACAGAGAGAGGCATACGGATTAGGCAAAATATGTTACTGTTCTCCAAAAAACTAAAAAGGTGTGCGGTTTTGGTAATACGAAGCCACCTTGACTGTCGAGGAAAAATCGGGTATCATCTGATTAGCGATAGCTAACTTGGACGAGTTAGAAAGAGGTGGGTTATGTCACATAGCAGTCTATATCTTACCAATCTTTATAACGATTTGATAACCAATACCCCTCAGACAATCACTATGGACATTCCTTCAGAAGTCGGGCAAGGCCAAATTTCTCAAACAAAAATCAAGCACGGCGTTATCCTCTCAGACTGGAAAATGTGCTATCAATCCGATATGAATGTGCAGGGTCCTGTTAGTGGAGAATATATGCAAATCATTTTCTGCCTGAATGATGGAATTTCATGGGGGATAATGAATGAGAATCGTTCTATTACTATACAGAAAAATGAGTCTTGTATCTATGCTGGACATGATGGCACAGAATACATCTGCTACAAAAAAGACAGTAACTTCTCATTCAAAAGCATTAAAATCCCAATTCCCTACTTTTCACAACTCCTTGCTGATTACTTTGACGGACAGGAAATTACAGTCTATGAAAAGAAGCTCCTGAATGGTATTGCCAAAGTCTCTGTCACACCAATTATGGAGCAAATACTGTCGGAAACAAGCAAATTTTCTCAATACCGCGGGGGGCTGGGCTATCTCTATTTGGACGGCAAACTGTTGGAGCTGCTGTCCATCTATCTGGGAGAAGTTTTGGAATTGGACATTCTGATGGGCAAAAATATTTCCATGTCCCGGACGGAGCGGACTGCCATCATGGAAGCGAAACGGATCATCGACAGCCAGCTCGCCTTTGCCCCCTCTTGTGAAGAACTGTCTCAACAGGTACATCTGAGTCTGACCAAGCTGACACGGGGATTCTCTTCCTTCTACGGTATGCCGATCCATCAATATGTTATTGAGCAGCGATTGACACAGGCGGCGCAACTGCTGTTAGACGGAGACTGGAATGTGGGGGAGGTCGCTGCGATTGTAGGGTATGGAAAACCGAGCAACTTTGCGGCGGCCTTCAAGAAAAAATACGGTGTTGCACCCAAACATTACAGGGAGACACGCTTCAACCACACAAAGCAGTGACCTTTAACTGCTTTTGGGTGAAAATGGGCAGGTTTTGGGTCGAATTAGAAAGGCATAACTGATACAATATGCGTTGAGGTTAGTAAGTGCTAACCTCAACGCATATTGTTGTTTAGAGGAGGCAAAGCATGAAACAGAAGTTGAATGCGAAAGATTTTATCCTGATTGGCGTCCTGACCGCCCTCATGTGGATCATCTGCATGATTATCAGCACCATTATGAGTGTGGCCGGCCCAGTGACCAATGTGTTCTATCCATCCGTTGTCGCGATCCCCAATGGCATCGTGATGATGCTCTTACTGGCAAAGGTACCGAAAAAGGGCGTTTTCACCATCTGCTCCGCAATCCAGGCTATCCTGTTCCTGCTGGTGGGCGCTTTCTGGTTTATCCCCATCGGCTTGGTCATTGGCGGTGTGATCTGCGATTTCCTGGTCATGGGCCGGAAAGAAATCACCATGAAGTCCATGACCGTGGCCTACGCCCTGTTCAGCGCCATTTTTGCCTTCAGCGCCATCTGCCCCATCAAGTTCCTCCAGAGTGCCTTTGTGGGCGCCATGGAGAAGAACAACATTGCCCAGGAGTACATAGACGGGATGCTGAATATCACCTCCGTCCCCATGCTGGTGGTCATCGTTGCGGCCGGTTTGGTGGGTGGCCTGATCGGCGCCGTGATTGGGCAGAAGGCTTTGAAGAAGCACTTTATAAAAGCCGGGCTCGTTTCAGTCAAATAACAAGGCACAGCCCCTCGGCAGTCAATCAGACGAACGCAGGCAAGCGGGCTGCCTGATCTCAGGGCGCGGGGCCATTTTCAGCCCCGCGCTTTGATTTGGATAGGGAGGCATTGGAATGGAAGAATCACAAATCAAACAAATCATTGAACAGCAGCCCCTTCATGGGTCAGCACTGTTAGATCCCCGCTGCAAGATTTTACTTTTGGTCTGTATCGGGTTTGTCAGTTACTTTTTGGCCGGGGAGGTGGTCAGCCTTGCGCTCATGCTGGTGTATGGCCTGTTTATTGCCGTGGGGAACGGCGGAAAGTGGGCCTTGAAGATGATTGTGGTCTACATCATCGTTGCCTATCTCAACGCCCTGCTCCGCTATGTGCAGGTGCCGGTACTGAGTGTGATTATGAGCGTGTTCGGCGTGACGCTTTTGAAGCTGATCCCCATTGTGATGATGGGCCTTTGGATTTTGCGGACCACCTATATGGACGACCTGATGGTGGCGCTCCAGCGGATGCGGCTTCCCCAGGCGGTGACGATCCCGTTGGTGGTCATGTTCCGCTATATTCCCACCCTGCGGATTGAATACCGGCAGATCCGCAGCACCATGGACATCCGGGGGATCAGCGATACCTGGTGGAAACGGGTATCTCATCCTCTTGCCACCATCGAGTATATTTTAATTCCCCTGCTGATGCGGTGTCTGAAGGTCACGGACGAGTTGGCTGCCTCCGGTACCACCCGGGGGCTGGAACTGGAGTGCAAACGGTACGCCCTGCGCCCCATTCGCTTCTCCTGGCCGGAGATTCTGGTGTCCCTGCTGGGCGTCCTCTTTCTGGCGGCGCTGCTGTTCCTGGACCAGACCCGAATCGGGGAAATCATCTTGTGGAGGGTGTGACATGATCTCGTTTCAGAATTTCAGCTTTCGCTATGAAGAGAGCAAGGACTTTACCCTCCGTGGCATTGATATGACGGTGCAGACCGGCGAATTTATCCTCCTGACCGGGCGAAGCGGCTGTGGCAAGACCACGCTGATCCGCTCACTCAACGGCCTGATCCCGCACTTTTATCCCGGTGAGATACAGGGCGACCTTGTGATGGATGGGCGCTCCCTGCTGGAAATGAAGCCCGCACAGCTGGCCGGGCAGGTGGGGACGGTATTTCAGGACCCGCGCTCCCAGTTCTTCATGACGGACACTACGCGGGAACTGGCCTTTGGCTGTGAAAATATGGGCCTCCCCCGTGAGGAAACCATTGACCGCATCGCAAAAGCCGCAAAGGATCTGGAACTGGCGGACTACCTAAACCGGAGTATCTTTGCCCTGTCCAGCGGAGAGAAGCAGCAGATCGCCGTGGGCTCGGTCTATGCGCTTTCACCGAGGGTCTATATCTTCGACGAGCCCTCCGCAAATCTGGACTACGCGGCCACCAAACGGCTTGCGGAGATTATGGGAAAATTGAAGCGGGACGGATACACCATCTTTGTGGTGGAGCACCGCTTTTACTATCTGCGTGATTTAATCGACCGGGTATTTCTCATACAAAACGGGAAAATCGAACAGGAATTTACAAGGGAGCAGTTCTGTTCCTTACCGGAGGAAACGCGCATATCCTATGGGCTGCGGACTGCATATCCGGAGCGGGATGCAGAGCATGATCAGGAGAAAGAACGCCGCCCCATGGGGAAACACCTGCTGAGTGTGCAGGGTCTTTCCTTTGCTTATCCGAAAGAGCAGGAGGTCTTTCGGAATGTCAGCTTTGAAGCCCACGCTGGGGATGTGATCGGCATCCTGGGCCATAATGGAGCGGGCAAGACCACCCTCTTGTCCATCCTGACCGGCCTCTTGAAGCAGCGGAACGGCGAGATCACCTTTGACGGCAGGAAGCTCACTCCACGCCAGCGCCGGGCGCTGTCCTATCTGGTCATGCAGGACACGGATTACCAGCTCTTTGCCAGCAGTGTGGAGGAAGAACTCTCCCTGGGGATTCGGGAGAACTGCAAAGAGAAGGTGGACGCCGCGCTGGAGGCGCTGGAGCTGTCCGAATACCGGGAGCAGCACCCGGCGGCCCTCTCCGGCGGGCAGAAGCAGCGGGTCACCATTGGCGCGGCCATCGTCAAGGACAGCCCGGTGATCTATTTTGACGAGCCCACCAGCGGCCTGGACTATGACTCCATGGTGCGGGTCAGCCGGCTGATTGAGCAGTTGTCCGCTTCCGGCGTGATCGTGTTTGTGGTTTCCCACGACTTCGAGTTTATCGTCCGGACCTGTACGGAGGTGGTCCAGCTGGATGACCAGGGGGCTATTCAAAACCACCGGCTCACACCGGAGATATTGAAAGCTCTGTCGGAACAGTATTTTCATTGATGGGAGGTTGAAATCATGTTTCAAAAGGTATTTGAATACGCAGGGCCGCATAAAAAGGGCCTCTACGCGGCCACAGTGGTGGTGCTGGTCAGCGTTTTGATGGGCGTCCTGCCCTTTGTGCTGGCCTACCAAGTGATTGCTCCGCTGGTGATGGGAGCGGAACTTGACGCTTCATTTCTCATCCTGCGGGTGGCTTTGGTGCTGGTGTGCCTGGTCTTGCAGGCTGTTCTCTATGGCTGGGGGCTCAATCTTTCGCACAAGGCCGCCTATGACACGCTGCTCCGGCTGCGGACCGCCCTGCAAAAGCGGTTTGAGAAGCTGCCTCTGGGCGTGATCCAAGACAAGGGCACCGGCACAGTCAAAAAGCTGTTTGTCGATGATGTGGACAGTCTGGAGGTCCTGCTGGCCCACTCCATGCCGGAGGGGATCGCAAACCTGATGGTCCCCATCGCGGTCTATGTGGCTATGTTTTTCGTGGACTGGAAGCTGGCGCTGCTGTCCCTGGCCTCCATCCCTATCAGCCTGATCGCCATGATGACCATGTACTCGGTTGGCATGAAGAAAATGGGGCCCTACTATATGGCCGGCCAGAAGATGAACAACACTATCATTGAGTACATCAACGGCATGGAGGTTGTCAAGGTATTCAACAAGGACGCGGACTCCTATGAGCGGTTTCGCAAGGATGTTTCGGATTACCGGGATTATACTCTGGCCTGGTACAAGGCGGCATGGCCCTGGATGGCAATTTATAGCAGCCTCCTGCCCTGCACTGTGATTTTGACCCTGCCGCTGGGGGCGTGGTTTGTCCTCTCCGGCTGGTCAGCTCTGCCGGACCTGATTTTGGTGCTGTGCCTCTCCCTGAGCATCGGGATGCCGCTCCTCAAATCCCTGGGTTTCCTGCCCACCATGCCCCAGCTCAACTACAAAATTTCTGCGCTGGAGCAGGTTTTGGATGCGCCGGAGCTTCAGCAGACGCCGGACAGCTTCCACGGCAAGGACGATACCATCGTTTATGACCATGTTTCCTTTGGCTACACCAAGACACAGCCCGGCCCGGACGGAAAGCCCATGGTGGTGGAGGATGAGGTACTCCACGACATCAGCTTTACGGCCAAGGCCGGACAGAAAACGGCCCTGGTGGGAGAGTCCGGCTCGGGCAAGAGCACTCTGGCAAAACTGCTGATCCACTACTATGACCCGCAGAAAGGCAGCATCTCTATCGGCGGGCAGAAGCTGTGCGACATGAGTCTGGAAGCCCTGAACAGCCGTATTTCCTATGTGGCGCAGGATCAATACCTGTTCAACACCTCTCTGCTGGAGAATATCCGCATTGGACGGTTGAACGCTACCGATGAGGAGGTCTTGGAGGCAGCGCGCAAGGCCCAGTGCATGGAGTTTCTGGAGAAGCTGCCCCAAGGAATTCACTCCATGGCGGGCGATGCGGGTAAGATGCTCTCCGGCGGTCAGCGCCAGCGCATATCTCTGGCCCGTGCCATCCTGAAGGACGCCCCTATTGTGGTGCTTGACGAGGCCACCGCCTACGCCGATCCCGAGAACGAGGAAAAGATGGAGGCGGCGATTGCGGAGCTGGTGAAGGGCAAGACTCTGGTGGTCATCGCCCATAAGCTGCCCGCGATTATGAACGCCGATCAAATTTGCGTCGTAGACCACGGCAAACTGGTTGCGGCAGGAAAGCATCAGGATCTGATCCAGTCCTGCCCGGAATATCAAAAGCTGTGGAAGGCGGCCCAGGACAGCGCCGAATGGAACATACATACCGCAAAGGAGGGAAACTAAATGTTTGCACTGTTTTCAAGGATTTTGAAACTTGCCGGTCCATATAAAGGGCGTATTCAGGGCGCTTTTGCCTGCGCGTTTGTGGAGTCGATCCTGTCTAAAATGCCGATCTTCCTGGCCTTTGTGGTGTTGAGCGGCTTTGCCGCCGGAACATTGACCGGACAGACCTGCCTCTATGTGGGCCTTGGCCTCGCGGCGGCCGTGCTGGTGCAGATGCTGGTCCACTATCTCAGCGACAGCCTCCAGAGTGCGGCGGGCTACCTGATGTTTGCCGAGAAGCGCATGGAGCTGGGCGGACACCTGCGGAAACTGCCCATGGGCTACTTCACCTCCGGCAATATCGGCAAAATCAGTTCTGTCCTCAGCACCGACATGGTGTTTATTGAAGAAGTCGCCATGAGCACGCTGGGCAACATGATGAGCTATCTGCTCTCATCCCTGGTCCTGCTGGCGTTCATGTTCTATCTGAATTGGCAGCTGGGCTTGATCGCGGCCCTTGTGACCATCCTGGCGTGGCTGGTTTCCAGAGGGATGAACAAGGTTTCCCTGCGGGAAGCCGCTGGCCGTCAGGAGCAGAGCGAACGGCTGACGGACGCGGTGCTGTCCTTTGTGGAGGGCATCGGAGTCATCAAGAGCTATAACCTGCTGGGTGAGAAGTCGGAAGAACTGACCGGCAATTTCAAGCGGTCCAGAAATACATCCCTCGCCTTTGAACGGAAGATGACCCCGTGGACCATGGGGCTGAATGTCCTTTATGGAATCGGGATAGCCGCGATTTTTGGCCTGTCGGTCTTTCTGGAGCGGAGCGGCATTCTTTCTCTGGCCTATGTGCTGGGCGTCCTCCTGTTCGTCTTTGACCTGTTCGGGCCGCTCAAGGCGCTCTATGGCGAGGCGTCCCGTCTGACCGTGATGAACGCTGCCCTGGACCGCATTGAGGCTGTATTGGAGGAGCCGGAGCTCCCGGACACAGGAAGACAGCATATCCCGCCCCAGACACAGCCCGGACAGCCGGAAGTGCGGTTTCATGATGTGGCCTTTGCCTACCAGGACAAGGAGGTGCTGCACCACATCAGCTTCTCTATGCGCCCAAATAGCATGACCGCTCTTGTGGGGCCCTCCGGCGGCGGGAAGTCCACCATCGCCAATCTGCTGGCCCGGCTGTGGGATGTGAAAAGCGGCAGTGTTGCCATCCGGGGCGTGGACACCCGACAAGTCCCCCTTGCGGAGCTGATGGACCACATCAGCATGGTCTTTCAACGCGTGTATCTCTTTCAGGACACAATCTATAACAACATCAGTATGGGCAAGCCAGACGCCACCGAGGATGAGGTCTATGAGGCGGCGAGGAAAGCCCGCTGCTACGATTTCATCATGGCTCTGCCCGATGGATTTCAGACTGTGGTGGGAGAGGGCGGCGCAACCCTCTCCGGCGGTGAGAAACAGCGCATTTCTATCGCCCGCTGTATTTTGAAAGACGCTCCCATTGTAATTTTGGACGAGGCGACCGCCAGCGTGGACACTGACAATGAGAGCTATATTCAGGAGGCTATCTCCGAACTGGTAAAGGGTAAGACCCTGCTGGTCATTGCCCACCGTTTGAATACCATCCGGAACGCCGACCAGATTTTGGTCATCAGCGACGGACGGATCTCGCAGCATGGCACCCATGAGGAATTGATGGAACAACCCGGTATTTATCAGGATTTCGTCCGTATCCGTATGAACTCTGCCGGTTGGAGCCTGTCTTGATGGAGAGGAGCTCCCCATGAAACAATTACACGCATCTGGCGAAGATTATCTGGAAGCAATCCTTGTCTTAAAGAGGAAGAAAGGCATGGTGCGCTCCGTAGATGTGGCTCGGCACCTTGAAGTATCGAAACCCAGCGTGTGTCATGCGGTAGCCACCTTGAAAGAGGGTGGGTTTCTCACCATGGACGAAGACTCTTTCCTGCACCTGACAGATTTGGGCCGAGAGGTTGCCGAAAAAACTTATGAGAAGCACTGCTTTTTCACCCGTCTGCTGGTGGATGCAGGTGTAGAGCCAAAGGCCGCCGAGCAGGATGCCTGCCGCATGGAGCACGCAATCAGCGATGACAGTTTTCAAAAAATTAAATCAGGGCTACAGGACAAGTAAAAGTGGTCTGGCAGTCGAGGTTATCGGAGGTGATGTAGTGGGAAAACTGTTCATATTATCAGTCGAAGAAGATGATCTTGAAACCGCAGAGAAAATCATGGCCTTCATAGAGTCAACAGAACTGGTCATGTGTACGGATATTCCCTCTGCCCCTCTGCGCTACAAGGCTTTATGTATCGACGCTGCGTGCCGTCAAGTGTTTTGGCAGGGCAAATTCATAGAGCTGACCCCTATGGAGTTCGATGTATTTCATTTGCTTGCCCGGCGGCCCGGACGGGTATTTTCACAAAGGGAGATCTATGAGTTCGCCGCCCCTGATTCGTTTGATAGTAGCTGGACGGGGATCTCCAGCATCATTTACAAGCTGCGCCATAAACTGAACGCTGACTTCATCCAAACCGTGTATGGGAAGGGCTATAAATTCTTGCCGCCGTGACATCATCATTAAAGCACCTAAATGGGGAGCCTTCAGATCAGAAGACTCCCTCTTTTAGCATAGATAGGCACATCCTTATGCTTCATCTATTTATCGAGAATAGGGAGCTTGTTCAATGGTAGTGATAATATAGAAGAAATTGCGTTTTTGGATAAAGCATTATATAATACTTTGCATATAAAGGGTGTTTGCAAGGAGGGAAAATGCGTGATTAGCGATTTTAATGTGGACCCGACTGCGTTCTACAATATATATAAAACCAGGGATACGCCAGAAAATATAAAGTCACTTCTTTGCGAAGGTAACGAATCAGGCGAAGGGGTAATGCAATGCTTTGAGATTGCACCAGGCATACAGATAACATATAACGATTTGAATATGGACTCTTGTTTCCGTCCCCTCCGCTTTGAGAAAAATTTTTTGCAGATCAACCACTGTCTGGAAGGGTGCTACGAATGTGAACTGGAAGGTGGCGCAGTCAGCTTCTTGGGGGAAGGTGACCTCTGTGTGGATTACCTATCCAAAGATAAACAGGTATTCCTTGGCTCCCGTATCCCTCTGAAAAAATACCGGGGTATCACGGTGCTTCTGGAGATGGAAACGGCGCAGAAGACCCTGGACAATGGATTCCAGCAGGCAAACATCAATTTGGAGCAGATCAAAGACCGCCTATGTTCCGATGGCCGTTCTCTCATCATCAAGTCCAAGCATGAGATCGACCATATTTTCAGCGAGCTGTACTCGGTGGATGAGCGTATTCAAATCCCGTACTTCTGGATCAAGGTCATTGAGCTTTTGTTGTTTTTGAGTCTTCTGGACGGCAGTTCAGTTCGGCATCCGCAGCAGTTTTCCGCTGATATATCCAAGAGGACCCAGGAAGTCTATCAGTACATTATTGAAAATCCCTTTATGAAAGAAACTATTCCAGATTTGGCCTGTATGTTTGGTGTAGCGGAGTCCAGTCTGAAAAGATGTTTTAAGTCCATCGCCGGAATCTCCATCGGCGCCTTTGTCAAGTCCAAACGAATAGAGGCGGCCGCGGAAATGTTGATTTCAGAGCCCACTTTGAGTATTGGAGAAGTCGGCAGTGCTGCAGGTTACGAAAATCAAAGCAAGTTCTCCGCCGCTTTTAAGTCTGTCCTCGGCGTGACGCCGCAGGCATACCGTTACAAACACATTTGACCTGATTGGAGCAAAAACCGACCCGTCTGGTTATATACTGTACTTCTTTGGTGTGTTATCATAGATTGCGTGCCAACAGATAGTACAACTGGTAAGGAGCCGCTGTACTGCGGCTCCTTTTTTTAATTGACAGTTAGCGAAACCTAACCAAAAAGGGAGGATTTGAAGTGGGGAATGTGGGAGAGTTGGGCAGACGCATTGGAAAACGGCTTCTCAATTTTATTCTCGTTGTCTGGGGCGTTGTTACCCTCAGTTTTTGCCTACAGGTTTTTACAGGGACAGACCCAGCAGAGATGATTGTCCGTAAAGTCAATGTGTTGGCAACTGAAGAGCAGATTCAAGCAGTGCGCGAGAGCCTGGGACTGGATGCGCCCTTTCTGGAACGCTATACCGACTACATAAAAGGAGTGCTGACAGGGGATTTGGGGACGGCCATTACTAACCGCCAGCCAGTCATTGAGAATATCAAAGACGCGCTTCCTGTGACCTGTACATTGATTGTAATGGCGATGGTCTGGGTAATTCTTTTTACGGTGCTGCTCTCTGCAATCTCGGTCATACGAAAAGGCGGCATTTTCGACAATGTAACCCGTATCGTCTGCATCATCGGGATATGTGTTCCGAGTTTTTGGCTGGCCCTCCTTCTGCTGGCGGCTTTCGCCGTCCAGATTCCTATTTTTGATGTTATATCGGATGGCAGCTTCAAATCGCTGATCTTGCCCTCCGCGGCAATGGCGGTCCCTATTATCTGCATTGCCACCCGTGTACTTCGGGCCGCGGTACTGAGCGAGTTAAAAAGCGACTATGTGACCTACGCCAGAGCAAGAGGTCTCTCTAACACGCAGATTGTCTATGGCGAGGTGCTGCGGAATGCTCTCCCGGCCGCCATTACTTTGTTTGCCCAGTATTGCGCTGCCCTCTTTGGAACCTCCGCACTGGTGGAGAGCGTTTTCTCCATTCAAGGGCTTGGCATTTACCTAATGGAATCCTGTGAAAGTATGGATGTTTACGGAATCTCCGGCTCTATTTTGGTATGCGGCGTACTATTTGTCTTATTCAACACTCTGGCGGATGTGCTTTCCTGCGTCATTTGCCCGGCATATAGGAGGAGAACTGCATGAAACGGAAAGGGCAAATCATCGTCGGCCTAGTGCTGATCCTTATTTTTGTATTCATGGCATTGGCGGCTCCTCTGCTGGCTCCCAATGACCCCAATGCCACAAACCTTGCGCTGAAGAACGCAGCTCCCTCTGCGGAATATCCCCTCGGCTGTGACCAGATGGGACGGTGTGAATTATCCAGGCTACTCTATGGGGCGCGGTATTCCCTGGGGTTATCTATTCCGGTTTTAGTTTTTCTGGCGGCTGTTGCCCTCTTGGTAGGATGCTATTCCAGCTACAAAGGCGGGTTGTTGGATGAGGTCATGCGGATACTCTGTGATATTCTTATGGCTTTCCCCCTTATTGTAATCGCCATGGCTCTTGTATCGGCGGTGGACAACTCGGTTGCCAGTGTAATGATTGCCATTGGGGTTTCCATGCTGGCATGGTTTCTGCGAATGGTGCGTTCTTACGCCAAAACGGAGTGCGGCAAAGAGTACATCGAGGCGGCCCGGATTTCAGGGGCCTCCAGCCTCCGTATTGTTCTCCAGCACCTGCTCCCTAATGTCTTTCCGCAATTCGTGGTATATTTTACGACTGGAATCGCCACAGCCATCATGTCTGTCTCCAGCTTTGCCTTCTTGGGTGTGGGCCTGATTGCCGGAACGCCGGAATGGGGCGCCATGCTCAACGAGGCCCGGAATAGTGTCTACTCCAATCCTGCACTCCTGATTTACCCCGGCATCTGCCTGATCGTCTGCTGTGCGGGCTTCAATTTGTTGGGCGAGGGCCTCCGGGACGCCATCGGGAAGGAGGATGATATTCGTGTCGCTTGAAATTAAAGATCTGAACATCACCCTGTCTTCCGATGATCCGGTCGTAGAAAATATATCCTTCCAGCTCGAAAAAGGTGAAATGCTCTCCATCGTTGGCAGTTCCGGCGCAGGCAAGACCACCATCTGCAAAGCGGTCATGGGATTGCTGGGCAACGCTTATCGCGCCAAGGGATCTATTTTATTTCATGGGCGGGAACTGCTCACCCTGCTGGACAGGGAGCGGCGTACCATCTACGGAAAAGAGATTTGCCTGATTATGCAGAATCCTATGACCGCCTTCAATCCCTCTATCCGTGTAGCCCGTCAACTGGAAAAAACCTATCAGCTTCATCACAGTAAGACCTCCCGGAAAGAAATGTATGAAATTTTCTCAAATCTCTTGCAGCGACTTGGACTGGAGGATACAACCCGTATCTTGAACAGTTACCCGTTTACCCTGTCCGGCGGAATGCTCCAGCGGCTGATGATAGCGGCTGCTCTGATGAATAAGCCGTCGCTTCTGGTAGCAGATGAGGCTACCACTGCCATTGACGCATGTAATCGGATCGGGCTGATGCGGGAACTGAAAGGCTTCTGTCGTGAGGGAATGTCAGTTCTGTTTGTAACCCATGACCTGCGTTCAGCCTCAGTATCAGACCGTATTCTTGTCATGGATCATGGACAAGTCGTTGAACAGGGCGCGGCAGAACAGATCTTAACCGCGCCCCAAAAAGACTATACCAAACATTTGCTAAATGCTTGCCAGTTAGAAAGGAGGGAGTGGATTTGATTGAATTAAAAGATGTGAGCTGTTCCTTTTCCGACCGTTTGGCACACAAGGGCTGTTTTACCGCTGTTTCTTCTATGACAGCAAACTTTGAAGATGGCGGCCGATATGCTATTGTTGGGGAGTCTGGTTCCGGCAAGACGACCTTGGCCCGAATGATTGCCGGGCTGCAGCGCCCCAGCACCGGGACGATTTCTGTGGATGGTTCTCTGGTCTATGGGCGGACAAGGGCGGGAAAAGAACATTTCAAAAAAGTGCAGATTATCCAGCAAAACTCCGCTTCGGCGCTGGACCCCAAACTTCCGATAGGGCGATCTATTGAGGAGCCGCTACTGTGCTTCTTTCAGATGGGAAAAGTACAGCGGCGGGAGCGGTGCAGACAGCTCATGGAGCTCTGTAACCTTCCGGGGGACTACTACACCCGACTGCCCTCCGAGTTGTCGGGCGGCGAACAGAAACGGGTGGCAATCGCTCGGGCGCTGGCCGCAGAGCCGCAATGCCTCATCTTTGATGAGGCGACCAATGGTTTCGATTTGCCTTTGCGAAAGAAGATCATCGACGAGATTATTGACCTACAGCATCGACTTGGCTTTACGCTGATCTTCATTACCCACGACATGGAATTGGCCGTAGTGGTGGCGGACGAAATCTTTGTTATGAGAAATTCTAATCTGGTGGAGCACACAGCCTTCTCTGGTGACTATTCTGTATTCCAGAATCCATACAGCAGGATGTTGCTGGAGGCCAGCGGCTTGACTGATGTTCCGTCAGATCGGAATAATAAAATGAAAGAAAGGATTGTTTTGCAATGAGAATGAAACGAATTACCGCTGCACTGACGGCGGCAGTCATGGCGGTCTCGCTGGCCGCCTGCTCCAACAACGCCGACCCTGTAGGTGAAAGCAGCCAGCCCTCACAGACCGATACAGAATCCCAAGCGGTCCATCTGAACTTGGCGGAAAGCTGGGACTTCCAGTATTTCTATACCATCATCACCCCAGAAGTTTCCTCTTCCAGCGGATACGACATTACCTATTATCTGACCAGTTTTTACGATACCCTGTTTGAGTACAATACGGACGGTGAGGTGGTAGGTGTACTGGCCGAGGATTGGGCTATGAGCGAAGATGGAAAAACCTATACTTTCCAGATTAAGCAGGGGGTAAAATTCTCCGATGGCTCTGACTTGACTGCGGAAGATGTGGCGAAATCTATTCTGGCTGTCCCGGTGAATCTGGGACAGTATAATGGCTCCTATGGCCGCCTGTCTACCATCATTGAAGATGCAGTAGTTGTAGACGAATATACTGTGGAGCTTCACCTGACCCAGCCCTACTATAATACTCTGCGTGAACTGTGTCTTGCCAATCCCTTTGGCATTGTATCCAGCGAGCAATTCAATGAAGATTTGACCGCAAAAGATACCTTCCGGACAGCGACCTATGGCACTGGGCCCTATATGTACGCTGGTGATAACGATGGGCAGACCTGGAATTTTGGCCGCAACCCCAATTACTGGGGCGAGGCACCTGATGTAGACAGCTTCTCCATCAAGTATATTCCCGATAATGATGCAAAGATTCTGGCGATGCAGAACGGCGAGGTGGATTTCCTCTCCGGCATCAAGAATATCTCTGCTGAAAGTTTTGAGCAGATGGAGCAGACCGAAGGCTTCCAAGCTCAGGCGGATGAAAAGTCTCTCCAGACCTACTATGTAGGATACAATCTGAGCGATCCCATCTTTGGCGACCAAACAGTTCGTGAAGCAATTTCTTCTGCCGTTGATAAGGATGCTATTGTCGAGAGCATCTATGGCGGCCTGTACGACAAGGCAGACACCTTCTTTTCACGCAGCCTGCCCTATTGTGATGTGGAGCAGACGGTATATAATTTTGACCTGGACCACGCCAATCAGATCCTGGATGAAGCGGGTTATACTGATACCGATGGCGACGGTATTCGTGAAAAGGATGGTGTGAAGCTGTCGGCCTCGTTCATGTATCAGACAGGCTCCGCTTCGGATGACAACCTTGTTGTGTATATCTGCGACCAAGCAAGCAAAATCGGCATTGAACTGACACCGCAATCCGCCCAGATGATGGATTGGTATGCCATGGTTCAGAGTGGCGAGTATGGCCTTACGATCTTCAAGACCCAGGGCGGCTATTATGACCCGGCCAGCGTGGTGACGAACATCAATCCCGCCACCTCTATGGACCCCATCCTGATGCAAATTGGCGTTTCCCAGCCGGAGATTGCCGCTTTAGTGGATGAACTGGACTCTTCCGCCGATGAAGCTCGCATTCAGGAGATTTACAGCACTATTTTGACTACTATGGCGGACCAGTGCTTGACCACACCGCTAATTTATACCCGGCAGTTGACTGTGTACAGCGATACCGTGTCAAGTTATACCTTCCCGACTGACGCCAGCTTTACCTCTGTGCAAAATATCCATCTGAAGTAATTCATCATTATACGCCAAAAGGAGCAGACTGCCAAAAGTCTGCTCCTTTTGGCTTGGCCTGATTGGAGCATGAATATACCCGAAAGGTCGTAGACTCTGACAAGCGAAACAGTTAAACTTAAAGCATAAGGTTAGCAAGGACTAATCAAGATTTGAAAAGGAGGGCTTTGTATCCATGAAACAAAAATCCGGCGGGATCAAACGGCTGATGGAGTTCACAGGAAAACACCGTGGATTGTTAACCGTTTCCCGCATTCTATCTGGCGTCAGTTCCGTTTTTATCTTGGGGCCATTCCTCTGCGTCTATTTTGCAGCGCGTGAGTTGGTGGCCGTCTTTACTGGAACGCCATTGGACACCCAAGGACTGGTACGCTGGGGCATCCTTGCCCTGATCCTGGAGCTGATTGGGCTGCTGCTCTACTTCGGTGCCCTGCTCTGCTCCCATGTGGTGGCGTTCCATACCGAGAAAAATCTGAAAATGGCGGCGCTGCGGCACCTTGCCAAAATGCCGATGGGTTATTTTGACTTAAACCCCAGCGGTAAACTGCGGAAAATCATTGATGAAAACAGCTTCCAGACAGAAACCTTTATCGCTCACCAGCTTCCGGATCTGGTAGGTGCGCAGGTCACAATGGTCATCAGCCTGATCCTGATGCTGGCCTTTGACTGGCGGGTAGGCGTTCCCCTCCTGCTGCTTTTTGGCATTGGATTCTTCCTGCAAGGCTCCCTGATGGGGAAAGACGGCATGAAATTCATGCAGACTTATCAGGATTCCCTGGAAACAATGAATCATGAGGCGGTGGAGTACATACGAGGGATTTCCGTGGTCAAGGTATTCGGCCAAACGGTGCAGTCCATCACTAAATTCCATAACGCCATCAAATCCTATCGGAAGTTTGCGTTGGCCTATACCATGTCCTGCAAGAAGGGGATGGTAGCATTTAACTCAGTTATTAACTCCAGCTTTTTGGTGCTGGTCCCTACGGCACTCATTATCGGCCTCGTGTCTGCGGATTTGGCGGGCTTTATGCAGAGCTTCCTATTCTACCTGATTTTTTCCCCGGCGTGCGCGGTTATGCTCAACAAGATCATGTATATGACCAGCTACAAAATGCAGGCGGAGGAATCCATGCGGCGCATTGATATGATCTTGACTGCGGAGCCGCAAGCGGAAGCGCCCGTCCCGAAGCATCCGAAGATCTACGATGTATCCTTTGAAAATGTGACCTTTGCATACGAAAATACAGATCACCCGGCTGTTTCTCATTTGAACTTTACCGCCAAAGCAGGGACAACCACCGCTCTTGTAGGGCACTCTGGCTCTGGTAAGAGCACTACGGCCAGCCTGATCCCCCGTTTCTATGATGTGCAGGAAGGGGCAGTCAAAATCGGTGGTGTGGACATCCGTGAGATTGCCCATGCTGATTTGATGAAGATGGTGGCTTTCGTGTTCCAAGACCCCAAGCTGTTCAAGGACAGTCTGCTGGAAAATATCCGGGCTGGCCGGCCCACGGCTACGCGGGAGGAGGTCCTGCGGGCGGCGCACATGGCCCAGTGTGACGATATTCTGGAGAAATTCCCTGATGGTATTGACACGGTGGTAGGAAGCAAGGGCGTATATCTGTCCGGCGGTGAGACACAGCGTATTGCCATTGCCCGCGCAATTCTCAAGGACGCGCCCATCGTGGTCTTGGACGAGGCGACCGCCTACGCTGATCCCGAGAATGAGCAGCAGATTCAGCAGGCGTTTGAGGGCCTTGTAACGGGGAAAACCGTTATTATGATCGCTCACCGGCTCTCCACTGTTCAGGATGCCAACCTCATCTTGGTAATGAAAAACGGCGAACTGACGGAGAGCGGCACACACGACGCGTTAGTACAGCAGAACGGCGAGTATGCCAAGATGTGGGCGAACTACACCAAGACAACCAAGTGGCACATCGGAAATGAGGTGAAAGTATGCTGAAGCGTATGTTTGCCCTGAGCGATCAGGGGGCAAAAGATTTGAACAAAGGGATTGCTGCTACTACACTCAGCAACCTGTGCCTGATTGCGCCAGTCAGTCTGCTGGTTATGGTGGTGTGGGAACTGTTGAATGTGATTTCTGGCTCCGAGAGCAGCATACAGGATAACATTCCACTGTTTATCGGCATGACGGTAGTGCTGTTCATCGTCGTGTTTTTGACCCAGTGGCTCCAGTACAACAAGACCTATACAGTGGCCTATGAGGAAAGTGCCAACCGCCGCATTGTTTTGGCGGAGAAGCTGCGGAAACTACCGTTGTCCTTCTTTGGAAAGCGTGACCTCTCTGACTTAACAACTACCATCATGGGGGACTGTACCGCACTGGAGCGTGTATTCTCTAACGCTATTCCGCAGTTGTTCGGGACCGTGTTCATGTTTATCATTACGGCCATCGGCCTGCTGATACTCGACTGGCGAATGGGGTTGTGTATCGTAGCGCCGGTGCCTGTGGCGGCCCTGGTAGTCTTTGCGGCGCGGAAAGCTCAATCCAATGCGGAGAGCGCCAATATGGATGCCAAGCGTGCTGCCTACGATGGTGTGCAGGAGTATCTGGACACGATTCAAGAGCTGAAGTCTTGTTCCCGTGAAGATGAATATCTGGAGGGGCTGGAGAAAAAGCTGGATTATGTTGTTCGCTGTTCCTTCCGCAATGAGATCGCCCCCGGAGCGGCAACGACTACAGCTCAGTTTATCCTTCGTTTCGGTCTGGTGGCTGTCTTGCTGGTGGGCGGCTGGCTGGTGGCGGCCGGCTCCCTCTCTATTCCCATGTTCGTCCTGTATCTACTGTTTGCCGGCCGTATTTATGACCCCTTTACCAGTTGTTTTATGCTGATGGCAGAGATTTTCTCTTCCCTGGTCAGCGTAACACGCATGAAGCAGATCGACGCCACCCCGGAACAGACGGGAACGAATGTCTGCAATAATAAGGGCTATGACATTGAATTTAAGAATGTGGTTTTCTCGTACAATAAAGAGCCTGTCTTAAAAGGCGTGTCCTTTGTGGCAAAGCAGGGCGAGGTTACGGCCTTGGTGGGACCCTCCGGCAGCGGCAAGTCCACGGCCTCCAAGTTGGCGGCCCGTTTCTGGGACGCCGACTCCGGTTCGATTACCCTGGGCGGTGTAGATGTAAAGACGGTGGAGCCAGAAACCTTGTTCAAAAACTATGCCATTGTATTCCAGGATGTGATGCTCTTTGACGAAAGTGTTATGGAGAACATCCGGCTGGGCCGGGGTGATGCCACAGATGAAGAAGTCATGGCTGCGGCCAGGGCCGCCCAGTGTGAGGAGTTTATCAAGCGGCTGCCCCAGGGCTACCAGACCAATATCGGAGAAAACGGCAGCGCCCTGTCTGGAGGTGAGCGCCAGCGGATTTCGATTGCTCGCGCCCTGCTCAAAAATGCGCCTATTGTCCTGCTGGATGAGGCAACAGCTTCCATGGATGCCGAGAGCGAAACGCTGGTGCAGGACGCATTATCAGTACTGCTGAAAGATAAAACGGTCATGGTGATTGCCCATCGTATGAGGACGGTGGCGAATGCCGATAAGATTGTTGTACTGGATGATGGTAAGGTCAGTGAGATGGGTACCCCAACAGAACTGATGGCAAAGGGCGGATTGTACGCTCATCTTGTGGAGCTTCAGCAGGGACGGTAGTTTCTATCTTCTGCGCCCATTGAAAATGAAGGTGGGCGGTATGTTTTCTCTACTTGTACGACTTGCATGGGAGGATCAGATGAAAAAGGAAAAGAACACTACACCTTCGGGTGAGGATTATTTAGAAGCCATACTGATCCTTCAGCGGCAGAAAGGGCTGGTACGCCCGGTAGATATAGCGCGCCATATGGAGTTCAGTAAGCCAAGCATTACTCACGCCATTACAACGCTTCAGCGAGGAGGCTTTGTAGAGAAAGACAAAGAAGGCTTTATCCGACTGACTGATATAGGCCGGGAGGTAGCAGAGCGTACCTATGAAAAACACTGCTTTTTCACCCAACTGTTGGTGGATGCAGGTGTAGAGCCAAAGACCGCCGAGCAGGACGCCTGCCGGATGGAACACGCAATCAGTGACGACAGTTTTCAGAAAATAAAATCGGGGCTACAGGGCAAGTAAAAGGTCCTCTATCAGTCGAGGTTATTGGGGGGATATAGTGGGAAAACTGTTCATATTATCGGTCGAAGAAGATGACCTTGAAACCGTTGAGAAAATCATGGCTCTCATAGCATCAACAGAACTTGCCATATGTACGGATGTTTCCTCTGCCCCTCTGCGCTACAAGGCTTTGTGTATCGACGCTGCGTGCCGTCAAGTGTTTTGGCAGGGCAAATTCATAGAGCTGACTCCTATGGAGTTCGATGTGTTTCATTTGCTTGCCCGACGGCCCGGACGGGTATTTTCACAAAGGGAGATCTATGAGTTCGCCGCCCCTGATTCGTTTGACAGTAGCTGGACGGGGATCTCCAGCATCATTTACAAGCTGCGCCATAAGCTGAACGCTGACTTTATCCAAACCGTGTATGGGAAGGGCTATAAATTCTTGCCGCCGTGACATCATCATTAAAGCACCTAAATGGGGAGCCTCTAAACCAGAGGCTCCCCATTCGCTCCATAGTATTTCGTTATTTTGTAGCCTGTAACCCCGCCACATCAAAGAAGGCAGGCACATCACTAAATTCGTAACCGGCGATTTTATCGGTTCTATAGAGAATCAGGTCTTTGTAGTAGGTCAGCGGAATGTCAATCACATTGCCCAGGTCATAGTTGATGAGGTAGTTGTAGAGCTCCTGCACCTCGGTGGGATCGTCCGTCTGCTTAACGGCGGTGATAGCGTCAAAGAACTCCTGGGAGCCGTCCACCTGGCTCAGAGAGAAGGTGTGTGGGGTCATGGAGGGCATAGCGCCGAAGAAGCAGTGGGGAGAGGAATACTCATACTCGCCAATCCAATAAGTGATGTCGAAGTTGCCGGCCATCATCTCGGCGTACCACTCCATCTTCTCGCTGCCCTTGAGCTCCAGGCCGATGCCGACCTTCTCCAGCTGGCTCTTGAGCAGAGTAGCATAGGAGGAAACAAGAGAGTCCTGCGCTGTGTCATAGATAAAGGTCAGGTTGAGCGCCACACCATCTTTTTCCCGAATACCAGTCTCTTCATTCATGACCCAGCCAGCCTCATCCAGAAGGGCGGCAGCTTTTTCGGGATCATAGGGGTATGTTTCCGTCAGCTCAATGTCAGTGTAGGGCGTCCCCTCCGGGAAAGGCATCTCCGCAATCTGCTCATAGCCGTAGGTCAGGCCCTCGGAAAACTCTTCTTTGTTGATAGCATGGGACACCGCCTGACGGACTTTTGCATCCACCAGAGGGCCGCTGGAGGCGTTGAGGGTAATATCACGGGCGCGGGTGTCCTTTTCGGCAATCGCCCCCGCAACTCCATCCAGAGCGGTGGCCTGCTGGTAGTCCTGATAGGAAATCATAGAGCTGCCGTAAACCAGGTCGATCTCGCCAGTCTGGAGCGCCTGCAGGCGGGAAGTGGAATCGGGAATATACCGGGCGATGATCTCATCAAAATAGGGCGCCTCGCCCCAGTAGTTCTCGTTGCGGACAAAGCGGGTGTATTCGCCCGGCACATATTCTTCATAGATGTAGGGGCCAGTGCCAACATAACCTTGGACCGTCTGGAAGTCGCCCTCCACGATTTGATTGGGCGACTGCATTCCGCCCACATCCGGCCAGCAGAAGTCATAGGCATAAGCGTAGTAGGGATGCGGATAGGTGATGGTGACGGTGTACTCGTCTGTGGCCTCCACGCTCTCAATGTCGTAAATGCCGGGGCAGGCCATATACTGGGGGTTGCTGTGCATGAAATCCAGGTTCTTTTTCACTGCCTCGGCGTTAAAGGGTGCGCCGTCATGGAAGGTGATTCCCTGGCGGAGCGTCAGCGTCATCACCGTCCCGTCCTCATTGAACGAATAGGATTCGGCCAGATTGCCCTTGACCTCTCCATCCTCATATTTCAGAAGGGTTTCGTAGAGCATGGTACACATGGAGTAGTTATAAACACCCATGTAAAGCGGGGACAGAGAGGTTGTCTCGGTCATGGTTGCGATGGTAAGCGTTTTGTCTTGGGTGTCGTCTCCGCTTTGGCTGCCGGATGCGGAGGGGGACGGATCGCTGTTGGCCGGCCCGCCGCAGGCGCTCAACACCATGCAGAGGCAGAGCGCCGCTGAAATCAGAGAAATCAGTTTCTTTTTCATGGTTTGTGTTCCTTTCTTTGGATGTTATATGGATTCAGTGCGGACTGCTTCCCGCACGAATACCCCTTGGTTTAATTCGAGAATCCGGCTGGATATGCGATACGCTGTCTGCCGGTCATGGGTGATCAGCAGATAGGCACAGCCAAATTCCTCGTGGTAACGCTCCAGGACCTGCAGCACCGCATCTGCGGAAAGAAGGTCCAGCCCGCTGGTGACTTCATCCAGCACCAGGAATTGCGGATGAATGGAGAGGGCCCGGAGCAGAGAAAGGCGGCGCTGTTCGCCGCCGGAGAGCTGGCGGACCGGGACTTGAAGAAGATGGGAGTCCATGTGGGTCAACTCCATCAATTCGCCAATCCTCGCCCGTCTCTGCCGCTTGTCCAGCTGCGTCAGGTTGCGCAGGGCCTCCTCCACATTGTGGTAGACGGAACGGGCCGGGTTAAGCGTTCCGGAGGCGTCCTGAAAGACCGCTTGGATATGCCTGCGCTTTTCCCGCCATGCGGACGCCTTCCAGCGGGTAATATCTTCCCCATTCCATGTAATGGTCCCGCTGTTCGGTTTTTCAATGCCGATCAGAAGCCGGGCCAGGGTACTTTTTCCGCTGCCGCTCTCCCCCAGAACAGCGATATTTTCTCCAGCAGACCAGGAGAAAGACACATCATGGAGGACCTGGAATGGCCGCTGTTTTTCGTCCATATAAGTTTTGGACACCTGATCCACTACAAAGCCTTCCATGACCAACCTCCTCCTTTCCGGGTTTCCGCAGCATGAACAAACGCCTGCGTCCACGCCTGCTGCGGATGGGCAAACAACGCTTCGGTATTCTGCCGCTCAATCATGGCGCCCTGTTCTAAAATCACTGTCTCCCGGCAAAGCATTTTCAAAGCCGATACATCGTGTGATACGAACAGGATGCCGGCAGAGTGATAAATCTTCCGCAGCAGTGTGAGCAGGTGATCCCGGTTCTCTTCATCCAAAGCCGAGGTAGGTTCATCCGCAAGGATATAGCGCGGAGCAAGCCCGCCCAGACAGGCCATGGACACCCGCTGGAGCATTCCGCCGGAGAGTTGGCTGGGAAAGGCATTCAAAATCCGTTCCGCATCTTCCAGGTTGACGGCCAGCAGCTGTTCCCGGGCCAGCGCCTGTGCCTTGTCTTTCGATAAATTCAGGCGGAGGCGGAAGGTCTGCACCATCTGCGCGCCGATTCTCATGTGAGGATCAAAGGCGGTCATTGGGCTTTGCGGAATAAAGCCAAGCACTGTCCCGCAGTATTCCCGCCGCTTTCGGGCAGACAGCCCTTCCAGAGACTGCCCATCCAGCAGAATCTCGCCCTCCTCAATGGCACAGCCATAGGGCAGAATCCCCATGACCGCCTTGATGATTGTGGTCTTGCCCGAGCCGCTGGCTCCGGTCAGGCCCAGCGGCTCTCCGGGGGTGAGAGTAAAGGAGACATCCCGCACCAGCAGCCGGCCCTCTTTGGAACGAACTGTAAGATGTTTTACTTCAAGCATCGATTCGCCCTCCTGCCTCCAGTTGGCGGCCCAGAAGGTTGAACGACAGGACGCACAAAAAGATAAACAGCATGGGATAGAGTACCAGCCCCGGCGCCAGTCCAAACGAGGTCCGTCCTTCGGACACCATGCTGCCCCAGTCGATGACCCCTTCTCCCAAACTCAGGCCAATAAAGGAGAAACCTGAAATGGAGAGGATCATCTCTCCCGCGGAGAGGCAGGAGAAGCGGAATGCATCCCGAATGAGGTTTGGCAGAATGTGGACCAGCAGAATACGAAAACGGGAAGCGCCGGAGGCCACCGCGCACAGGACATACGCCTTGCTGTATTCCAGCTCCGTCTTGGTCTTTACCAGCTTAATCATCCGCAGAATGAGGGAGACTGTGAGAGCCACCACCATAGTGGAAACACTGTTGCCCCAGGTGCTGATGAAAATAATGAGGTAGGCGATGGGCGGAATGGCGGTAACTGCGTTCAGAATACTCTCAAACAATACATTGCGTCCGGCTTTTCCCTGGCCCAGCAGAAGACCGAGCAGGATACCGACCGTCATGACAATGGCGGAGCCCATCAGAACGATGCCCAGTGTGGTATAGCCGCCATACAGGATGCGGGAGAGAACGCACCGGCCATACTGGTCAGTTCCCAGCGGGTATTCCGCGCAGGGGGCCAAAAAGGACTGTGTAATCACGACCTCCTCCGGGTCGTTGGGAGCAGTCAGAAAACCCAAAAAGCAGAACAGGATCACCAAAGCCGGCAAAATGCTTAAAAAAAGGATATGTAACTTTTTCATTGGACCACCCCCTCAGCATGGCCGCGCTGGAATATCCGCTGCAGAATGTCGGAAACCGTGTTGCAGATCACCAGAAAGAAGGCCAAAAACAGGATCGTGGCATGTATCATAGGCGTGTCCCGGTAGAGTACGCTGTCCACGATGGAATACCCAAGGCCGGGCAGGGAAAAGATTTTCTCCACAATGGCGGAGCCAGCCAGAGAGATACCGACCATCTGCAAAAAACTGGGCGCCAGGCCGGCCAGCGCATGGGGCAACGCATGGGTCCACAGAATCCTCATGTCGGAAAGCCCCCGGCAACGGGCGTACACCGCATAATCCTCGTTCATCTCCCGCTCAATATTTTTGGAGAGAAGTTGAGAGTAGAGGGCGATCCCACCCACGGCCAGGCAGATGGCCGCGGGCAGATACCGCATCAGCCCCGTACTGGAGGCCACGGAGATCCACCCGAAACGGACTGCAAACACATCGAGAAAGGAACTGGCAAGGAAGAATGGAGGGATGGATACGCCCACGATGCACACAAAAACCAAAAGCAGGTGCGCCCATTTCCGCCTGCACCAATAGCACAGGCTCCCGACCAGAAGAATACCGGCCGCTTCAATAACCGCAGCCATCAGTACAATGCTCAATGTGACGCCCATTGCGCGGGACACCTCGCCTAAAACAGAGCGTCCGTTGACCAGTGAGGTCCCAAAGTCAAGGTGGAGCACATCCCCCACCCATGTTCCGTACTGGACCAGAAGCGGCTGATTGAGTCCCATCTCATCCCGCAGCTCGTCAAGCTGCTCCGGCGTGTATAACATAAAAGTTCTCCGGGCATAGGCTTCCGCCGCATCCACCGGAGAGAGCTTTACCAGTAAAAAAGAGAGAAAGGTCACAATCAGCAAGGTCAGCAGAAGTTCCATGATTTTTCTTGCTGTGAACGAATGAACCAGTCTTTTCAACGCATATTGCCCTCCCTTGCTTTTTCCTTGTTTGTGTGCTATTATCAGTTAGATGGCGCTAACCATCCAACAAAATTATAATGCCTTCATCCATGAAAACAAGGGATTACCCGTTCGTTTGGCCGATTGCGAAAAACATTTGGCCGATTGCAAAAAGGAGGTGACACCGGTGCGTACAGGATTTGAGCAATTATGTCTCTCCCATCTGCCCCAGTTGGGGTTGAAGCTAGCTAAGAAGGGACAGGAGGAAAAAAACGGGGTGGGCTTCACCTTTGTCCCGGAGCCAGAGGTTGGAGAGGGCTATCTGTGGACCTATCCCATCAACGCTGTCTGCTCATTGACTATTTACGATGTGGTGTTCCACCAAGATATGTCCTTTCGCTACCACCACCCCGCTGCGCTGACGGTTGCGGTCAGTTCTCCAGGCAGCGCGGAGCCTGCGCTGACAAAGCCCTGCACCAACCCGGAAAATCTGGTGGGCTACTTTTTGGAGGAGGGGACCTTTGGACATACAATCCCCAAAAACACTCCAGTCCGAAGTATTGGGATTGGCCTGATGCCGGAGTTCTATGAACAGCAGCTCCCCGCGCTGATGGGGCAGGATGCCACGCAGGTGCGGAAAGCGGCTTGTGCGCTGGATGGAACGGTGTCGCTCCCCGAGGTGGAGGGCCTTCTCCACCAGATGGCGGCCTATCTGCCGCAGGCAGGGACCGCGGGCCTGCGCTATGAGGCAAAGGTGTTCGACCTGCTCGCCGCCCTTCTGGAGTGGAACGACCTGACCCTATCTACCCCGGCTGCCGCCTGTATATCCGCAAAGGATCAGGAGGCGCTGCAAAGCCTCAAGCATTTCCTGCTTCAGAATTACTCCGCCCAAGTGGATCTCCAGCGTCTGGCCCAGATGTGCTATATGAGCAAGTCGAAACTGACCTATCTGTTCCGTATGCTTTACGGCACCACGATTTATGAGTTTATCCTGGCCTGCCGGATCGACCGGGCAAAAGAACTGCTGGCTGACCGGGAAAAGAAAATCAGCGAGATTGCGGCCCTGGTTGGGTATGAGCGGCAAAGCAGCTTCTCCGCCGCGTTCCATCAGAAAACGGGCATCACGCCCAATGAGTTCCGCCGCCAATTCTGGAGTCAGTAAAACAGAATACCGTCTGGAAGCACGCCGCGATTGCGGCGTGCTTTTTTTGCAATCGGCCAAATCTGTTTCGGAATGTTCCAGACTTGGGCAGAAGCGATTGCGCTTTTTACAGGTGGACAGTATCATTTGGTTAGTTAGTGCAAACTTTTAATGGATAAGGAGATGGTGTGATGACCCAGAAGAAAAAAGCAGGGATCTCCAGACTTTTGGAGTTTGGAGGGCGTTATCGCTGGATGACGGTAGTGGCCTGCATATTATCCGGACTCAGCTCTGTGCTTATGCTGTGTCCCTTTTTGTGCATTTGGCTGGTCCTGCGGGATGTGTTGGCAGCCCTGCCGGATTTGAGCACGGTGGATGTGAAGGCGATGACCCTTTATGGCTGGGCCGCTCTGGGTCTGGCCGTAGGAGGCTTCCTTCTCTATTCACTGGCTCTTCTGTTTTCCCATCTGGGTGCGTTCCACACGGCCAAAAATATGCAGTCCCAGATCCTGCACCATCTGGCTTCGCTCCCGTTGGGCTTTTTCTCCCAGAACAGCAGCGGCAAACTGCGGAAAATTATCCATGAGAACACGGCGCAGACGGAAAACTTCCTGGCGCACCAGCTTCCGGATATGACCGGATCAGCCGTGACCGCTGTGACGATGCTGGTCATGCTCCTGTTCTTTGATTGGAGATTAGGCGGCTTGTCCATTCTTCTGCTGATTGCGGGGTTTATGGTACAGATGCTGATGACCAGCGAGAAATCCATGTCCTATATGCGGAAATACCAGGACGCTTCGGAACAGATGAACAATGAGGCGGTGGAGTATGTACGCGGTATCCCGGTGGTCAAGGTGTTCCAGCAGACGATCTACTCCTTTAAGAGCTTTTACGCCGCTATCATGTACTACAAGGACAATGTAACGGAATACGCGCTCTCCTGCCAGGGGCCGATGGTGGCCTTTAATGTCATCATCAACGCCTCCTTTGCTGTGCTGATTCCGGCAGGTATCCTCCTGATTGGCCCGGAACAGTACAGCGAGTTCCTGCTGGATTTGATTTTTTACATCCTGTTTACTTCCGGAAGTGCCGGCATCCTCAATAAAATCCTGTTTTCCGGCACATACCGGATGATGGCGCAGGAAGCGGTGCGGCGGGTTGACTCCCTGTTGGCAGAGGCTTCCGTGGTGGAGGACGCGCTTACACGGATACCGGATCGGAATGATGTGGAGTTCCGGGATGTGACCTTTACCTATCCGGGCACCAAAGCGCCCGCGCTCTTTCACCTGTCGTTCCAAGTCCCGGAGGGGAAAACTGTGGCTTTGGTAGGTGCTTCGGGCAGCGGAAAAACCACCGCCGCCACTCTGATTCCCCGGTTTTGGGATGTGCAGGAGGGGGCGGTCTGCATTGGAGGCGTTCCGGTTTCTCAAATCCCCAAGCAGGAGCTGATGAATCGCATCGCCTTTGTGTTTCAGGACAGTCAGCTGCTGAAGGCCAGCATTCTTGAAAATGTCCGCGCCTCCCGGCCGGATGCGACCAGAGAACAGGTGGTGGAGGCGCTCCGGTCTGCCCAGTGCGACGATATTTTGGAAAAGCTGCCAAAGGGCGTGGACACGGTGCTGGGGACCAAGGGCGTCTATCTCTCCGGTGGGGAACAGCAGCGCATCGCTCTTGCACGGGCCATCCTCAAGGATGCCCCCATCGTTCTGCTGGACGAGGCGACCGCTTTCGCTGATCCCGAGAACGAGCATAAAATTCAGATGGCATTTGAGCGCCTGACCCAAGGAAAAACCGTCCTGATGATTGCCCACCGGCTTCCCACCATTCAGAATGCCGACGAGATTTTGGTGTTGGAACAGGGCACCGCAGCGGAGCGGGGCACCCATGATTCGCTGATGGCGCGGAACGGGATCTACGCCTCCATGTGGAGAGATTATCAGACCTCGGTTGCCTGGAATATTGGAAAGGAGGGACACCATGCTTCGTAAACTCTTTGCCCTGACCGAACAGGGCGCAAAGGATATGAAAAAAGGAATCATCGCCTCGGTCTTCACCTCACTCAGTCTGATGCTGCCCATGGGACTGCTTTTAATGCTGGTGATGCAGCTACTCCAGCCGCTTTTGGGAATGGAAGCGGCCGCCCCCTCGCTGGGCGCCTATACGGGAATGTGTCTGGTGCTGTTGGTAATTATTTTCCTGACCCACTACATCCAGTACCGCTGTACTTACATTGCGGCTTATGCCGAAAGCGCCCAGCGGCGGATCGGCCTGGCCGAAAAATTACGCACCCTGCCGCTGTCTTTCTTTGGCAAGCGGGACCTTTCCGACCTGACCACTACCATGATGAGCGACTGCAATGACCTGGAACGGGTTTTTGCCTATACGATTCCCCAAATTTTCGGAACGGCCATCAGCTGCGTGATCGTCTGCCTGTGCCTGTTTTTCATGGACTGGAGAATGGCGCTGGCAATTTTGTCGCCCTTTGTCCTAGCGATCCTTGTCCTTGCGGGGAGCAAGCGCCTGCAAAACCACATGGACCTGAAAAAGATCCAATCCAAGCTGGACGCCGCCGATGGAATACAGGAGTTTCTGGAGAGCATCCGGGATTTGAAAGCCAACAATCAGGAGGATACCTACTTGGCAGGGCTGGATAAAAAGCTGGAGAAGATCGTACATACCTCCGTCTGCTATGAAATGACCAGCGGCCTGATGATTACTTCCTCGCAGATGCTCCTTCGATTGGGATTTCCGGCCACGGTGCTGGTGGGAACCCTGCTGTTGACACAGGGCGAACTGAATCTGTTCTTTTTCCTCATGTTCCTGGTGGCCGCTTCCCGCATTTATGACCCACTCAGCGGTGTGATGATGCAGCTCAGTGAGATCTTCAACGCAATGCTCCAGCTCCGCCGCATGAAGGCCATTGAACAGGAGCCCGCGCAGGGGGGTACAGCGGAGTATCAGGTCAAAGGCCACGATATTTGCTTTGACCATGTGGGCTTCCGGTATCAGGACGGTGAGGATGTGCTGTCCGATGTTACCTTCACCGCCAAGCAGGGCGAAGTGACCGCACTGGTCGGCCCCTCTGGAGGCGGCAAGAGCACCACGGCGAAGCTGGCCGCCCGCTTTTGGGATATTCAGAAAGGGACCATCACCATGGGCGGGGTGGACATCTCCACGGTGGACCCGGAAACACTGTTGAAGGACTATGCCATTGTGTTCCAGGATGTGGTGTTGTTTAACGATACCATCATGGGAAATATCCGTCTGGGCCGCAAGGACGCCACGGATGAGGAGGTCATGGCCGCGGCCAGGGCCTCCCAGTGCGATGAGTTTGTTCAGCGTCTGCCGGAGGGATACCAGACGGTAGTGGGCGAAAACGGCTCTACTCTGTCCGGGGGTGAACGCCAGCGTATTTCTATTGCCCGCGCTCTGTTGAAAAATGCCCCCATTGTTCTGTTGGACGAGGCGACCGCCTCTCTGGATGTAGAAAACGAAACCAGCCTCCAGACTGCGCTCTCCGCGCTGCTCAAGGATAAGACGGTTTTGGTTATCGCGCACCGGATGCGGACGGTGATGGGAGCCGATCATGTGGTGGTGCTGGCAGATGGTCATGTGGCGGAAGAAGGCACGCCGGAACAGCTGATGGAGCGGGGCGGGATGTTCCGCCGCATGGTGGAACTGCAAAGAGAGACCTCCAGCTGGCAGGTCGGCGGAAACCGGGGTGGCGCATGATGAAGCTGTACGCGTCAGGCGAAGATTATCTGGAGGCCATATTGGTACTTCAAAAAGAAAAAGGAATGGTGCGCTCCGTGGATGTGGCCCGGCACATGGGGTTGTCTAAGCCCAGTGTATGCCACGCAGTAGCAACCTTAAAAGAGGGCGGTTTCCTCACCATGGACGAGGACTTCTTTCTCCGCCTGACCGATGTGGGCCGGGAGGTAGCCGAGCAGACCTATGAGAAGCACTGCTTCTTTACCCGCTTGTTGACGGAGGCAGGCGTCGATCCAAAGACAGCG
The DNA here is from genome assembly GCF_040226735.1 of Intestinimonas sp. RTP31139st1_F5_RTP31139_211217. Taxonomy (NCBI): domain Bacteria; kingdom Bacillati; phylum Bacillota; class Clostridia; order Eubacteriales; genus Intestinimonas; species Intestinimonas sp. RTP31139st1_F5_RTP31139_211217. The sequence continues at coordinate 158,166 of NZ_JBCOAQ010000002.1, read as the reverse complement.
GAACAGGACGCCTGCCGCATGGAGCATGTGATCAGCGAGAATAGCTTTCGGCATCTAAAGCAAAGTATGGACAAAAAGAAATAGTCGCGGGAGGTGAAGCTGGTGACCGGGATGGCGGTACTGCAATACGGGAATTTGCGTATTGACCCCAATGAACGCAAGGTCTATGTAAGTGAACAGGTTGTGGAATTGACCACGATGGAGTTCAATATTTTATATTATCTGGCCTTACACCCTGGCTGGACCTTTACCCGGGAGCAGCTTTACCAGTATGCAATGTCCGATGATTTTGCCTCCGGCCTCGAAAGCGTCACCAGCCGGATCTACAAGATACGGAAGAAATTAAATATCAATGCGATTCAAACTGTACACGGATATGGTTATCGCTTTGAAAAGTAAGGGAACAAGAAAACGGTCTTTGTTTTATAGCAAGGGCCGTTTTCGATTTGTGCGGATAGGAAAACATCAATAATTCCAACCAAACGGAATAAAGTCGTCTAAACGGAATAGACAGGCAGGAAAGCCCTCGGTAAAATACATCATGTGAGATGGGCGCATGGCGTCCTATTTTTCACGAACGAAGTTAGCATAATCTAACCAAAAAGGAGAGAACATTATGTCTGAACCAGTCAAAGGCCGCGGGATGAGCGGCAAGGATGTCATTACCGTGGGGATTTTCTCCGCCATTTACTTTGTCATCAACTTTGCCTTTATGCTTCTGGGCGGGCTGCACCCGCTGCTGTGGATCTTGATGCCGGGCTTTATCGCTCTGTTTACCGGCATTCCATATCTCATGATGTGCGCCAAGGTGCAGAAGGTGGGCTCCGTCCTGCTGATGGGACTCATCACGGGCCTCATTTACTATGTCACCGGGCAATTCACCATTGTAATCCTGGTATCCTTCGTTCTGGCCTGCGGCTTGGCTGAAATTACCCGTGTCATCACCCACTACCGGAGCATGGCCGGCAACCTGGTATCCTTTGTGCTGTTCTCTGTGGGCATGGTGGGCTCTCCGCTCCCGATCTGGCTGATGCGGGAAGACTTCCTGCGGCAGATCACAGAACAGGGGATGCCAGCGGACTATGTGAACACTCTGGCGGCCCTTTCCTCCAATGGGATGCTGATCGTTCTGTTCCTGGCTCCTGTTGTTGGAGCGGTCATTGGCGGCATCCTTGCCCGCGCCATGTTCCGCAAGCACTTTGAAAAGGCTGGCCTGGTGTAAGATGGGGAACGGGAAGAAATCAATCTTTGACCCGAGAGCTGGACTGTGGATTCTGATCGCCGCCAATATCATCGCGTTCAGCGACCATACTCTGTGGGTGGAACTGGCACTGATTGCTCTGCTGCTGGCGTTGATGATCGTCCACAGAAGATTTACAATGGCAGTCAAATGGGCTGTTGGATATTGCGCCCTGCTGGTCTTTCAACAGGTGATCCTGCCGGCGTCGCCTATGATCATCGCCACCAGTTTTACCATCTTTGCCACCTATACCCGCCGGATGTTCCCCTGCCTGATGACCGGATCGCTGATGTTGAAATGCACTCCTCTGCGCTACCTGATCGTAGGGCTGCGGCAGTTACATATTCCCCAGAAGCTGATCGTGGCTATATCCGTGACGCTGCGGTACTTCCCCGCTATCCGGGAGGAGATCGGCCACATCCGGGACGCGATGAAGCTGCGGAATATCCGGGGACTCAGCCGCTTGGAGTGTACGGTGATGCCCCTCATGGTGTCCGCTACAGAGACGGCGGAGGAGCTCTCCGCGGCGGCTGTGACCCGAGGAATCGAAAATCCGGCCCGGAAGACCAGCGCCGTGTCCCTGCGTCTAATGCCAGCAGACCTGACGGGGATGCTGTTGGTCCTGGCCTTGCTGATAGGCTCATTTGTGGTACAATAAGGGGGAGTGACAGTGATAGGTTTGGAACAGGTTTCCTTTGGCTATGGAGAAAAACAGGAAACGCTTTCCCATGTCAGCGCCACTGTTGCCCGCGGAGAGTGCGTCCTGCTGTGCGGGGCCTCCGGCTGCGGAAAGACCACGGTGACGAAACTGATCAACGGCCTGATTCCGGCTTTTACTCCCGGATGCCGTCTGGAAGGGCGGGTGATGGTAAACGGGCTTGTGCCGCGGGAAACCCCCATGTATGAACTGGCCCAGCGGGTAGGCTCTGTGTTTCAAAATCCAAAGTCCCAGTTTTTTAATCTGGACACCGACAGCGAACTGGCCTTTGGGCTGGAAAATGAGGGCCGTCCGTCGGAAGAGATCCGCCGCCGTGTGGAGCAGGTCGCGGAAACACTGCACCTCCAGGAACTGCGCGGGAAAAACATCTTTTCTCTGTCCGGTGGGCAAAAGCAGCTTCTGGCCTTTGGCTCCGTCTATGCCATGGACCCTGAAATCTATGTGCTGGACGAGCCGACAGCCAATCTGGATCGGGAGGCCATTGCCCGACTTCACGACCAGATCGCCGCTTTAAAGCGGCAGGGCTGCACAATCGTGATGGCGGAGCATCGCCTGTACTTTCTCACCGATCTCATCGACCGGGCGTTTTATCTTCGGAGCGGGGTGCTGGAGCGCGTCTTCACCGGGGAGCAGTTTCGCAGCCTGCCAGACCCGGAGCGGGAAGCCCTGGGGCTGCGTACTCTGACCCCGGCGATATGCACGCTCCCCGCTGTGGAATCGGCCGGCAGCGAAGAAGGGCTGTCTGTGGAGGGCTTGACCTGCAGCTTCCGCAAAGGCGCTCCCGTGTTCCGGGACCTGTCTTTTTCCGCCCGCCCCGGCGAGGTGGTGGCAATCACCGGACCCAACGGCGTGGGCAAGACCACACTTTCCCGCTGCCTTTGCGGGCTGCTGAAAGAACAAGCGGGACAAATTCTGCTGAACGGAAAGCCTCTGGATCGAAAAGGCCGCCAGCGGTCGGCTTTCTGCGTCATGCAGGATGTAAACCATCAGCTGTTCTCCGACAGCGCGTGGGGAGAGTGCCGGATGTCCGCGCCGGAGGCATCTGACAATCAGATTTCGGAGGTGCTGGACAGCCTCCACCTGCTGTCCTTTCGGGAGCGGCATCCGATGTCTCTCTCCGGGGGGCAGAAGCAGAGGCTGGCAGTGGCTACGGCGCTGCTGTCGGAGAAGCCTGTGCTGATTTTTGACGAGCCTACCAGCGGTTTGGACTATGCCCGCATGGTGGAGGTGTCCGGGGTGATCCGCAGTCTGGCAAGGCATGGGCGGATTGTTCTGGTGGTCACCCATGACCAGGAATTCATGCAGAGAGCCTGTGACCGGGTGTTGCGATTGTAAAAGGAGAAATTTCATGCTGGAGCAAGTAATGGCAGACAACGGATTCCCTGTCCCGCTGGTGGAGGGTGGAAACTGCCGGGTCTTTCAGTTTCACAGCGGTACCGGAGAGGGGATCATGACACAATACGACCTGTTCCCCGGCGTATCCCTGATGTACAACGATTTCCATATGGAGAGCTATGATTCCGCGTTCCGTACAACGGAGGATCTGCTGTGCATTGATTACTGCCGCCAGGGGCGCATGGAGTACCCTGCCGGCCCGGATGCGTACTCCTATGTGGAGGCGGGCGACCTGAAGCTGGACCGGCGGCTGGAGCACCAGGGCCATTTTACCTTCCCCCTTGCCCATTATCACGGGATCACCGTTGGTTTTGCGCTCCCCCAGGCCGCCCAATCGCTGAAGGAGTGGATACGGGAATTTCCGGTGGATCTGGCCCGGCTCCAGGATAAATTCTGCGCCAGCCGCCATCCCAAGGTGCTCCATGGGGCGCCCTCCATTGATCACATTTTTCAGGAGCTCTACGCGGTGCCGGAACAGATCAAGCTCCCTTATTTCCGTATCAAGGTGCTGGAATTGCTCCTGTATCTGGACGCGCTGGAACTGCCAAAGGATGCGGAAAAGCCTTACTTCTATAAATCCCAGGTGGAAAAAGTGAAGGCCGTCCATCGCCTGTTGACGGAGGATCTGGAGCGGCACTATACGATTGCGGAATTGTCCGAAAGGTTTTCTGTCCCGGCTACGGCGCTGAAGGAGTGCTTCAAGTCGATTTATGGGCAGCCCATCAACACCTATATGCGTAATTTCCGCATGGACCAGGCCGCGCTTCTGCTCCAGCAGGAGTCTCAAATGGGAGTGGCAGAGATCGCCGGACGGGTAGGTTATGACAGCTCCAGCAAATTTGCCGCCGCATTCAAGGAAGTCAAGGGCAAGACGCCTCTGGAGTACCGGCGGGAAAGCCAATAAATTTTTCCGTCCAAACGGGACCAGACCGGCAGGACGGAGCGGACAGAGGAAGAAGAATTTCTTATAATCGTTGTAGTTAGCGCAAGCAAACTACAACGATTTTTCTTTGAGAGGAGTATTGCACATGAAGGAACGAACTTGGCTCGGTATCCTGCTCTCCTTCGCCGCACCCTGCCGGGGGAAGATGGCCGGGTCTGTGGTACTGGCGATTCTCAGTGTGGCCGGGGGCTTCGTACCGTATCTCGGCGTTTACCAGATCATCCGGCTCTTTCTGGAGCGTCAGGCGGACTGGGAGGGCATTGTATTTTGGTGCGGCGTGTGTCTGGCCGGCTATGCCGTCAAGGTGGCGGGATATGCCCTGTCCACCATGCTGGCCCATGTATCCGCCTACACGATTTTGGAGGGCCTGCGCCTTCAGGTGGCGGACCGGCTGATGGGGGCGCCGCTGGGCGAGGTGGAAAGCCGGCCCATTGGCTCCATGAAAAGCACCATCGTGGATCGTATTGAAGATGTGGAGCCGCCTCTGGCTCACATGATCCCGGAACTCAGTTCCAATCTTCTGCTGCCTCTGGTCGTGGTCATCGCCATGTTCGCCATCGACTGGCGGATGGGCCTTGCCCTGCTGGTGACCATCCCGGTGGCGCTCATCCCCATGACCTTCGGGATGCGGACCTATAACAAGAATTACGCCGCCTACATGGAGGCCAACGCCCATGTGAACAGCATGATCGTGGAATATGTAGAGGGCATTCAGGTGGTGAAAGCGTTCAGCCAGGGGGAGCGGTCCTATCAGAAATTCGCCCAGGCGGTGGCCTCATTCCGGGATTTCACTATGGGATGGTTCCGCTGCACCTGGGCTTCCATGAATCTGTGCCTGTCCATTCTGCCGACCACCCTGCTGGGGACGCTGCCAGCGGGCGTCGCGCTCTATCAGGCGGGGATACTGGACCCGGCCCAGGTGACGCTCTGCCTGATGCTGGCCCTGGGAATCGTGTCCCCCCTGATGAGCGCCACCGCCTTCATCAACTCCATGAAAAGTATGCAGTTTGCAGTAAAGGACACCCGTGAACTGCTGAATTTGCCCCAGCTTGCGCAAGCGGAGCAGAATGTCCATCTGGAAGGCAGCAGCATCCAGATGCGGGATGTATCTTTTTCCTATGGCGGGACAGAGGGCAAGGAGGTGCTTCGCCATCTGAACTTGACCATCCCACAGGGAAAATTCACTGCCCTGGTGGGGCCGTCCGGCGGCGGCAAGTCCACCATCGCCCGGCTGACCGCCCGGTTTTGGGATGTGACGGGAGGCTCCATCACCCTGGGCGGACAGGACATCCGCAAGCTCCCGCTGAAGCAGCTCTCCCAGTCCATCAGTTTCGTCACGCAGGACAACTTCCTCTTTGACTGTTCCCTGAAAGAGAACATCCGGCTGGGGCGTCCGGGGGCCTCGGACGAGGAAGTGCTGGCGGCTGCTCAGGCGGCCCAGTGCGAAGAATTCATTGGCCGGCTGGAGCATGGCTGGGATACGACGGCCGGAGACGCGGGCAAGCAGCTCTCCGGCGGGGAGCGTCAGCGCATCGCCATCGCCCGCGCCATTTTGAAGGACGCCCCCATTGTGATTTTGGACGAGGCGACCGCCTTCACTGATCCCGAGAATGAGGACAAAATCCAACGCTCCATTATGGCGCTTTCCAGGGGAAAAACGCTGCTGGTCATTGCCCACCGGCTCTCCACCATCCAGAACGCGGACCAGATCGTGGTGCTGGAGAAAGGGAGCGTTGCAGACTGTGGCACACAGGAAGAATTGCTGGGCCGCTGCCCGCTGTATCAGACCCTTTGGACGGCCCATGTGGGGGCACGAAACTGGGCGGTCACATCCGGCAAAAAGGAGGGGAATTGAGATGTTTCACAGCGTAGGACGCATTATGGGATGGGCAAAGAACTATCGAAAACGAATGATTCTGGGCTTTGTGTGCTCGTTTTTTGCAACATGGTGTACCGCGGGGCCGGTGATGCTGGCGGCCTGGGCCCTGGGGCGGATGATCGGGAACGCCTGGGGAGAGAATGAGCTTTCCGGCTCTCTCCCATGGCTGTGCTTATCTGGCATCGTCGTTCTGATCCTGCTGCGGTTTTTCTTCACCTATTGGAAAAACCGGCTTCAGGAGAGCATCGGAACGGAACGGGCGGCAGAGCAGCGGATGGAACTGGGAGATGTGCTGAAACGGGTGTCCCTTGGGTACTTTGCCAAAAACAATCTGGGGGACATTTTGGCGGCGCTCACCACGGAGTTGAGCACACTGGAACTCCAGAGTATGAAGATGGTGGACGCGGTGGTAAACGGCTATATTCAGGTGGCCGTGATCCTGCTGTGCGTGGCGATTTTCTGCCCGCCCGCCGCGCTGGTGGCGCTGATCGGCGTGCTGGTGTCCGCCTTTGCCCTGCGGGGGATCGGCCGTCAGAGCGCCCGCACCGCTCCTGTGAGCCACCGGGCTCAGGAGGCATTGTCCGGCGCGGCTGTCGAATATATCCATGGCCTGCCGGTGGTGAAGTCCTTTGGACAGGACGGGGTTTCCGTTCAGCGGTTCCGGGACGCCTGCCGGGACAATAAGGCCATCCGTATCAAAAACGAGTTTGGGTTCGTCCCCTGGAACTGTCTGCATCTGTTCGCTCTGCGGGCGGCATCCGTGGGGCTGGTGCTCGCCGCGGGCCAGCAGGCTTTGGCAGGCGCTTTACCGCTCCCGTATTTCCTGATGATTGCCCTGTTCTCCTTCACTATTTTCGGCAGTGTGGAGGCCATCAATGACGCGGCCCACATCCTGTCGGTGACAGATTCGGTGCTGGACCGGCTGGAGGAACTGGAACATACGGATTTCATTGACAAGGGCGGGAAAGAGGTCACGCCGGAACGGTTTGATGTGTCCCTCTCCCATGTATCCTTCGGGTATGGGAGCCGCGAGGTACTCCACGATGTGACCTTTACCGCACCCCAGGGGACCACTACCGCCATTGTGGGGCCGTCCGGCTCCGGCAAGAGCACGATATGCAATTTGGTAGCCCGCTTCTATGACGCGGACCGGGGTGCCGTGTCGGTGGGCGGCCACGATGTGAAAGAATTTACCTGCGAAAGCCTGCTGCGAAATATCTCCATGGTCTTTCAGAATGTGTATCTCTTCCAGGACAGCGTGGAGAACAATATCAAATTCGGCTGCCCGGATGCCACCCATGAGCAGGTGGTCGCTGCCGCCAAAGCTGCGTGCTACCATGACTTCATCTCGGCCCTGCCGAACGGCTATGACACCGTGGTTGGAGAGGGTGGCTCCACCCTCTCCGGCGGGGAGAAGCAGCGCATCTCCATCGCCCGGGCCATTTTGAAGGACGCCCCTATTGTCATCCTTGATGAAGCGACTGCCAGCGTAGACCCGGAGAATGAACACCTGATCCAACAGGCTCTGTCCGCTTTGACAAAGGGGAAAACCATCCTCACCATCGCCCACCGGCTGGCTACCATCCAGCACGCGGATCAGATCCTGGTGGTGGAGGATGGCCGTATCGCCCAGCGGGGTACCCATGCGGAACTAATGGCCCAGGGCGGCTTGTACCGGCGGTTTATTGAGATCCGGGAGCAGGCCGAGGGTTGGAGATTGGCGTGAAGAAAAGGGTAAAACAACGGCACGGTACATCACTCCATGCCTCCGGTGAAGACTATTTGGAGGCCGTATTGGTACTTCAAAAAGAAAAAAGAATGGTGCGCTCCGCAGATGTAGCACGACATCTTGGGGTTTCCAAGCCTAGCGTAAGTCATGCAGTGGCTATCTTGAAGGAGGGCGGTTTCCTCACCATGGACGGGGACTTCTTCCTCCGTCTGACAGATGTGGGCCGGGAGGTAGCCGAGCAGACCTACGAAAAACACTGCTTCTTTACCCGCTTGTTGACGGAGGCAGGTGTCGATCCAAAAACAGCGGAACAGGATGCCTGCCGCATGGAGCATGTGATTAGTGAGGGCAGTTTTCAGCATTTGAAAAAGAATATATTGGAAAAGAAATGATCGAGGAGGTGAAGCTGGTGATCGGGATGGCGGTACTGCAATACGGAAATTTGCGTATTGACCCAAATCAACGCAGGGTCTATGTAAATGAACAAGTTGTGGAGTTAACTACAATGGAGTTCAATATTCTATATTATCTGGCTTTACACCCCGGCTGGACCTTTACCCGGGAGCAGCTTTACCGATATGCGATGCCTGATGATTTTGCCTCCGGCCTCGAAAGCGTCACCAGCCGGATCTACAAGATACGGAAGAAATTAAATATCAATGCGATTCAAACGGTACACGGATACGGTTATCGTTTTGAGAAGTAAGAGAAACTGGTGATTGTAATAGCATATACTTAATAAAAACGCAGCTGCCAACCAAGGCAGCTGCGTTTTTTGTTTAATGAATAGAATACACCGACCCGCATACGGTTCAGCCGTTATAATTGTGGCTTGACAAATACAATCGTTTGATTTAAGATAATATCATTATTGGATAATATGATTATCGAAAAGAGGTGAACGAAATGCGTCCTGTAAACGAAAAGCTGCGGAAGGATCTGCTGGAAGCCGGGAAGCGCGAGTTTATGGAGAACGGCTTCCGGGGGGCATCCTTAAAAAGTATAGCAGCATCTCTTGGAGTAACAACTGGAGCGATTTACCGCTACTATACGGACAAGGAGGCACTGTTTGACGGATTGGTGAGAGAGCCAGCCCAAGAGCTGGTAGAGCGTTATCGGACCCTTCAGCAGACCTTTGCCGGCAGGAGTTTGGAGGAGCAGCTTCAAAAGCTCCCGGAGGTGCCGGACAAGGAAGCCTCCTGGATGATGGACTTTCTCTACGACCACTTTGACGCATTCAAGCTCATCGCCTGCTGTTCCTCCGGGACAAAGTACGAGCACTACCTGGATACCCTGGCGGAAATTGAGGATCACTCTGGACGGCTTCTGGTGGATCGAATGGTGGAAGCTGGCTACCCCATTCGCCGTCTGGATGATGAACTGATCCACATCATGTCCACCGCACTCTTCAACGGCATGTTTGAAACAATCCGCCATGATATGCCGCGGGAAAAAGCGATGGTTTATATGGATGACCTGCGGAATTTTTACTCCGCGGGCTGGTTCCGTCTCCTTGGAATACCCTTTGAATAAAGGGTTTTCCTTTTGATTTTAAGTTAGCACTTACTAACTATAAGAAAGGGGTTTTAAGCTATGGATAACAAGAAAGCGCCCTCACCCTTTGCTGTGCTGTGGGGTTGGGCAAGTGGTGAGCACGGCGGATTTTATGCTTCGGTAGCCCTGGCGGTGCTGGGGGTGGCCTGCGGTATGGCGCCATACTTCTGCGTGGCTGCTATGATTGGGCTGCTGCTGGAAGGAGGCGGCCTTGCGGAGTGCCTGCCCTGGTGCGGTCTGGCCCTGGCGGGCTATGCGGGAAAGGCGCTGTTTTCCACATGGTCTACCAGCCTGTCCCACACGGCCACCTATCACACGCTGCGGCGTGTGCGGCAAAATCTGCTCTCCAAACTGAGCCGGGTGCCCATGGGGACGATTCTGGACACGCCCTCCGGCCAGTATAAGACCACCATTGTTGACCGGGTGGAAGGGATGGAGCCCACTCTGGCCCATCTGCTGCCGGAGATGACCTCCAATCTGCTGGTGCCGGTGAGCATCGCGGTCTATATCTTCGTCCTGGATTGGCGAATGGGGCTCGCCTCCCTGGTGACCACGGTGATCGGGTTCACAGTAGCCTCCCAGAGCGGCAGGACCTACGCCGCCCGCTGGCAGGGCGCCGTGGAGGTGGGCCGCCGCATGGCAAATGCCATCGTGGAGTATGTGGGCGGCATCCAGGTGGTCAAGGCGTTCAGTCAGTCCGCAGGGTCTTACAAGCGGTACTCCGATGCCGTGACCGAGAACGCCCAATACTATGTGGACTGGATGGCGGACAACCAGAAGTATATGGCGGTCATGCAGGCGGTCATCCCCTCAGTGTTGCTACCCGTCCTGCCGGTGGGACTGCTGCTGTGGGGCAGCGGAAGCCTGAGCACCGCCGTATTCCTCACCATCGTCGTGCTGTCCCTGGGGCTTACCGGTCCTCTGGTATCAGCCATGACCTTTGTGGACGAATTGGCGGTGGTGGGTACCAATGTGGGTGAGATTTCCGCCATTCTGGAGGCTCCGGAGCTGGAGCGCCCCGCGGCAGAGACGAAGCTGAATGGGCTGGGTATCCGGCTGGATCATGTGTCCTTTGCCTACAAGCAGGAGGACGGTGAAGTGCTCCACGATGTAAGCCTGGACATCCGGCCGGGGACGGTCACCGCTCTGGTGGGTCCCTCCGGCTCCGGCAAGAGCACCATCGCCAAGCTCATCGCCGGCTTCTGGGATGTGACGGGCGGCTCTGTCGCCTTGGGCGGTGTGAATCTGCGGAAGATCCCGCTGGAGCAGCTCAACCGCCAGATTGCCTATGTATCTCAGGACAACTATCTCTTTGACCGCACGGTGCGGGACAACATCCGCATGGGCCGCCTGAACGCCACCGATGCGGAAGTCGAGGCGGTAGCCAAGGCGGCCGGGTGCGATGATTTCATCCGCCAACTAGATCAGGGCTACGACACCATCTGCGGCGGGGGCGGCGGCCACCTTTCCGGCGGCGAAAAGCAGCGCATTTCCATTGCCCGCGCCATGCTGAAGGATGCGCCCATCGTCATTCTCGATGAAGCTACCGCCAGCATCGACCCGGAGAATGAAGCGGTCATCCAGCAGGCCATCTCCCGTCTGACGGAGGGTAAGACGCTGATCGTCATTGCCCACCGGCTGGGCACGGTGGCCGGCGCGGACAACATCGTTGTGGTGGAAGATGGCCGAATCGTTGCTCAGGGGAAGCAGGAGGAGCTGCTGGCCTCCTGCCCGCTGTACCGGCAAATGTGGCAGTCCTATCTGGGCGTCCGGGACGGAGAGGAGGAATAAGAGATGTTCAGCGTACTTCGGAAAATTTCCGCCTTTGCGGGCAGCCGCAGGGGGCTTTTGAAAAAATCCATGCTCGTGGCTTTCCTGGGGGCTGTGTTCACCGCGTTCCAGTTCTGGGCCCTGATGCTGACCCTGGAGATCCTGGTGGCCGGCGCGAGCTTGAGCATATGGCCGGTGATCGGCGTCATGCTGGTCTCTGTAGCGGGACGGACCGCCTGCTCCTACTGGTCCACCAATGCGGAGACAGAGACGGGCTACTTCATGGTGGCAGAAAAACGGGTCCATATCGGAGATCGGCTGCGCTACATCCCCATGGGCTACTTCAATGACAACTCCTTGGGCAACATTACCGCCGTAGTCACCACCACACTGGGAGATGTGGAGAATAACGCCGCCCGCTGCCTGGTCAGCGTCATCGGCGGGTTTCTCAACACTCTGGCCATGAGTCTGGCAATCCTGCTTGTAGACTGGCGGCTCGGCCTGCTGGCTATCGGGGGGATTCTTGCCTATCTGCTGGTTGCGGAACTGAGCCAGCGGTCTCTGCTCAAGACGGGGCCTGCCCGCCAGCACGCCCAGATGAAGCTGGTGGAGGCGGTGCTGGAGTACATCCAGGGCATGAGTGTGGTAAAGGCTTACGGCTTAGATAAGGACAGCGGCCAGGCTGTGCAGAAAACCGTGGATGAAAGCTGTGAAAAGGCCCTGGGGCTGGAACACTCCGTAGCCCCCTGGATGGGCCTGCGGCAGATTACGGTGCGGGTGTTCGCCGTGGCGCTGGCTGTGTGCGCCCTGGTGCTCTATTCCGGCGGGAGCCTGCCTCTGACCCGGTGCCTGCTGATGCTTGTTGCCTCTTTCATGCTTTACGCGGAGCTGGAGAGCGCCGGCAATATGGCAGACAATCTACAGATGCTGGGCGCCTCTATGGATAAGGCCAACTCCATCGACGATACGCCGGTGATGGACATTGACGGGGCGGAACTCCAACCGGAGGATGCTTCTGTTCAGTTTGAGGATGTCTCTTTTTCCTATGGGGAGCGGACTATCCTGGATCATGTGAGCCTTACAGTCCCCGCCGGCAGCACCACCGCTGTGGTAGGCCCCTCCGGCGGCGGCAAGACCACTCTGTGCAATCTTATCGCCCGCTTCTGGGATGTTCAGGGCGGCAGGATCATCGTGGGCGGCCATGATGTGCGGGAGTACAAGCTGGACAGCCTGATGAAAAACATCTCTATGGTGTTTCAGTCGGTATATCTCTTCAACGACACGGTGGAGAACAACATCAAGTTCGGCCGCCCGGACGCCGCCCATGAGCAGGTGGTGGCCGCTGCCAAGGCCGCCTGCTGCCACGATTTTATCATGGCCCTGCCGGATGGCTACGACACGGTATTGGGAGAGGGCGGCGGCTCCCTCTCCGGGGGCGAGAAACAGCGTATCTCCATCGCCCGGGCCATGCTCAAGGATGCGCCCATCGTAATTCTGGACGAGGCCACGGCCAGCGTAGACCCCGAGAATGAAGCGGAACTCCAGGCCGCGATCTCCTCTCTGACAAAGGGAAAAACCCTGATTCTAATCGCTCACCGGCTGAAAACGGTGCGCAATGCCGACCAGATCCTGGTCCTCAATGGCGGGCACATTGTCCAGCGGGGTACTCATGAGGAACTGATCGCCCAACCTGGCCTGTATGCCGACTTTGTTCATGTCCGGGCCAAGGCCAACAGTTGGAAGCTGGAGGCTTGATGCGGCGGCTTATCTGCCTGCCGGACTCCGTTGTATCATGGGCTGGGGAGGGACTTCTATGGAATTGAATTTTGAGGGGATCGCAGTCGGAGCGGCCTCTCTGCTGGTGATTGGAGCCTTTCATCCGCTGGTAATCTGGTGTGAATACCACTTTTCTCAAAAGATTTGGCCGCTGTTTCTCCTGTGCGGGCTGATCTGCCTGGGTTTGGCGCTGTTTGCACATGGGCTGCTCTCTATTCTTTTGGGACTTGTGGGCGTGGCTTTTCTTTGGAGCATCCGGGAACTGAAAGAACAGGCACGGCGGGTAGAGCGGGGATGGTTTCCCCAAAATCCCAAGCGAACTTAACACAGGAGCGCCGGGGTATATTTTTTGTAGCGCGTCAGAGGAGGTGATGTGGTTGATGGAGTACAGCCAAGAGAAACGAGCCGGCTTGAATCATGTCCGCTTTGCGGACGAGGAGCTGATTAAAACCCAGGTTCTGCAGGGGGAGGCGGCTCAAACTATCATTCAGGGAGAGAATTGTTCTGTCTACAAGATGGAAAACGAAACCGGAGAGGGCGTCATTACCCGCTACCCAGTGTTCCCCGGAATCGAATTGCTCTATGATGATATTCATATGTCCTGCGGAGTGGCGCACCGGGAGGACCCCCGGGCCGACCTGCTGGAGATCAATCACTGCCGGCTTGGCCGGTTTGAGTGTGAATTTTCAGATGGGAGCGCAGTCTATCTGGGAGAGGGTGATCTGGCCGTCAATGTCATGACCAACCGGACCCGCGAGACCTGGTTCCCCCTGTCCCACTACCACGGCATCACCATCGCGGTGGATATTCCGGTGGCGGACAGAGTGCTGCGTCAGGTATCGGAGGCGTTGGGTGAAGGGCTGTACTGCGACCTCTTCGCCATGCGGGACCGTCTGTGCGCCCGCAACTCCTGCTTCATCATGCGGGCCACTGAGTCCATTCAGCACATTTTCTCTGAACTTTACCATGCGCCGGAAAATCTGCGGGCAGGCTATTTCAAGCTCAAGGTGATGGAGCTGTTCCTCTTCCTCGGCTCCCCGGAGATCACGGCACGCGGAGAAGAACGGCCGTATGTAGACCGGACCCAGGTGGAACAGATTAAATCAGTCCGGCAGTATCTGGTAGAGCACCTGGATCGCCGCATTACCCTGCAAGAACTCTCCCAGACCTTTTCCTTTCCGCTGACCTCCATGAAAAAGTGCTTCAAGGAGGTGTACGGAACCACCATCAATGCTTATCTGCAAGCCTACCGTATGCACACAGCGGCAGGGCTTCTGCGGGAAACGAAGCTGGATGTGACGGAAATCGCCGGCAAGGTGGGGTACCAGAACGCCAGTAAGTTTTCCGAGGTGTTCCGGCAGTACACAGGGCACACCCCAACGGAGTACCGAAAAACTTTTTGTCTGATAGGAGCAGACAGCGTCCTGCGGGAGTGGTGAAACAACAGAAAATCGTCTATAATGCCCTTGTACGCGGGGGTATCTGCCAGAAAGCGCATCGAGTTCGGTGCGCTTTTTCCTTGGCAGATGATTAGCAGTAACTAACTTTTGGAGGTGATCTTATGGCACAGCGGACCAGACGCTATCTCATTCGGCGGGCTGTTGTCGTCCTGCTGACCTTGTTTGCGGTCACGCTTCTTTCTTTTCTGCTGATGCGCCTCTCTCCCATTGATCCGGCCACAGCGTATGTGAAGCGCAATTCCGCCGTCGTCACCCAGGAGCAGATCGACGAAGCACGCGTCATGCTGGGCCTGGACAAGCCGCTGCCGGTGCAGTATTTCGATTGGGTGGTGGACGCGCTCCACATGGACTTCGGTATTTCCCTGGGGACAGGAAACCCGGTGACGGAGGAATTGGCGAAAACAGTACCCGTTACACTGACGGTGGTGGCCTATTCCGCTGTAATCATGTCCCTTGGGGTCCTGGGGGTGGGGATGCTGGGGTATCTCTGGCGGCAGAAAGCCGGAGGCATGATTCTCTCATTCCTGACCATGATCGGCATTTCCGTGCCCGGCTTCTATCTGGGGACTGCTTTCATCGACCTGTTTGCGGTGCGGCTGGGCTGGATCAGCGTCTCGGGGAACAGCGGTTTTGCTCGCTACTTTCCGGTGGCGCTCTGCCTGTCGGTCCTGGGGATCTGCTTCTATGGGCAGATGCTGGCGGCCTCTTTGGAACGAGAAATGGAGCAGGACTATGCCATGTACTTACGGTGCCGCGGACTGAGGGAAGGGCGCATCCTTCTGTTTCACGCATTCCCCCACGCCGTGGTGGACCTCTTACCCAGCTTCGCCCAGATGCTGGGGCTGTGCCTTGCCAATGCAGCCATTGTAGAGCGGGTGTTCTCCCTGTCCGGGCTGGGCTACCTGATCATTGACGCGGTGGTAAAGCGGGACTCGCCGGTGATCCACGCCGCAGTTCTGGTGTTGGCGCTGACACTGGTGCTTTTGGACACAGCGGCGGAGCTTTTACAATATGGCCTGAGAAGCGATATGCGGGCCGTGGGAGGCCGGGCATGAGAAAACATTCTTTTGTGGCAAAGGCTGGGCTGATTCTGCCGCTTCTGGTACTCTGCGTCTGTGCTTTTGGATTCCTGCTCGCCCCCAATGATCCCGATCTGGTGGATCTGACCAAGAAATTTCTATCCCCCTGTTCGGAGTTCCCTCTCGGCACGGACAATCTGGGGCGATGTGTGCTGTCCCGCCTGCTCTATGGCGGACGGACCACACTGGGGATCGTCCTGGTGGGCTCCGTCACGGTTTCCGTGTTGGGAACGCTGGCCGGCCTGCTCATGGGCGGCGGAAAGAACGGCAAAAACCTGATTTTGGAGGGGGTACTGAATGCGGTCACCGCAATCCCGCCCATCGCTTACCTGATCATTTTTATTGCCGCCTGGGGCAACAGCGTGTTCACTATGGTAGTGGCGGTGTCGGCCTCCCTGATGCTGCGGGTCATCAAGCTGGTCCAGACACGGACCGGGATTGAGCAGGGGAAAGCCTATGTGATGTGCGCGGTGGCCTCCGGTGCAAGGCCGCGCCGCATCCTGTTTGTCCATATCCTCCCCAATCTGGTCTGGGATGTCCTTCACTTTATCTGCCTCTCCTGCGCGGATATGACGCTGTCCATCGTCAGCTTTTCATTCATTGGCTTGGGCATGGGCGACAATGTAGTGGACTGGGGCAGCATGGTGTCGGAGACGCACCACTATCTGCTCTCTTATCCCGGCCTCACGCTGTACCCGGTTTTGATGATCGTGGTGTGTACCATGGCATTCCATACGCTGGGGCGCTGGATCGAAAGGAGGGTGTCCGCTCGTGCTTGAGGTACAAAACTTATCTGTAACGGCCCGGAACGGCGCCCAGCTTTTGAAGCAGATCTCTTTTCAACTCGAGACCGGAGAGGCTGTGGGCCTGACCGGGCAGAGCGGAGCGGGCAAGACCACGCTGCTCAAGGCCCTGCTCGGCATTTTAAGCGGCGGCTGCCAGGTCAGCGGCGGTACGATCCAGGTGGACGGACAATCGCTATGGGCCCTGTCCCCTCGGAAGCGTCGGGAGCTGTGCGGAACGACCCTGGGCTTTATCCCGCAAAACCCAATGACCGCCTTTGACCCCAGGCTCAAGCTGGGGCGGCAAATGGAGGAGACCCTGCGGTTGAGGACAGGCGTCTCCGGGAAAACATCGCTGGAGCGGGCGGAAACGCTTTTGGCGGATTTGGGATTGTCCCAGCCCCGGCGGGTGCTCAACAGCTACCCTGCCCAGCTCTCCGGCGGGATGCTGCAACGGGCGGCGGCCGCCCTGCTGCTGGCCCTGCATCCCAGATACATTTTAGCCGACGAGCCCACCTCCGCACTGGATGCGGAAAATCGGACGCTTTTGCTGGAGCTTCTGGAACAGCAGCGGGAAAGCGCTGGCATCTTGTTTATCTCCCACGATGTTGCCGCACTCCGCGCCCTCTGCGGGACGGTCTATGTGATGGAACACGGGATGCTGACCGAACAGGGGACGATGCAGGAACTTTTGGAACACCCAAAGCAGGCGTGGACCAAGGAATATGCCGCGGCAAACCGCCCGGTGAACAGGGAGGGATGGACATGGACGGACTGATTGCCGAGCACATCAGCAAAACCTACGCCGGCGCGCATGGGCTCTCCTTTGCCGCGCTCCGGGATGTGTCCCTTCACCTGGAGCCCGGTTCCTTCACCTCACTGGTGGGAGAGTCCGGCTCCGGGAAAAGCACCCTGGCCCGCCTGCTGGTCGGCATGGAGCCACCGGATCAGGGGACGATCTCCCTGGATGGAGAGGACACCTCCGGCTGGAACGCCGAGAATTGGAGAAAGCGGCGTACAAAACTCCAGGCGGTCTTTCAGGACGCCAGCGGGACGCTGAATCCCATGCGCTCTGTCCGCAGCAATGTGGAGGAGGCGATGGTCAATCTGACCTGCCTCTCAAAGCGGCAGCGCCGGGAGCGCATTGGCGAACTCATGGAACTGACCCACATGGAGGAGCGGCTTTTGGATGTCCCCGCCCGGCAGTTATCCGGCGGGGAGCAGCGGCGGCTCTCCCTGGTGCGGGCCATGTCCATCCGCCCCAAGTATCTCATTCTGGATGAAGTGCTCAGTGGTTTGGATTTGATCTCCGCCGATGCCGTCATGCGTGTCCTGGAACAATACCATCGGGAGTTCGACTGTGCTTTTTTGCTTATTACCCACGATATGGACAGCGCCTACCGCCTGTCCGACACCATTCTCACGATGCAAGCCGGACAGATTGTCCGTGTTGGCATAAAACAGTAATGAAAGGAAGAAACCCATGAAAAAGAGATTGCTTTCTCTTGCCCTGTGCGGCGCACTGCTCTGCGGCGCACTGGCAGGCTGCGGTGGAAATGAGACGCCCTCCACCTCGCAGGAACCGTCCTCCAGCCAGACGGCGGAGGAGCCCAAGATCCTGACCACTGCGGTCAGCGCGGAGCTGAACACCCTCTACCCCCTCAACATGGATGTGCAGAATAACATCGGCACAAAGCTCTGCTATGAGGGCCTTGTCAACTATGAGAACGGGGAGATCGTCCCCTGCCTGGCGGAGAGCTGGGAGTTTTCTGATGGCGGGAAGGCGCTGACCTTCCACCTGAAAGAAGGAGTTACTTTCCACGACGGAACGCCGTTCAATGCGGAGGCGGTCAAGACGGACTTTGAGTTTGCACACCCCAATCCCAATTTCAGCAATATCTCCGCTGTGGCCAAGGTGGAGAGCATTGAGGTCGTGGACGAGTACACGGTGACATTCCACTATCCCGGTCCCTACTTCGCCTATCTGATGGACTTTTGCTATCCGGAAACCATGGTCCTGGTATCTCCCGCCGTACTGGAGGAGGGGAACTACCAGTCCATGAATGGTGTGGTAGGCACCGGCCCCTATGTGTATGAGGAGATCGTGGACGGCGACTATGTCCGTTTTGTCCGCAACGAGAACTACTGGGGAGAACAGCCCTACTATGATGAAGTCATTGTCAAGTACATTCCCGACGCCTCCGCCCGGCTTCAGGCGCTCCAGAGCGGTGAGATCGACCTGATCTACGGCAGCGCACTTCTGACTTGGGATGACTATCAGCAGGCCACCTCCCTCCCCAATATCGCCGGCGCGGTGGCGGAGAGCGACTCCAAGACCCGCAACCTGGTGCTCAACGCCTCCGGCGTTCTGTCCGATTTGAAAGTGCGCGAAGCCGTAGCCTACGCCATCGACAAGGAAACCCTTTCTGAAGGGCTGACCTATGGCGAGGAAACTCCCGCCGACCACCTGTTCCCCGACGGCATCCCCTATACGGATGTGGAGCTGAATGTGGTCCGTACCTACGACCCTGAAAAAGCCAATGCGCTCCTGGATGAAGCCGGGTGGGTACTGAATGAGTCCACCGGTATTCGGGAAAAGGATGGGCAGGCACTGTCTTTGAAGTACACCTATGACTCCGGGGACGCGCTGAATAAGTCCCTGGCTACGGCGGTCAAGAGCCAGCTGGCGGCGGTAGGGATCAATGTGGAGACGGAAGGCCAGGAGATGATGACCTGGTGGCAGGAAGGCGTTGCCGGAAACTATGACCTCATCATGTGGAACACCGAGCAGCCCTATACCAGTCCTCACAACTACTTCATTCCCATGCTGTCCCGCTCTCCCCATGTGCCCAGTCTCCCCGCTGTGGAAGGCAGCGACGAGTTTCTGTCTCTGATTGAGGAGTTCCAGACTACGGATGACAGTGCCAGGGTTCAGGAGATTTTCGATGAACTGCTGAACTTCGACAACGACAATGTGTTGGATCTGCCCCTGCTGTTCGTCAAGGATATGATTGTCTACAACACGGACAAGATCGCGGGCTATGATTTTTCCAGCACGCCCATGTTCTTTGATGTGCGGCTGATCCAGCCAGCGGAGTGATGGACTATCAGAATATGAGACAAGGAGCCGGCCTGCTAAGACCGGCTCCTTGTCAAAGGATGTGTTTCCAAAGGAAAGGGGGCAGATTTGTTTGTCGTTGCACCAGTCCGGCGAGGACTACTTGGAAGCTATATTGATGCTCCAGAAAGAGAAAGGCATGGTGCGCTCCGTGGATGTGGCCCGGCACATGGGGGTGTCTAAACCCAGTGTATGCCACGCAGTAGCAACCTTAAAAAAGGGCGGTTTCCTCACCATGGACGGGGACTTCTTTCTCCGCCTGACTGATGTGGGCTGCGAGGTAGCCGAGCAGACCTATGAGAAACACTGCTTCTTTACCCGCTTGTTGACGGAGGCGGGTGTCGATCCAAAAACAGCGGAACAGGAGGCCTGCTGCATGGAACATGTGATTAGCGAGAATAGCTTTCGGCATCTAAAGCAAAGTATGGACAAAAAGAAATAGTCGCGGGAGGTGAGGCTGTTGACGGGGGTAGCTGTACTGCAATATGGGAATTTGCGTATTGACCCAAACCAACGCAGGGTCTATGTAAATGAACAAGTTGTGGAGTTAACTACAATGGAGTTCAATATTTTATATTATCTGGCCTTACACCCCGGCTGGACTTTTACCCGGGAGCAGCTTTACCAGTATGCAATGCCCAATGATTTTGCCTCTGGCCTTGAAAGCGTTACCAGCCGGATCTACAAGATACGGAAAAAACTAAATATCAATGCGATTCAAACGGTACACGGATACGGTTATCGCTTTGAGAAGTAGAAGTAAAAGGGAGCGGCCTTTGTTGATCAATGAAGGCTGCTCCCTTTTGCCGTGTTGAAAATTGGAATTAAAATGGAAAAAGTGAAAACTTAGTCAGAATTTGGTCAGATTTACCGAATACAATGGAGATAAATTCTAACCATATAGGCAACTTTCGAAAACGGGAGGAATGTGTATGAAAACTAAAAATCGAAATAGCAGAGGGAATTTTAAGTTGCGTTAGGCGGTCTTATTCTTAAATGAATGAGGCCGCCTTTTCTTTTAATTCCCGACAAAATTCTACAAAAAAATCAAATTACTGAACCTGGATCATTGGCAGACCTGCTGCCCGCTCTAATGGGCAATGCAGGTTCGTGTGCAAAGTGCGGTTCAGATGGCAAGGAGCCAAATGCGCATGGAAAGTTTGAAAACCATGCACATAAAAAGGTTCGTCGCCCATCTGCTTACATTTCGACACACAGTTTACTATCGAATATGGTTCTTCTGCCGCCCTTTTCGGAGGACAGGGCGGGAACATCACAAGACAAGCGACAAGCCTCCTCCTGCGGGCGTCGGAAGTCGTGACGGACTTCTTTATGTGTATCACACAGCCGATTGCTCACCTTTGTGGTGTGTGGTCGGCTGTGTTGTTTTATATAGAACACGAAGACGCCCATTAGTTCGGTGCCGATCCCCTCCAAATGTTCAAGATTCCCAAAAATTCTTGAACGATTTGGAGGACAAGACCATGCGGTATCGAAATAATGGACAGATAGAGGAAGAACTACAAATCAGATTTACAGGTTACTTAATCCAGGCAGTAAAACGCACTCGGCGCGATTACCTGAACATGCTCAACCAATACAGCAACAGTGAAATACTGACCGATACAACCTATACCACAGGACAGACTTTGGAACAAGAGGTTACAGAGCACCTTCCTCTATGGGATGTGATCGAAAGTAATGCGCTCTTCTATGCACTCAAGCGGTTGAATGAACGCGAGCGGTATGTGTTCCTGTCGCATGTTTTGGACAACTGCCCTTTTGACTTGATTGGTGTAAGACTGGGCCTGACTTATAAAGGCGCAGCTGCAGTCTATTACCGTGCTGTTCAAAAGTTGAGAAAAAGTATTGAGGGGGTGGAAAAACATGATATTTGAACAACTGTTGTTTCAGGCAAAAGAAGGTGATCTGGAGTCAATTACCGATATTTTGAATATGTATCGGCCCTTACTGCTCAAATATTCTGTAATTGACGGCCGGCTGGATGAGGATCTATACCAGGAGCAGTGCATTACATTGATGCGAGCCATCAAACTGTTCCGAATTTGAATTTATGAGAAAGGCTCCGAGACCTTTTGATCTCGGGGCCTTTCCCGTGGATTCAAACAGGATGTACTAAGAGGAAAAAAACAAGCGCACAGCAGTAGTTGGATGCTGCTGTGCGCTTATTCCGACATAACCTGTGGGCCTCACCCGAAAAGGTGAGGCCACACTGCGGTAAAACTTACCCTACCACGATTTCCTTTTTACCAGATCGCTCAGAAAAGAATCTCTGCAAAATGCTTATTGCAATTTTATTGCTCCTCTCCAGCGGCAGCCTTATCATAGTAGTAGATATAGGCGTTGTAATCCCGAAACCGAGTGATCAGCCGAATCCGGATGTACAAATGTGCCGTTTCAGAATAGAGGTTAAATTCAGTCGGATCACTGGTAGTCTCGGCATATCGGCAGAAGCGTTTCATGGTCTCCAGCGTCTTAAAGGCCGGTAACTTGAACAGGGTGTTTTGAAACTCATCGATCTCCTTTACCAGTTCTGGCGGCGTCTTTTTGCCGCTCTCATTGTGCCAGGTTGTCCACCAGCGGTATCCATCGTAATCCGAACGGGAATAAGCAAGTTCGCTGACGGGGCGTTCGATGAGCTGCATCGGAGGCTTGTAGGTGTGCTTGAACACTTCTGAAAAAGTGCAGGTCTGCACCAGATAACAGGTGGACTTTTCTGCGCTTTTCTTCAGATGTCCAGACTTGACGGCATCCCACTCCGCAAGGGGCAGGGGCGTATGGGCGGCATCCCGAAGGGCCTCATCCATGCCACAGGCTTCACAGATCTGCACATCCGCATAGCGGCTGAGGGCATTGACCATCAGGTGGGCTGCCAGAAGAGAGCCACACCGCAGGCATTTGGGAGGGGCCGCTGCATCGCCATGAGCATAAAGCTTTTTGTCTTGCTTCCAAGCGGCTTCCAGTAATTCTTTGGGATATAATTTGATTTTCATGGTAATGTCTCCTGACTTTGAATTTATGTTCAAAATTATATCGAGGTCTTCCCCCTGCTTCATAAATTGTTCAATCTATGCAACAGATTCGCTCATCGAAAAAAGAGTTCGCAGAGTTGCAGCCAGTTCCGTGCGGTTTTTGCAGGGGAGGCGATGACTGACGCCACAGTTATGCCCTTCTGAATTCATTTTGCAGATGGTGACACTCAACGCAGAGCCGTCGTGGCAGATCCACATCCGTCTGCCAGCAGCCGGGTCTTCTGCCACAATCCAGAGCGGGCGCTGGCGGGTCATATAAGACTGGTTGGCAGCCCGCCACCCGCTGTAATCAGAGTAGTGGAAGCCTGGAGCATCTAATTTGCGTTGGTTTAGCACCAAATAGACTTCCTTGTACTTCATGCGCTGCACCTCCCTTCCTGCAATGATAGATATTCAGCGTACCCCTCCGGGTCCAGTTCACGCAGGCGGTCTGCCCGGAAGCGGTACTCTGGATACTCACAGTAACCACTGCGCTGCGTTGCTCCGGTAGGGATAGCCAATCCGTGGCGGATCAGCCAGACCGGGAAATCGGCATCGCCATTGGTATCGATGAACGCGCAGTCTTTCCCCCGTTCCCCGTCCAGATTGACCGTCAGAGAGGCCCAGGGCTCCGCATAGCCATTTTCCCATGTGTGCATGGCAATCGCCAGGTTGCCGTCCATATAGGCGGATACCTTTAACTGGATAGGATGGACAGAGCCATACTTTTCATAAGGGAAAGTAAGAGGCCCTTGCCTACCCATGGCCGGCATTGGTTTTTGGGCTGGAACTGTACTGATGTTGGGTGTCAGATCCAGTTCCCAGCATATAGCGAGAATATCAGAATCGTCCACACGGTAGTTATATTTTTTGGCATACTTGGGGTGGAAGAGAAGCTGACCGTTCTCCACAACAAATTTGCCTTCCTTGGTGCCATAGGTGTACTGGCGGCCATCCAGAAGATGTTGCACCTTTTTGGCGTCCGCTTTGATCTTTCCTTTGTCGTACCATGTGGTGTACTGCACCGCAACCTCAAGATTAGGGTTTGAATGAAAGCGGGTTTCTAAAAACTGCAGGACACGCCCGCAGACTGCCGCCCGCTGTTCGACGGTTTGGGCTAAATTAAAGGACAGTGTGAAATACGAATAGTCACGCCCGGACAACCCATAGCCGTGAAGTGTATTGCTGAAGTCGTTGCACCAGAAAAACAATTCCCAACGGGAACTTCCATAAGGCGCCGGATCTTCGGATTCATACTGATAGCAGATAAACTCCCTGGCAATGGCCGCCATGACAGAGGCCATCACAGCGTTTTTTGACTCAGCTGCCCGTTTGATCCTGCGGTGCGCCTCGTCAGGGCCGTCATCGCAAATCTGACGGTTTGCCTCCCGCTGCTCTGGGGTGTAGACATATTGGAGTCTAAGCGAATGGACATCTTCCCGGGCATAACCCCGGTCAATCCATTTTGCGCTGGAACTTTTGACAGAAGATTTGTCATGTAATATATTCATGGTGATTCTCCTTTTTGATTTGATGTAAATGCTTGTCGATAACTCGGCGAAGGTAGTCAATGAAAATTTTCATCGCAGTGACGGCCGGCCCCGCCATATTCCAGCAGGGCATAGTCGATACACCGGGCCGTCTCGCCCAAAGTGTTTTTCACGGCTTCTTCCACCACATCATCCGTATCTGGGCACTCCTGTTCGTTGTTAAGGCGTGTCAGCTCGTGGTGCAGCTCTTTCATCTGCTCTGGCGTTACCGGCTGGTCAGTTTGGACCAGTACATCAGCAAAGTCGCCGCAGCCATCAACATTCAATTCTCGGATCAGCAATACTCCCATAAACGATCCTCCTTCAACGGTCCTCGTGCCAATCATAAAGCAAAAGATCATGGCTGGAAGCCCTCGGTGGGAGAACAGCCGCCCGAAAACGATAATTTGTAAATACAAAGCCAGTGGGTTTGTGCGTGTACTGGACGGCAAGAATGTGATACTCCCGGCCCATCCAGTCGGCAGATTCCAGGACCTGTTCGGTTTCATTCCCAAAATCAAGGGCAAAAATCCAGTTATCCTGACAGCTGCTCGGGTCAGAGTAAGGCTCCCCGCCCGGCAGGAACAGGAGCTTTTGTTTCATATCTTCATAACTGTGGAGCCCCGGGTGTTTATTCAAGAACGCTTGTGCCAGTCGTTCCCTAAAGGTATAGAAGGGGATGAATGGTTTTTTGCCCTCGAAGTCCCCGTTTCCATCCAGAGCGATCACCTGCCCATCCGAGATGATCTCGATGATAACATCCTTTCGGATGCGGCAATCATTTTGATAATCATCCGGGGTAGAAGTGTACCATGTGCCATCAACCGTATCACGGTTGCAGTAGTAATAGGGTTGGTTTACAGATTGGAACACATCCTTGCAGAAGCCTGTGTCTTCAAACAGAAAAGTGAGCTGGATCGTTTTCATTCGAGTTTCCTCCGTAGTAATAATCATAGATTTTTCTTAGACCGCGCCGTATTTTGGCTTTGGTAGGACTGCCGGTGGCGATTCTCTGGCCAGAGCCAAACGCTGGCCCGAAAAACCAAATTTCGTAGTGGGTGCAGAGATGCCGCCCTTTTGTGTGGGCGCTTGAAACCGACCACATATAGGCGTCGCCGGACACCGTAAACTCCTTGGGATAGCAATATTCCCGCATTCCATCCGGCGAGAAATCATCCAGCGCCGCGGCATTCCCGGAACGGGGGTCTGCTTGCGGCTGAACGACCTCCCGAAGCCAGAGAAGAAAAGAAGACTCCCCGGCGCTCATACCGATTCCTCCGGCTTGCCGGCCTTTTCATAGTAGACCTTGCGAGTGCCGGCACCGCGAACTTGGAAGATAAAACCGGGCACCATCTCAGCCATCTTGTCAGCATACATTTTGGCGCGGCCACAATCTGGGATCAGCGTAGCATAAACCAGGCCGACCCCAACTTTTCCTTCATGCAAATTTATAGCGCCATAACAGCGGGCTCCAATTTTCTTCCCATAGACGATATAGTTCATCGCTTCCCGCCCTTTCTGTTAATACCAGATGAAAGTCTGGCCGCATAATACCTGAATGCGGTCCATAATGGCATCAACTTTCTTTTCGGAGAGGGGGACAGCTGCATTATTCCAGTGCCGAATCAATTCTTCCAGTGTGCGGTCTGGCGCCGACACACAGAAATCACAGCAAAAGTTATAGAGCGGCTGCCCGGTATAGGCTTCAAAGACGCTTTCAGTACCATCAGCAATCCGCTGTCTCTGGTTCCCACTGTAGTTGATACGGCCTAAATAGGCGGCGCCATAGCGTTCACGGTAGGCATCAATTATTTTGCGGTTCCAGTCGTTGTAGGTATCGTCACATTCGCGGATACCGAGATAGCCGCCGCAGCTGGCAGCATATAATCTCTGCATTTGGCGATAGTAGGAGAGGGCGTCTTTGGATTTTTGAATATGCACCTGTTGTTCTTGTTTCATCAGGGTAACCTCCTTAAAAAACAAGGGACCGGCAAACAGCAAATACACTGTTTGTCGATCCCTTTGTGATAGTGTCCCTTGCCAAATAGAAAGGCGTTTGTCAAATAAGAAAAAGTGTAGAGTTTTATTTCTGTGGAGCAACATTGAAAGTATCAATGATACAATACTGGCAGATCAATCAGAAAAATCTTTTAGGTGCTGAATGATCCATGCTTGCAGCTCGTGTTCTCCCGCACTGCCATTTGCAATAGAGATAAACATATCCGCAAGTTCGCCGGGCTTCAGTTCAAGAACATAGCCGTTCCATTTCAGCAGCAACTGCGTCATCATTGCGCCAATCCGTTTGTTACCATCAAGAAAGGCATGATTGGAGGCTAGTCCAAACCCTATTCTGGCTATTTTCGCAAGATCCGTTTCAAAAAGGTCAAAACCGGCAAAGGTTTGCAACGGAGCATTGACTGCGGCTTCCAGACTATTTCGGTCCCGAATACCGTCCAAACCACCTGAAGCTTTGATGATCCTGCTATGGACGGCGATAACATCTTCAACCGTCACCCAAATCATTCCGCCATCCTCTTATAGTCGTCAGCGAAAGAACTTAAAACCGCATCGGTATCCGCCAACATCTGCTCCCTTGAAATTTCCGCAGATGGTGTGTTAAGAGTTAAAGGAAACGGCATTCCATTATTGCGGACAAAGGCATTTGCAAAAATGTTGAATGCGGTGGATGTGGATATGCCCAGCTGCTCGCAGATGGCGGCCATTTGCGCTTTGACCTGACTATCTATTCTAAATGTCATATTGGTATCCATATAATCGACCTCCTTGCACTACAATTATACTACATATCATGTGCAAATGCAACGAGTAGGATGCTTAATTGAAGAAGGCCACGGGAACCAATCGTCTTTGAGGGAGTGCTGTATCATCTATGCGGCAGCTTCTGCGGGAGGCAGCTCGTTGATGATGGGAGCGGAAAGTAAAATGGCCGTTTCGGTATCTTCCATTAACAGCCACGCACCATCGCGCCAAACACAAGAAGTTGCCTTGTTGTAAATCTCCGGGACCTTATTGGGATCGTCGATGCACTCGCGGGTAACGAGCAGGCACATGTGATCGAGGTAGAAATAGTGAAGAGATTTTTCAATTTCCTCTCGTAAGGTATGGGCCAGGGCTGCAATTTCGTCCATATCCTGCCGCTGAAAAGCAGCCTCGGAAATCTTTTTCAGGCACTGTGTTTGCTGAATTGCTGCATCAATGTAGGTTTTGGCCTCGTCAAACAGGCTGCGCCGGATACGAATATCACATAGAGCTACATGACGGGTGTATTCGGTGGCCGCTTTGCAGATTTGCCCCCGCAGTTCTTCATAAGGTTTTTGGTACTTTGTTTTCAGCACTTCCAGCGATACGACTTCCAGATTTCTCCGAAGGGTATCCAAATGAATTTCAAGTGCCTTGCGTAATTCTTTTTCGTCCATAGTTTTCCTCCATTTCACAACAGAAATCACCAGCGTCCTATTTTTGTGAGGATGCCTGCTGATCATCCTGTAAAATATCCTGTGCGGCCTTGGATACTGCATCCCAGTAACACTCCCAATAGGTATCGCAGAGATCCAGGTAGTGGCTGATGCGCCCTTTGATGCCCGCATTGTGCAACAGTTGTTTTTTCTGATCTTCTGTCAGAGCCAGATACTCCGGCAAAGCTTGAGCTTTATCAAGAAAATCCTCCCGTGCGCACTCATCTTCATAGGCTGCCGCCACGGTGCGTATAAATTCAGGAGCCAGCGGCAGAGGCCGTTTTTCAATGGAGAGGTAAAAGTGGTTTTCGCAGTATTCCCCATCCAGATAGCACTCATAGCTTTCTGCGGTTTCTTCCTCTGCAAACTGACTCTTTTCACGCCATTTCTCAATGCAGCCGCTCTCCAGTTCGTTTTTCAGATCGTCATGAAATTGCCGCTGGGCATCCATTAAATTAGTGAACGGAGCCTCATAAGAGCCAAATTCCCCGTCAGTGGCCCAGTGCGAGACGACGACATAAAGCGTACCTTGGGGATACGCCTGCTCGGGAACGGCCAGAGGCGTCAACATTTCAGGCGCCATGATGACCAGTTCCAGCCCTAAATCCCCCACACGCTTTGGCGCACCATAGAGTTCAGAAAAAGTCTGCTCCAGTGCGCGGCGGGCAGCGGAAAGGCACGGCGGGTCAAATTTACAATAGATGTCCGGCGTATCATTTTCAGTTTCCCGGTCATCATCCGTGCGAATTTCAAGGATGCGCCCGAAGAGCCCGCTGTACTCACTCGCTTCATTGGCGAGGACGCGGCTGCCTACTGTGTAGGTGATGTTCTCATGTGAGAATTTCTCACCCGGTTTCTTATAAATCATAGTTCATTCCTCCCTTGATGGGGAAAAAGCAAGTCCCCTTGATTCATCAATAAATGTGCCTTTATTATCCGCGTCGAAAATGACGGCACCGCTCGTAAACATGAAAATGAGCAGTGGAATAAAAGCGATATGCCTGCTGCTTTTTAGGCGGCAGCAGCCAACGGCGGATGGGCCGCTTGGCAGTACCGCAAACTGCAGGCTTTTGGCTTTTGAAGATTTTCATCATCCATATCCTCCTTGATAGACTGTACGCGAAATGGTGATCACCCTTCCTCCATGTCCTCGCCGGCCTCGATGATACCGCGCTTCCGTTTCAACTCCGCGATTTTTCGCTCCCACTCTTTCTGCGACTGCTCGGCCCGTGCCCGTTCAGCTTGCTGATCTTCCGGGGAGAGTGCAGAAAACTCCCACTCCCGGCGATCTGCGTCAATATCCGCCATGATGCGGCGCACCAGGCGCAGAGCCAGTTCGCTCTTTGTCGGCGGCAGCTGCTCCATGGCAGCCTGCCCCTGCTGAAAAAGAAGCCGGTACCGGTCGTATTGAGCCTCGGTGATGAAACCCCATCCGAAGTCATCCTGGAGTTCCCGCTCGCTGTGGTATTGCATCACTTTCTCAAATTCAGCCTGCCGGACAGCGCCTTCTTTCTCCACCGTCCGGGCATATTTTGCTTCTATGCGGCGCAGATCTTCCAGCACCTTTGTACAGGCTGCCGCCTCCATCAAATAGCCGTAATCCCGCGGTTTTAGATACCTACTCATCCAGCACCTCCGTTTGCTCATCATCACAGCTTACCAAAGGGCAAGCGTAACTTTTATCAATGCTGGGCATGGTACATCCCATATCAGGATCATGACAATCACAATTCAAGCAGGGAACCAGTGGCTCCGGCTGAAGCCGGATTCCCAAAACGATGAATTCACTCCATCTTCCGCAGTGTGGGCAGGGGATTGTCCCGTTGTACGCATGGTCGATCTGCTCTTGTGTAACGGGGGAAATCTTATGGCAGCATTCGTTCCGCACATATACGATATGAGCGGCTCGCCAGACTTCTGGACGGTATCTCTTATTGAAAGGAAGGTAGCCGCCCCATTGCGGATTGTCAAAAACCCGGTCGATGTGTAGCTGAAGGGCTTCTTTTCGCAGTTCAGCGGCTGATGCCCCGATATAATTGTGTTCGCTGCACCATTGGATCAGATGCTTTAGCAGATGTGTCTCCCCATCGCGTTCGATGACAGCCTCCGCCAGCCTGCACCAGTCCTTTTCTTCAATCTCCCCAAGATTGGTTTTTACACCGTCCCACGGAAAACGCTTTTTATACCGGCCGGAGCCCGTGCTGTTACAGCGGAATACGCCGTATTGCCAGCGAATATCCTCATAGGTGATGGAAGAAAGGTCTACTCCGCTGGGTAGATGATAGTCTTCATATTTCATAGTTTTCAGTGCCTCATAATTTTCACAAAGGTCAGACTTTGCTTTACACAGTCTGAACGCTATTGTGAATCTCTCCGGTTTGCGCGGGGCCAGCAGACGCATTGGTGTCTTGGCAGGGGCTATCCGATGGAGGAATCTCGCCTCTCAAAACAAAAGGAAGAACTGCGTTCCAACTGGTCAGGGGAACTGGATTGCCGTCTATTTCCCGCAGAGCCTCATCCATCCAGCACTTTTCGCAGATATATGCATGAGCGTATCTGCTCAAACTGTTCAGGAAAAAATACAGCCCGGAGTATAATTCGTTGCGGCCGCATCGCGGGCAGAGAAGCTGCTGTTCCGTCTCCTGCAGAGGGCAAAGACGCTCAAGAAATCTCTTTGCTTCGTCTTCAGAAAGCTTCATATTGTGTCCTCCATTGCATTTCTTAAAATTTTATTGGCACCAACTTGGCCGATGCCGGTATAAGGTCAAGCCTGTTATGCGATGGATCTCTTTGTCGTTGGTGACTTGAATGAATCCTTTTTTGCGGGCCACAACCCTGACTTCCTCATTCATATCAAGACAAAATACTTGTTCCCCGTCCATCTTCCGGAGCTCTTGCGTGGTGAGGGGAACTTCAGCGGCAAATTTGTTTTCAGGCGGTATAAGCCCGGCTACCAGCATTTGTACTGCGGTCTGAAAACCGGACTCAAAAGCCTGCTCGGCCACAATGCTGCTGCACTCACCGGCGGCAAGCTGGTACGCTTCAAAGGCGGCCATGGCTTCCGGGGAATTGCCCATTTTCTGGCGCAGGAGTTCCTCTGCCATTGAAGCATTATGGTTAAGCTGCTTCTGGTGCTCGCTTTGTGTTTTGAACACGCTCGGCTCATAATCTCCATAGTAGAGGTCATGAAGGAAATCCGGATCAGCGACAAAATCGGCTGATAAGGACTGCTTGGGAGCAGACAGGTTTTCGGCGATTCGCTCCAGAGCCTTGATGAGACTGGGCAGCTGGGAATTAAAAAATCTGCGGCCATATTCTGTTTCGTGCAAATTCAAAATTCGTCACCTCCATATAGAGAAAAACCGCCAGTGCCTTCGGGCCTGTAGCGGTTTATGTGAGGCCCCAGAACAGGGACCGGCTTCTTGGTTGTTCATGAGGACAAACCGCCTGCTCCTTTAGGCGGCAGAGGTATCTGTCCCTGCAAAGTCACAACATACGATTTCGCATATTGGCGCGGTGCAATGCCAGTCATTTTTATAGTAGGCCGTGTCGATCCCTTGGTTAAACTCCAATAAAATCCCAGTCCTTTTTTCAAATGTTCTGGCACGCCCTTCCTGAAGCCAGCGATGGTCTTCCGTTCCGCTATATACGAATGGCGCGCTCATTTGCGGTATTATGAACGCACCTTCCTTTGCAATACGGGAGGCCGCCTCTATTACCATATATTCAAATTCGCCGCTCATGTAGCTTTTGCGGTAATTGTTTGCAATTCGGCCAAACGGCGGATTTGCAATCGCGAAGTCAAATTGGCCCAAGAGGTCAGGCAGAAAGGGATCAAGAACATCCGCGCATATCCATGTGGCCTCTGGCACAACTTTTTTACCAACCTCAACATAGTGCGGATTCAGTTCTACACAGGTAATATCGGCATAGCAGCGGCTGCGGTCACTGCATTCCAGCTGTGCCGCATAGCTCAGTACGCCGATTCCAGCACACAGGTCGATAATTCTGATCGTCTTTCCGTATAGGCACGGAATCTGGAGAGTAAAATCGTTGGCAAGTCCAAAAGGAGTAAAAAATGCACCGGACTTGCTATTGATGTGCTCCGCGTCTTCCCGGAAATTTTCAAAGATAAAAAGCTTATCTTCGTGGGAAAGGTGTTCTTTCTGCAGGAGACAAACCGCCTGATCGTGGAGCTGAATTTCTCTTTTGGTCAGCTTACTCATGGGTATCCTCCATTTATGTGGTTTGGTACAGTTTAGACAGTGAAACCTTCCATACTGCAGCGAAGAATGCAGTAGTCGGTCCGAAGGCTTTTCATGTGCCGCAGAATATCTTCTTTGGACTGGTAGCCCTCCAAATTCAATACCTGCCGTTCTGGACACCCCTTCTCGCTGGTCAAGTTGCAGTACCAGTACCCGCTTTTGGTCTGGTAGACCTTCCGATTTCTCTTGTGACCGGGAATCGTGAGCGTCAAATGCAGACCGCCGACGCCATACTCTGCATGAACGAGCATAAAAGTCGCTTTATACAGCTCGCGTTCTTCCTTTTCTACAAAACCGCAGAGATCAGGCAGCCTGGGGCACCTTCCAGATGTGTGGGGCATATCGCGCCGATTCCGTTGGAATTTTCCCCGGCACCAGCAATCCCGCACCTCGCATTTTTCACAATCCACAGCGCCATGAAGCGGTGGGAAATAGTGTTGCTGCTCCATCACATGGCCTCCTTAAAAACAGTCATTCTGCATTACTTTTTGGCAGGCCAAGTCCAAACCAGCTTTCAGCTGAGGCATGGCCTCCATGTATTGGGGAGTGATACCCAGGGCATCAAGCGTGTCTTGAACATCGCCGGTATAGCCGTATTCGTGGTTGGAAAGTTCAGTCAGGAACATTTCATAAATGAAATTGTCTCCAGCTTTATCAGCGGCAATGGCCTCCTCAAGCTCCTTGCGGTGCCGGGCAAACATTTCATGTAGCTTCGGCGCATCGCTTTTGCGGTAAAATCCACCGGTGCCAGCGATAGCATACACCTGATTCATGTCGGAAGGGCGCAGGCCGAGCCGGCGCATTCCCTCTGCGAACTGCTGTTTATCGAACGCAAAAAACATGGGAAAAGCGTTGACTTCCTCCTGCTGGCGATTCCGCAGCTCCTGATATTGATTTTTCATATTATGCGGCCTCCTTTTTCATCCGCTGTACAGACAGCCTGACACGCCATTCATCCGGGCGGGGCTGACTGCGGCAAATCCGTTCTAAAAGGTCTTTATTCGCACAAACAGCATATTGCTTCCACTGAGGCCCTGGCCCTTGACGGGTCAGGTGCTCCAAGGCATACATCATCACAGCACCCTACCTTTCCACCTCGAATTGCCGAAGCTTTTCTAACAGCAGGCGGGTGTTCTGCGCGTATTGCTCAAGGAACGGCTGATCCAAATCGAAGTTATAATATCGGTAAAACAGCACTTGGAAGGTCATCTGTTTGCATAGTTCCGGAGAGATCGAGCGCATCCGCTTACCGATTTCCGTGATAGCGGCATATTCCTGTTTCAAATACTCTTTCTCCACTCTGGGGAAATTGCGATAAAACCAGTCTTTGACGGAAACCTTTCCGCCGTTGAAATGATACTGCTGATTGCGGTCAAAGCAGAGGCAGTATTCAAAATCACGGCCCCGCTCGCCGGGTCCTACAGAAAAGGGATAGAGCCGGCAGGTCCGTGGGCGTACCTCGTAGATGCTGCATAATCCATCCTTCAGGAAAATACAGGAATCGTCCGGCCCCGTGGTTTTCAGCATGAAGATGGGAAAGCACTCTTGGGTCAGCGGCATAGGCTCGCAGTATCGGGTCAACACATCGTCTATAGTGCAGATGTTGGGATCACAGCCACGCAAATAGTTTGCCAACCGGTAGGCATCCAGGCTCTCCACCATCAAACTATCCTTGATATGACGGCAGCATTGTCCACACCTGCGGCACTGGTAGTCCACACAGTCTTTGGCATGAACGGACACTACTATTGTTTTTTGATCATCCATGACAATCCTCCGAAAAAAGGGCCGTGGCGGGAAATCCGTCACGGCCCAAAACATATAGGACAAGCTCTGTTGTCCCGGTATCTTCTTACAACCGCTTTACGCGCACGCGGCCAGACTCACCATCGGGAGCGGGTTGCAGGCCGCCAGCGGAAAAGGGGCCATTGAGAGGCAGTAATTGGAGTTGAGCGTTTCAAAGCGTACCATATCATCCGACTGATCGTGGATGACTACCACACGGGAGGTATGATAGATCTTACCACCCGCGTGAAGAAGGGCACCCTGCCCAATCACCAACGGACGCAGAAGTGCTCCGTGCATCACAATAGATTTTTTTGATTTCGTCATATACTTCGACCTCCATTCTGTTTGTAAGTGGATGGTTACTCGCGGCACAACCTCAAAAACACAGCATGGACCTCATCAAGAAGTTCCTGGATGCGCTTCATCGGTATTTTTTCGTGGCTGGAAATCTCCCTGATGCCATAGCCGTAACCCTTCATGCGGACAATTTTCATCTGTTGTTCGGAAACATGGGAAGCCAGGTCATGAAGCATCTGCTGCATTTCAAATTCCTGCATGAGACTGTCCTGACCCGGCAGCACCTCTTCCAGCGGCACGCCATCCGGATATAGGCCCAGATGGATACTGATAACTTCTGCATTACGCTTGCGGCGTGCTTGGGAACGAAAATAGTCGTAGATACATAAACGCATTCGATGCATAGCAATAGCAGCAAATGAATAGTGCTGCGCCGATTCATCAGAAAAGTAATCTTTGACAGCCTTCAAATATGGAAAAATAACTACATCATAGAACTCGTTCTCCGGCAGATGGTTGTCATTGAGAAATTTATAGACCAGGCCATGGTGTTCAGCGGCAAAATCCTGCTGTTCCTTTGTCAACGGTACTTCACACAACATAAATTTTCCTCCGTTCTAAATAAAAAAGGGATACCTCCGACTTACGCCGGAGGTGTCCCTTGATGATGTATCATGCGGCATTGCCGCAACAAAAATAGTTACGCCGACAACTGTTCATAGTCGCCGTTGATCTCGCCGACCACATAGCTTCCATCCGAGGCCGGGGCCGCAGTGGCAGATTCCGGGATCTCATAGTCGCAATCGTTGGTCTGCTGTTCTTCATTGATCAGCGCCCGCTGAATATTGATCGCCTTGATCTGCTCCTTGAAGACATTGGCATAGGCGCGGATCTGGGCCAGCTCTTCCCCCTGGAAATCACGCAAAAGGCGGAAAGTTGCAACGCTGTAATCATTGCTGCCGTTGCTATCTTTCTTGAGGCCGATCTGGACCAGACTGCCATAGGTGGCACGCTGGCGATAGACAAAAGCCCTGTTCAGGAACTCCTTGAACGGCCTGATGCTGGTGGGCGGCAGGGAGACCAGCAGAGGCATATACTCACCACTGCGCAGCAGATAGAGATGCCTCATATTCTTGCACGCCTTGCCGCGGCCGCCATCCTTGGCCGATCCATACGCATTCATGGGGCAGGTAGCACACGCACCTCCCGGTACGCCAATCCCTGTTTTGCCATCCACAGAGGAGCAGAGCGGTTTGGTGTCTTCGTCATACTCGCTGCCTTCCGGCCACAGAGTATAGGCAGAGTGGTTGTAGAGGATGATGCCCTCCAGCGTCCGGGTATAATCCGGATTGTCGGGATCTTCCGTGGGAACTTCAAACTGCAGGGCGCCGCCGGCGGGGATCTTCACCCGCTGGAAGCTCATCATCTGAAGTCCATCCGCATCTTCTGCGATCTCATCGCGGCTGAAGTCGCCCTCCACCATCGCCGGAAGCAAGAATTTGTTCTGCTCGTTTGCGGCCACCATAGAAGTGTTCTGTTCGTACATAGTTCGTTCCTCCTGTTAATTTTTTGATGGATGGCAGCTATTTAAGCGGCCATCTGGTTGATTCGGCTCCACTGCCGTGCCGGCATGGAGAGAATGTTGTAGCCGATGCCTTCCAGCGCGGTTGCCCGGTCATAGTCCTTAACATCCTGGCTGTGGCGCGTTACGGCGTTGGACAGACCATATAAGGTCAGATCGTTGCCTTCAATCAACCGCTGCAGCACACCGGAGCTTTCATCGTCCGTGATGTGAAAATCCTTGCTTACGAGCTTCACAATGCCAGGGACAGCGGCAGTATTCATGGGGGCGTCCTTGGCTTCCCGCATCATGTTGACCACACGGGTAAAGCGCACCTCATCTACTACGGCCCGCACCGTGTCCTGGATCTTCATGGCGAAGGCTTTGTCATCGGCCTCCAGCGTCTTTTCCGAATACAGCTGGTAGTTCTCCGAAGCCTCATTGACACGGCCTACATGGTTGCGGCGCGTCTGGGCGTCGTTTACCACCATACCGTTGCTGCACACCAGACGATAGACCAGCGGCTGGATGCTCACCGAGCCCAGGCCTACCTCGCTATTGCTGATAATAATACCGGACTGCACGATGTCACCGGGTACGACCTCTGCCTCCAAACGGGTGTTGACAACCTTGATGTACATACGGCTGTCGGTGAGCTGGCAGCTCTCGAAGTGCATCCCTTCCATCTCCTGAAGGACTGGAAGGACAATCCCGGCAATATCGAGGTTGTCGATACGCCGGTAGCGGTTGCTGAGAAACGCCCGCGCTGTGCCGTCTATGGTGCGAACCATACGCACAGCCGGCTCCCGCTGGAACCAGGCATTCACATTCTGCGCCAGCAGCTCGGGGTATTCCTCCAGCATCTTGTCATAATAGGCTGCCGGGATCTTGAGGTGCGTTCCGATCTGCCTGTGTGCGATGGCGTTGACCTCCAGCGGCTCCACGGCATAATCACCGGATTGGTCGTAAGCGTTGAGATACAGCCCGCCACCAAAAGGCTCCAATCGGAGACTCCGGGTGTCCAGCATATAATCGGCCTTCAAATCGTTCTGCCGCTGGATTTCCTGTGCCATTTCCACAAGACTGATCCCTGATTTCATGTTATTTCACTCCCTTCTCATGACGATGGCGGTCACCAGGAGACCTGGATGCCCTGCGCTGTTGTTTCAGCAGCCAGACCGTTGCTCTCAAACACTTCCACCAGACGAGGCCAGTAGACCTTTGCCGGAAAGTTGGAAAGATGTTCCTGCGGGACAAGCTCTTCACCCTGCTGGATGCAGATGTCCCCGTTTTCTTTCAGTGTGAGTTTGCTGTGGCCGCGTGAGTTCAGGTCAGCAATCAGCGTCTCCATGACTGTGCGCCCGTTGTTCTCATACCAGATACGCGGGTCGATAGGCTGCTTGTTGGGCGGGATGTCTGCCTGTTCCCCCTGTTCCGTCCCCGCTTTAGACAGCGGTACGATCTTGAGCAGGTCACAGCGAATGGTTGCGTCCTTACCGAAGGTGATGTCCGCATGGTCGAACGCCTCCACATTGTAAAGGCGGATACGCCCTGTGCCGTTGCTGCGGATCAAATCCGCCGGTCTCTTTTCACACCACTCAAAGCAGGCGTTGGGAAAAGAGGAACGCAGATAAGTCAAAATCCGGTGGTTGGCATAGCGGAGCAGCAGATCGTCTGGTACAGGCCCTTCAAGCTCCGGCACCGTAAAGGTGTTCTGCGCGATACCCTCGGCATGGAGCTGGCGTTCCCTCTGCTGACGCTGACGGCGGCGCTTGGCCTGCTGCATATAGGGGAGCAGGAGGATCAGCACGACCCAAAGCCCCCAGAGGGTAAATACCCCTATCAGAAGCCACGCTTGCCAGGGTCCGCGTACCAAAGCCATGATGGCGATGACAGCACCGATCAGGATTGTGATGCTGCCGCTCAAAAGTCCTTTGTCGTTACTCATGTTGTTACCGTCCTTCCTTTTAAGTTTTGCTTGAAAACAAAAAAAGGGACCGCACCAAGCTTCAGTTCATTCTGAAAACTTGATACGGTCCCTCTTGCAGTGCCGGATTTTATTCCGGCAGGGATTCGCGGTCGCCGTCCATTACCTCAGAGGGGGCTGGAGCGGTTGCCGCCGCGTCAGAGTCATGCTGCTCATGTTCCGCTTTTGCTCTGGAAGATTGCCCAGGAAGAAAGCCAAAGTCCGTCAGCCATACTTTCAACTTTTTGACTGTGGCCCCGTCCTTTTGCCGTACATCCACCAGTTTCTGCGATCCAGTGAGCCAGATCATGCTTCCCTTTTTGACCTTGAGCCGTGTGAGCCGGGCAACCTGGTCGCCGCGGGCCCATACTTGATAGAAGTTCGGATGTTCACCTCCGGAGCGTTCCATCAAATCAAAACAAACATACGGCTGCTTTGACTGGCTCTCTTTGGGAGTAAGCTCGTGCATGACTCGGCCAAATACATAGATTTGTGCCATAACACTCCTTTCTTCGCCATCGGCGTTACTATCTATATATAAAAAGTGCCAGCGGATACCAACCCGAAAAGGGCGTGGCAATACCACTGACACTTGATACAGCATACAAACTTAACTGCGTGTGCAATGCAGGGCTTTTGGCCTTGCGGTACAGATGTTTCATCTGTATCCCACATGGGGAACGCACAAAAATCAATTACAAATTAAGTTTAACACCATATCTTGTATTTGTCAAGTGATATAATACTATATATAGATATTTTGGCCCGGCGAGTTACAATATGTGGTTCATGTGGCGGTAGTAATCATCCAACAGGTAGAATTTCAGTTCCTTGGCCCGGGGTGTACCATAGTTGAAGGTCAGCGCATAGAGATTGCCTGTTCCATCTATACCGAGGGGGCCGAGCCAGCAGTTAGCAGTGTTGCCGTTGAGATACCAGAGCTGAATGTCCTGGTAAGCATATTCCGAAACAAGCCCTGATGCGGCCAGACGCTGGGCGTCTTCGTCTTCAATCAGGGTGGAGGAAAGAAAACGGCGGTAAAGTTCATCCGGCAGGCCGAGAGCCTGTTGGTAGGTCAGCGGATTTGGGTGATTCAGCCACCAGCGGGTAACATCTTCAAAGGTGCGCAGATGCGGTTTAGCTCCAAGCGCCCGAAAGCTGCGGATGAACGATGTCACCTTGTCCGGGGATGGCGCAGAAGGGATCGGGATTTCACGCACTTCGTTGTCTGAGAAGGAAAAGGCAATCCGCTCACCGCATCTGTCCTCCAGGATGAGTGCGGAGCGGGATAATGGAGAGACCAGAAAGTGTTCCATAGCAAAGGTATGATCCAGAAACTGTTGGATTTTGTATTGCTCAATCGTGTGTGGCTTGTACATGGGGGTAGACCTCCTTTTTAGATTCTACCTATTAAATAGGGAAAATCCTCCGTTTTTCTGCAGCAAAATCAGACTTTGTAAAAATAGCGGATAGAAGAGTAAGAAAAAGAGATACGATGCTGTGGTTGTGGAGCCTGCACCGTATCTCTTTCCTATTTTGCCGTAGGTTTAGCCGTTCTCCTTAGCCTGTTCCTCTGGGACAGCCGGCTCACCAAGGGCCTCATATCCCAGGAAGCTGTTGGTGGAGAGAGCCGCGTCCAAATAGTCATTCCCGACCACAGGGCGGCTGCCGGTTTGAAAGTAGAAACGATATCGGGCGCCAATCTGAAACTTGGCGGACTTACTTAACAGTAAAGTGCGCTCCGCGCCTTGTTCATCTATCAGTTGGATTTTGCGATACCGCCTTATCACAGGAGAGATAACGCTGGAGCAGACGCCTTCTACGATCTCATACTGGCCCCGGGCGATGGTGCTCCATAAGCTCCTAACCAGTACCAGAGAGGCAAGAAAGATTATGCTGCCCAGTACCAGCAGGATATGGTCTGTGGTAATAATGAAGATGATTAGGCTGAGGGCAATGCTTGCGAGCCCAGCCAAAAAGGTCAACAAAATCTTTCGCCGCAGCACGAACGGGAATTGGTTCCATTGATTCTTCATGTGGTAATCCTCTCAAAAATGATTTGCTGGCGCAGGTAGAGGTTGGCAACGGCCAGCGTTACTGCCTGACTGCTCCGGCTGTTTTTCATTATGCCGGCGATATTATAGCAGGTGGTTTCGTCGTCGCCGTACACGGCCTCCATCAAGAACTGCTCATTGGGAAGATAGGCAACATCCTGCTCTACACACTTGATGATCTCGGCGGTGGACAGCAGAGCTTGCTGGGCCAGCCTCATAACACGGGTCTCATAGTCGGTACGCCGGTCTTTTTGGAATAATTTTAGCGCCTGTTGAATAGGGACTCGGCGGCCTGCCACCAGTTTGACAAATGAGATGCTCCTCATCAGCATTGATCCGCTGGCTGGAATAATGCCGAGAGAACTCAACAAATCATACAGAGCATCGTATTCCGTTTCACCGCAGCCAGATACCAGCAGACCTCGGGTGAGCAGCCGATTTACGCAGGCATCCCAAGAGCGGGAAATACAATCTCCCAGAGAGGACACCAGCTTGTCACACTGGAGGGAAATATCCTCTCGTTTAGAAATTCGCCAGTTTAGGGCGGTCCAAACGACCATTTCCTGCATATCCACCATGTAAGTTTGCCCGCCCAAGCGAATGACCGGGCAGGACCGGCCACAGCCATTCGTTTCCCGGTCCAGACGGCCGATTGCAGTATATAGGGTATTCTGTTCCATTCATCAGTACCTCCTTCTTTTATATATCCTTTACTGCGGAAAGGCCGCGGTTTTCAACAAATTCAGAGCAGGCTTTTCAGAAACTTGGAGTCTCTGCGCAGTTTTGCGGTGGAACGCGAGATCCATGCCCCCACATGGGAGGGCGGCACCTGATAAAGCTCCGCAATGTCTGTGACCCGCATTCCTTGAAGTTTGAGGGCAAGCGCCTCAATGCCAAGCCGGGTTACGCCATCGTAATCTTTTTTACAGGCATCCAGCAATGACAGAGTTTCTATCAGAGATACTTGGGTGTCAAAGGCGTCGGGCCGGGACTCCAGGGCCTCTCCGTCTGCCGCCAGTTCTCCATGTTCTCCAATAATAAGCCTGCTGAATTTTTTCTTCCTGTTGCAGATCGCCCGGCAATAGGACAGAAGCCCGTTTTTAACGACCGTTTTGGCGTAGGTAGAAAACTGGGCCCGTCCGTCATTCTTATAAGTAGACGCGGCTTTACAGAGCCAAAGGCACCCCTCTTGGAACAAGTCTCCATATTCCATACCGCAAATAGTTGGATTAACATGGATGTAGTCACAAATAACCCAATGTACGATGGGAAGATTCCGGGCAACAAGTTCCTGCTGCTGTTCTGTTAAACTGGTCATCGTTTCACCCCCCCCTTTAAGCGGCCGAATGCAGATTGCCCAAAGGAGCAGCGGCTTTGTAACAGAGGCGAATTACCTCATCGCACATCCCGTCAGAAAACATGCCAATATGTGCCTGCTGGTCATTTAGTCCCAGTTTGGCCTGGAGCCAGATGTAGACCTCCCATTTTTCCATGTGACGGCTCTGCTGCAGATGTTCCAGCGCCCGGTGAGCCAGGATTCGTTTGTGCCGGAGATCCCCATTTGCCAGAGTCCCCATAGGCCGGTGTGTCCGGTCATGGGCACTCACATAGGCATCACAAGCCGGCCAGCGATCACAGAGATAGATATATTTGCCCTGGGAACGGCGGTTACAGCCATAGACTGTGCTGGCGGGGCGAAGAGAGGCGTTAGCATGGCAATAAGGGCATTGGATATGTTTTTGCTTCGTCATAAAAATCATCACCTCCAAATGCGTATAGATGACGGTGCAAAGGCGTCTTTCAGTGTGAAAAAACAGTGTTAATTGCAGCCCGGGTCCAGAGAAAGCTGTCTGAGCGCACAGGCGGAAGGGTCCGGTGTGTGCCATTCGATGTACTTGGAAAAGGCGGCGTCAAAGGCACGCCGGGACAAAATGGCGATGCACTCAGACGAATCCACAGTTTCCCCGGATAGTCTTTGGATGTCCTCGGCCGGGAGCAGCATAATCTGTCCACACTCATCCACAGCCAGAAGAAAACCGGAACAGGGCGTTGCCCGGCCGCACATACAGTCGCCGCAATCGCAGCTTACAAAGATGGCGTTGCGCCAGTTGCCGCGAACGGCCCGCAGGAAAGAATAAATTTTGCAGGATGATTTCATCCTCTACCTCCAATAGTCGTTTTTTCAAAAACTAAAAAAGCGGGGACCGGCCGTGGAAACCCACAGACCGATCCCCGCCGGTGATTTTAGCCAAACAGGCCCTCGATCTCGCTGGTGATACGCGGAATCACCGTGTCGTTGAAAATGAGGGTCAGGGCCGCCAGAAGAAGGGCGCCCAGCACCACGGCGATGATGATCTTAACAGCGTCCGAAATGTAAAAATCACCGCGCTGGTTGGAAAGCGCCATACGGGCACGAAGGGCCAGTGCATTCGCCTTGTTCTGGATACGGGTGGTAAAGTTTCTCATGGTAAGACCTCCTGAAATTTTATTGTTTTGATGTTGATGGTTTTATAAAAAGACTGCTCACCGCTCAAGAACGACGAATCGGTTTGAGCATGTCCTTTTTATTGGAAATGGGCCGGCTGGGATAGGCTTTCGGCTTTTGATACAGAAGCCAGCGGAAACGGCGCTTTTCTTCCCGTGCGCCGCCAGACGGGGAAAATTTTTTCTTAGGCATAAAAGTCTCCTTAAAACAAGGGCCGGCCTGTATATGACAGGCTGGCCCAGAAATAAATGACGGCAGCTGACTACCGCTACAAAAATCCGCTATAGAACAAGCACTTACCTCCTTTACACTGCAAGAGGTAGAAAAATGTGTTTTTTCTGCTTCATACATTCAGAAAAATGTGAAAAAATGAATTGCAAAACAAAGAAAAATGTGGACACCTCGAATGTGCATCATCATTTATCACGAATCTTCCGATGTATCTTGCAGAGAAAACCATAGAGCTCTTATAGGAAACGGCCCTCACATCCAGATGTGGGGCCGTTCCATTCGCAGTCCGATTATCCAAAGAAAGCGCCCAAGGAGCCCATAACCTCGGTACAGAGGACCACCAGGTAGATGATCATGATGCAGATGAGCATCATCATGGAGTAACGCTGGATCTTCTTGGGGCGCTTGGCCGCTTCCTTTTTTAAGTTGTTCTGCTCAATCTGTCTCATGTCAAAACAGATCATTTTAAAGTACATCCTCTGATCGTCGCCTCGCAATACGCCAATCAGTCCCCGGATCACATCGGACAGCATGGGGCTGCCGATGCGGGTTTCAAAATGGATGAGGGCGTTTTCATAGTTGCCGGTCTTCATATCGGCAATCGTCTGGTCCAGCTCCGCGCCGAAGTCCTTGCCCGCCACCCGGCGGTAGGAAGTAAGGATCTTCAACACATCCCGGTCATTTTCCAAATTCTGCCCGATGGTAAGGGCAAAGCGAGGGATCTCATTCTCAATGAGCTTGCGCCGCTTTTTCACAAAGTCAAAAACCTTATAATAGGTTGAAAACCACAGCGCCACGGCCAGACCAATCAGAACAGGCACCATAAGCGGTATCAAAAACGCCATCAGCAAAGAACTGAGGCCGACTGCCCCGGCTGTGACCCAGGCCCGGGCGGTGTAGACTTCCGGTGTCAGCTCCATGGCGGCAATGTCCAGCGCCCGCTGCAGTTTATTCCGCTTGAGCTTGTCCAGCTTCAGGTACGGAGCGATCAGGCCGGCGATTTTGGTGATATAGACATCCAGCAGTTTCTCGGCCTTTACGCCCTGCTGCTTGCGGGCCAGAAGCATCATACGGGAGGTACGCTTCGTGGGAATGTCTGCAAAGGCGCAAGTCAGGTTGTAGACGGCAAAACCGAAACAAATCACTGCTGTGAGAGCTAAAAGTGTCATGCGCTGTCACCTCCATATTCAATGGGCCTGCTCAGTTTCATGATCTGGGTCAGGGCAAACAGGATAATGGCTGCGCAGATTGCCAAAGCGATTTTGCCCGGCGTGGTGAAGAGCAGCGTGTGAAACCAATCTTCATTCAGGAAATAAAGCAGCGGTACATTGGCGATCACAAGGAACATCATTGTGATCGCCTCCCGGCGCGGCCCCTGCATCATAGCCTCCAGCTCCGACTGCACCACACGAACATCAGAAAACTTCTGGGCGATGGTAGGCAGCGTATTTTTCATGGCCCGGTCAGACTGGCACTGAATGAGGATGTCGCACCATTCATAGAATACCCGGTTGGGGACCTTCATCTTGAGGCTGTTGATGGCACTGGTAATATTGGCGTTGATCAACTCTGCCTCATAGACAAATGCCTCAAAATTGGCCTTCACCGGCTCATTGATGTAGGGCAGGTTTTCCTTGACTGCCCGGATCAGATCCTCCGTGCGCAGGTAGGAAGTGGTGATGATGGAGATAGCCGTTTCCAGCTCCTCATTCAGATGCTTTTTGTAACTGGCTGCGGTGCTGCGCAGATACCAAATCGGAGCAAGTGAAAATCCAATCCCTAAAATCGGGACCATGTACACATTGCCAATCAGCAGCGCCAGGGCGCCGCCCACCGCGAACAGGATCAGAGACAGCCGTTTGACTGCTTCATACCGGTCAGTCCGCCCGGTGCCTTTGAGAATCTGCTTCAATTCAAAGTCCTGATTAAAGAAGCCTTTGGCTGGAATTCCCATCAGAACATTCAGTTCATCGGTCAGAGTGGCCGACTTGCGCTGTGACCGGAAAAGCGCATCAATGAAATCGCCCGGCCGCACACCAAACAGCGTTAGGAGTCCAGCGGCGACGAGGGCGAAGCATATGATGTAAACCCACGGCATCCGTTCAACACCTCCTTGTCGTGCTCAAGAAATTCATCCAGCTCCTTATGGGAAATCCCATTGTCCAGGAGACGCTTCTGCAATGAGCTGGACATCTCGGAAACTTTTGTGTGGCGGCCGACCACAAGGGGCCGTCCATCTGCATCAACAGTGTTGTCCAGCACATTGTAAGAATAGAGGGTGCGGTAAATCAGCCGTTCGCCCTCACAGCTTTCCCCCTCGATGATCTCCATGATTTTACGGCTTCGGTCTTCCAGCTGCTTTGTGAACACGATGATTGGATAGGCTTCGACCATGATCTGCATCAAAACATCATCGCCCATCATATATTTTCGCTTTGCGAGCGTCATCATGCGCCGGTAAGTAGAAGCGCAGCTGTTAGAGTGGATTGTGGTGCAGACAGTATGGCCGGTACGGGAGCTTTCTGCAGCGGACAGGCTTTCTGCCGC
Organism: Intestinimonas sp. RTP31139st1_F5_RTP31139_211217; assembly: GCF_040226735.1. Lineage (NCBI taxonomy): Bacteria > Bacillati > Bacillota > Clostridia > Eubacteriales > Intestinimonas > Intestinimonas sp. RTP31139st1_F5_RTP31139_211217. The sequence goes on along the minus strand of NZ_JBCOAQ010000002.1, from coordinate 113,492 downwards.
AGACCGCATCTCACCGACGCCGATCACATCCGGGTGCTTACGAAGGACCCGTTCCAGCAGGAAGTCCTGGTTGATGTTCAAGGATGGATTTTCGCTGGGCCGGGTGAGCAGATGGACTACGGAATTCAGAATATTTCCTTTTTCGTCCCGCTTGACCAGATCAAATTCGCGGCTGCCTTCCTCAATCGTGATGAGGCGCCGGTTGTCAGGGACCTGGGATAACAGCCATGCCATGATGGTAGTTTTGCCGGAGCCGGTGGCCCCGGCAATGCAGACGGATACGCCATAGCGGATGCAGGCGGTCAGAAAATGAAGCATTTCCGCTGTTGCACTGCCGGAGTCCAGCAGCTTCTGCGCAGAAACCGTTTGTTGATTTACGATACGGATGGAAGCGTTGATCCCCACCTCCGGGTCAACAATCGGCGTCTTATCCACAGAGATACGCACATTCTTATCCAGAAATCCGATCACGCTGGGCATGGTATCGTCTATGACCATGCCGCAGGCGTTGAGCATACGCCGGACCACATCAATAGCGTGCTGTGGAGAGGAAAACTTGTCCGGGATCTTAACGCTGCGCCCGCCGGCTTCAATCACCTCAATGTCGTTGTAAGCATTGATGTTGACCTCCTCAATACCAGGCTTGTAAATCCACTTTTTCAGGAAAGAGTACCCGGCCATGTCCTCATAGAGCTTCTCGCACAGTTCCTCCGTGGTCAGCCCCTTGATGGCGTATTTTCGCTTGACGATGTACTGCACCATCAGTTCTTTCAAAAGGGAGGAGGCGCGGTCGGTATTTCCATCGCCGGCCTCTGCAATCGTGGCGGCGTGGTTTTCCGCAAAATACCGCTGTACATCTTCCAGAATCTGTTCATAGGTAAGGTCCTGATTGGCCGCAGGAGCGAAGAAAATGTCATTGAGATTATTCATCGGCAGTTTCCTCCTCAAAATGCTCGGTTTCGTTCCCATCATCCTCTGCGGCATGGTCAGCCAGCTCCATCTGCTCCAGCGCATCCAAAACTTTGTTGAGCGAAGCTGTATATTTGGGATTGCAGTATTTGATGGCCTGGAACATCCCGCCTTCGGTGGCGCAGCGGTCGATCTCCTTGCCATAGGGCAGAAGGCCGTCCCATCCGCCAATGATATGGCCCATCTCATCCAGCGCGTGGAAAGGGCGGGCCATGCCGGCAAAGGTCATGTGCTGATCGTAGTGGAAACGCCCGTCTCCCAACAGGGGCTGATGGGCCTTTAAGTAATTAACGCCCTTGAGATCAGGCGTCAGGATACGAATGACCAGATCCCCTGACTCAATGGCGGCAGGCGTGAACACATTCGTCATATTGGAACTGCAGTCCAGAATAACGAAATCCACAAGCCTTGCGGCGGCGTTGACCAGCTGGAGTACCATGGCGTACTTGACTTCCGGGTAGCTCAACGGATTTTCACCGGCAGCATAGCCCATCACGCCAATGAAGGGATAACTTTTGAGCACGGTAACATGGCTTGCCACCAAAGAGGTGTCGATCTCCACGCTGCTCAGTACCTGTCCTACGGAGGCGTTGGTCTGAATGATCTGCTCCGGTAGCCAAACCGGGAGCATAGGAACACTGATTTCCGCATTGATGATGATCGCTTTCCGCTTGTCGCGGGTCAGGGCTTTTGCCAGGATGCAGGAAAACATACTTTTTCCGCTCCCTGGGCTGCCCCAGACGGTAATGACTTTTCCCATAGGAAGCTCCTTTCCCAAGAGGTGGGATACCCCTTGACTTTTTCATTGTCAGGTGTATAATATAAATGAGATTATCATAAAATAGATTATGATAAAGGAGGTAGCAATATGAAATTTATCGGCAGACGCAGGGAGTTGGAATCCCTTGAAACCGCGTATCAAACAGACGGCGGCTTTGTTGTTATCTATGGCAGACGGCGCGTGGGAAAAACGACGCTTATCAAAGAGTTCATCAAAGACAAGCTCGCTTTTTACTTTCTCGCAACAGAGGAAGTAGAATCCCAGAGCATGAAGCGGCTTGCCAGTGTTGCCGCACGGATCACGAAAAATCCTATGCTGCAGAGAGTCGCATTTTCTGATTGGCTGGATTTGTTCCGTGTGATTTCGGAATACCGTCCGGAGGAGAAAAAAGTGCTCGTGATCGATGAGTTCCCGTATCTGGTCAAATCGAATCCGGCGTTCCCCTCCATTCTCCAAAACGCATGGGACGAGATCCTCAAGGACAGTAATGTGATGTTGATCCTCTGTGGCTCACTGATCGGAATGATGCAAAAGTATGCCCTCTCATATGACAGCCCGCTGTATGGGCGCCGGACCGCGCAGATCCGCCTTGCTCCGCTGCCATTCCCGGATGTGTATGCGGCACAGAGCCTTTCGTTTGAAGATGCGGTGAAGCAATACTCAATCACAGGCGGCGTACCCAAGTATCTGGAGTTCTTTAATGAGCGGGACGATTTGCTGCAGCAAGTGGAATCTGTTATCCTCTCGAAAAACGGCTTTTTATATGAGGAGCCCAACTTCCTGCTGAAAGATGAAGTGACCTCGGCCGTAAACTATTTTTCCATTATCCGAGTGATAGCGGAGGGCAATCATAAGCTGGGTAAAATCGCCGGCGCTATGGGGATCGAGACTTCCGGCCTGACGCCTTATCTCTCTACCCTCAGCGATTTGGGCTTTATCGTCAAGGACACGCCTGTGACGGAGAAAAATCCAGAGAAGTCCCGCAAAGGGCTTTACTTCATACAAGATAACTTTGTGCGCTTCTGGTTCCGGTATGTCTACCCGTATAAGGGAGAACTGGAATTGGATAACTCCCGGCTCGTCATGGACGAGATCGAAAAAGATTTTGAACAAAAGTTTGTAGCCTTTGCTTATGAGGATGTCTGCAGGGCCGTTTTTGCGGACTTGTGCAGAAACAGGGAAATTCCATTTACGCCATCCCGTATAGGGGCCTATTGGCTGAATGACCTTGACAGCGATACCGAAATCGATGTAATGGCGGTAGACCACCAGAATCATCAGGTCTTTGCCGGCGAATGCAAGTTCCATGTCAAGCCAGTGGATGCGCCGGTTTTCTTTGCCCTGCGGGACAAAGTGCAGGTGTCCGCAGAAATCCAATCAGCATTCAAAGGCTATCAGTTCCTCTACGGGGTGTTTTCCAAGAGCGGCTTTACTCCACGGCTGCTTGATATGGCCGGGCAGAATCCCAGCCTGTTCCTGATCAACGAGGACAAACTCATCCAAACAAATACCTAATGGTAAAACCAGGGCGGTGAAGCGATTCACCGCCCTGGTTATTTGCTATCCTCCTGGCCGCTTTCAGGGGAGACGGTTTCAGGCTCGCCCCCTTCGGTGTTTTCGGCGTCTCCTTCGGCGGCAGGCTCGCTGCTTTGCGCATCAGCGTTTTCCTCCACCAGCGTTTCCGGGAAGTAAATTTCCTGGAGCGTCTTGTCCTGTTCGGCCAGCAGTTCTTCAGCCAGCTGGTCATTGTTGCGGGAGATCAGGGCCACATGAGCTACGCCGTCGTTCTCCAGCTCAGTGATGATGCGGGCCTGCTCCGGGCTTGCCAGCACTGTGATGGTAGCAGACTGCTGCGGCTCTTCATCTTCTGCGGGCTCCTTGGTATTGTCCACATTGATGCCATCAGAATCCGTGACGGAAAGGACCTTGACAAAACGCAGTTCGGGTACTTCTTCCGCAGTCTCCAGGAAGTGATAGATGCGGACAATATCATTGGGCTGGAGCTTATCCGACAGCCCGGAGGCCAGTGTTTTTACGGTCAGAGAGATAGCAACCTTACCAGAGGGGATGTCGTTGAGCGCCACATCGGAGGAAACCGGGACGCTGCTCACCTTACTGGTGAGAATATAGTCGCCCGCAGCCAGATCCGCCGTCACATACAGGCCCTCCACATCATCAAGACTGTGAGCCACATTGACGGGAAGGTTGTAGCCGCCTACCTCCACAACCTCAGCGTTTTCTTTTGTGACCTGCTCGCCTTTGAGCACAGGCTGGGTGATACGGACAATTTCCGTTTTCCCGTTGGTCTGCCGGGCAATGGTGGGCAGAGCCACAAAAGCAATGACTGCTGCCAAAACCAGAGACAAAATACCGAAAATAAATCGGTTGTTGAGTTTCATAAGCACATTCTCCTGTCATAAAAATAGTTCAGCCAGCGTTGCAATCGAGCAGCCGCAGGCAAGAAAAGGTAAGAACGGGATGGCGATGGGCTGGCGGGGCCGGGAGAGCCTTCGGAACAGAAGGACCATCGGCATGGCAAAGACTGCGGCCACAAAGAAAACCAGAGCCATCCCGGAAGGACCGTAAATCAGCCCGAGTATCCCACAGAATTTAATGTCGCCTCCCCCAAGCCCAGTTCCACCCGTTGCCATGGCAGCAGCCAGAGGGATGCAAAAGCCAAGCAACGCCCCCGCCAAAGCCTCGGCAACGGCAGGCCAGAGCTGCCCGCAGTCCCCAATGAAACAGACCTTGAGCAACGGAGCCAGAGCGGCGAAGGGCATAAAAAAGGCGAGCGCCCGATCCGGCACCCGCCTATATAGAATATCGTAAACAGCAAAACCAGCCACAACAGAGAAAACGGTGAGCAGGTATGTCGGCCACAGGCTACTCGCGGTTGGTGTACCAATCATCATAAAGGCTCCCATCGATTGAAACATAGTCGTTCAGGTTGATGCTTAACATTCCATCAGGGGTCCAGGTGTCCCACACCTGTGTAAACACGGTGTAGTCTGTGGAATCCGGGAACCATAACGGACTGAAATGCACAGTCCGGTTATAGGTAGAGAACTCATTGGGCTGGAAGGTGAATTTGGCACTCCGGCCGCTGGACACCCGCTGCAGAAGGCGTAAGTATGTTTCGTACTGGAACTCGGGAAACACGGAAAATGCCGTCTGTGGATGGGTGATGTGGCTGGTGGGCGCGTCGGTGGAAAGGGTGGCTGTCACATCCTGCTTGACGCCATACCCGCTTTTCATTGACTTCCCAGAGGCCGTGGGCACAATATCATCCGGCATCAGGGACATCACACCGCTGATGGAGGCAGAATAGCCGGTGTACTCGTACTCCCAATAGCCTTCATCGACCCAGTGCCCCCAGTCATCGTGGTCACACCAAACCCAAACCGGTACCCAGTAGCAGCTCCATACACCCCAGTTGGCAGTGAGCTTCTGCGGCTCATTGGGGAGTGAGGACACGGTGTAGTTGGGGTTGGTATCCGTTGCTGTCGGATCTGGAGGGATATGTTCGTTCAAGTCCACGATCTCCGCAACAAAGGTATCTTGTGCGGTATAGGCCCCGCTGACGGAAACCGTGATGGTTACCGACTGTGGAGTGGAGGGCGTGTGCCATTTGACCCAGACCACCTGGCTGTCGTCTGCCGGGATGACTATATCGTTGACCCGGTAGGTGGTGCCGAGAATATGGAAGGTCACCGAGGCCGGATTGTCCGGTGTTAAATCTGTATCCGTCCGCAGAGTAACGGATGTGATCACATCCGTGTCTACCCGATATTCTACATCGGGCGCTTCAATTTCCCCTTCGGGCGGGCGCTCATCAAACCAGACAATGCCGACGCCCAGACTGCTGATGATGTCAGCGTTGCTCTGCTTGCTTGTGGTGCTGCCTGTCCATGCGGGCAGGCCGAGATCGCTAAATTCCAAAAACATCGACAGAGGCAGATTCTTGTGGGTGAGGGAAGTCATGGTTTTCCGAAGCGCCCCGCCAGATTTTTGGTCATACAGCGCCGCCTCTGTAGCGGTCATACAGTAATACTGGCCGTTATGCGTAAAGTAAGCAATGGGCTCAATCAGCAGCTTATAGTCGCCAGCGATCATCCGCTCATAGTCCACACCGGCCGCCTGGGCAACCATCTGGCAGGCATACTCCGAACAAAAATACCGCTTGATGGCCTCAATATTGCTCTGCCCCTTACTGCTGACGATGGTGGGCATAGACTGTGTTGGCCTTGTATAGTCATAACCTGCGCCTGATTGGGGAGTAAGTGCAGTGCCGGCAAGATACTGCAACTTGTTCACTTTTCCAAAGTGAACGACATTATTTTGAGATCGATTTGTAAAATCAATCGGTGAGGATATTGCGTTTCCGCTATCGGCATCCACAACGGTGATTCGCACACCATCATTTCCAGGATTCCAGAAATTAGAGGATGTGCCTTGGCCCATGCTGCCGCCACCACCGTCAATATTTCCGTTACCGCCCTCTGCAAACGCGGTGGAAGGGAGCAAACAAAATACCAGGGCAAGGCTGCACAGGAGGGCGAGAAGTCGCTTCAAATACATCACACTCCGTTCTTCTTAAAATAGAAAGGCCGCCACAATTCTGTGACGGCCAATCAGGGGTATATTCAGTTATAGATTGGTCAGCCCATATTGCCGACCTGCTTGTTGATGTCTCCATCGCTATCTCCAATAGTTTCTTGTCCATTACCGGGGACAATCCACCCAAACACTGGATCATACACAGCGCCGCTGCCATTGCTGGCCCCGGGGGCCGGCTCATTATTGGCCGGCTCCTTTTCCGCAGGGGGAGTGGTGACCTTGGGCACTTCCGGGTCAGGATTGACCGGATGATCTTCACCGGGGTCTTCCCGCTCGGTTTTCCCTTCTGGCGCGGGCGGGGGCGTTGTTTCCGGTTTCTCCGTGTCCGTGAAGTCGATCACGACTTCATCCTCAGTTTCGGAGGTCACCTTGGGGTACTCCTCTTCAGGACTGGAGGACTGGCCGGGCGCATAGGCTCCGGCGCCGCTCTCACCGTCTGTCTGTGTGCCGCCATCCGACCAATCGCTGGTCGTGCTGCTGGGCGGGGATTCTTCCGGCTTGAAATCTTCTGTGCGATCCCGGCTGGCAAACCAGCAGACACCCAGGATGGCAACACAGAGGACGGCCAGCGAAGTAACGATAAAGCCTTTGGATTGGAAAAACTTCTTCATGTGTGATACACTCCTTTTTTGCTGTTATATAAAGCCTATACTGTAGTTCTGGCTGAATTTTCAACAGCACGGCTAAAATTTGGTGTTGTGGTAGCCGGTCAGTTCTACCCGCTGGGTAATGGTGGGGTAACTGTGTCCAAACATCCGCACATAGAAGTCAACATCACAGTAAAAGATGTACTCCACACGGTCGCCCACCACATTGAATTCAAGGCTGATGTCGGAAACCGTGTAGTCATCGGTAGAGAGAGGGACCTTTTCAGCAAGGCCGCCGGCAACTGTGGCCTCCAGCATTTCTGTGTAGTCCCGGCTGGAGTAGAGGGTGCGTAAATACTCTTCAAAATTGGTTTCCCTCTGGGAGCGGTAAGTATCTGCGTAGATGGTGGCGCTCAGATTGTTCAGCTCCATTTTAGCCCCGTTGCGGATGTTGATGCAAGTAATTCTCACCGAAGCATACAGTAGCAGGAAAGAAATGAGCATGACAACTCCAACCACAAAGAAGCAGGCGAAGAAGGTGATCTCCCCCCGCTCGTTGCGGAGCGGCCGGTGCAGCTGTGAGAATAAACGCTTCATAGGCCACCTCACTTCCAGTAATGTTCGCTAACGCCGGAGCCGCGGGCCACCACCGTGATGTTGACCAGATCCAGATTCCAGAAGCCGCCCAGCTTGGCATCCCCCTCAATGGTAATATAGAAGGGCGTTCCCAACTGGATGGCCCGGGACATCCCGGAAGGTGTGGGAGATTTATATGTGGCGTCAATCGAATAGGTGATATTGTCGGCCCCCTCGATCTCCGAACAGAGGAAATCAAAGAGAGCATCCGTCTCGCTGTTGATGCCGCCGGACAACTGGATCTGCTTGACCATCTGATCGGCTGCATGGTCAAGCTCCTGTTTTGTAGAGATAATGCCGAACAAGTCGATGATAAAGGCCAGCAAAACAACGGCAATGAAGATAAACACCACCGTGGAAAAGTAGTTGGCCTCGCCCCGCTCATTTTTTAATGCACTGCGGAGCTTTTGCAGTATGCTATGGATAAAAACCACCACCTTTACTCAGAAATAAAAACAGCCGCTCCCGGCCGGAGCGGCTGCATTACAAATTTTTGACTGTACCAAGTATAACAGATATGGATTTACGGCTCAAGGGCAAGGCTGTGCCAATGCAAGGACAATCCTGTGCCAATTACAGCAGCGATTCCACCAGTTGATAAATATCGGTGAATGGATTGACGGCGATTCCAAACGGTTTGCTGCTGCCATTTTGAAGATGATATTGCTCTACACGCTTGGCATTCTGGAGAGCATTGGTTGTATGAGCAGACAACTGGGAATACACATCGCCGGTTTTCTCATAATCCGGAAGGTAAGTGGTCAAGGCATTCTTTACTGCAGGATAATCCTTGAAAAACTTAGTGGTGTACTGAAAGTGAAGCAGATACCAAAATTCAAAACAAGGATTAGAGAGCGCAATATGAATGCCCTTTGCATCAGCCATTTTCTGTGCTTTGGAGAGCAATTTGTCTTTGGCCGCGATAGGATCAGGGGTATTATAGTTCACATCACCGTCTGCAACGACCCATACAGCATCGCCATTGGATATAGAAAGCTGATTTTTGCTTTGGTATTCCACAGCTTTCCGAATCAGAGCGAGGTAATCGGTTTCGCCCCCTTTGGTGTGGCTGCCGACCACGCGAATATCAATGTTGGTCTGGCGGCTGCGATAATGTTCAAAATACTTTGGCTCGGTTTGCGAGCCCTCCGTCACAATCAGAATGACGGGTTTTAATTTCCTGCGTCGCTGTCCACGCTTTTCAATCTGTCCCCGTGCCATTTTACAGCCCTCCCTTGATAAAAGGAATTGCACCAAAACGGCCGATCAAATATCCCTTTTCTACTTTGGTGTCCTTGCGAATGGAAAAATCATAAAGGGAGAACAAGTCTGTGGCTGCGGTCTGCTCATCTTTTTCTGTAAACCAAATCTGATCTCTTCTCAAGAAATCCAAATCAAGAAGGTTGGTGCTGTGTGATGTGAAGATCAACTGAGCACCCTTGGGATTAAATTCTGTGCTGTCGAAAAGGGACACCAGATGCTTGGTCAGAAGTGGATGGAGGTGTGCGTCCATTTCATCAGCCACAAGAAGCGTCCCCTGGTCTAAAGCCTTTTTCACAACACCGATCAGCTTGAAATAACTGTTGGTGCCGTCAGATTCCTCTGCCATATTCAAGGCATAGGAACACGCATTTCCGTTGGCGTCATGTACCGTATGAATGGCATCAATATTTGCAAAAATGTCACTGCGTTGAGAAGGCGCAGGGTCTGAATCGCGCATTTGGAGCGCCTGTATTCCCAAATCTGCAACACGCAGCATAGATGCGATTACACGCCGGTAGTCATCATCTTTCAACTGCTCCGCTTCGATTCCATAGGCATCCGCCACGGAATTCTTCGTGATGATTTGACAGGAGGCAAACCACTCCAGGACAGGGATCACTTTGGCGTAACTCCAGTTTGATGCAACTGACAAGTAGAGCTTGTTTGCAGAGGTGCGCTCCTTGAGTGTGTTTTGCTCATCAACATCGACCGTAAAACGGAAATCCTTGGTGTTTTTTCTCTCGAAAATAAGCGCCTGTCTGCCGTTGGGATAGTAGTATAGGTATTCCTCCGTGACAGCCTTATCTGTTACAGAAAAGCCATACGCATATCGAACGCCTTCTGTGGTAAAGATGACCTCAAAACTACTGGGGCGAGCAGGTGTTTCAGGATCGAACTTAAATGGTGAACGCGCAATCGTTTTATGGAGCTGCTGGTTATGAGAAGTCAGCACATAGTTTACCATAAACCAGAATGCGTTCAAGACATTAGACTTCCCAGAAGCATTGGCTCCATAGATAACAGCGGATTTCAGATAGTTTTTGTTTCCATCTGCGATGAGATGCTCTGGATGCTCATTGTCCCTACTGGACAGCAGGGATAAGACAACTTTATCTTTGATAGACAGATAGTTCTCTACACTAAATTGAATCAGCATAAACAACCTCCTAATTCAGCGTTTTTATATATTATATCCCGCATTTTGTGAAAAATCAACGCAAACGGAAAATAAAATTAAAAATAGAGAGGGTTGGAAGGCTGTATATGCGTTAGGATTGAAATAATAAAATAACCGCCCGAGAAGCAGTTATTTGATACTTCCCAGGCGGTTTTCGGTTTACAGATTCTGCCGGATGATCCGGGTGATGATTCCAAGAGCGATGCCGCGCTCCACATCCAAATGGGTGACGGCAAAGGATACATCATCCTTCTTTCCGGGCATCCGGTAATCATAGCAGGAATGAGCTACCGCATTGACGCCATTGGCAAGCCGGACATAAACCACACCCTTGTGTACATCGGTCACTTTTCCGGCGTATTTACCCTGGATTCGGCACTTCTGGAGATTGTCCCGGTCGGTATTTTCAGATGTGCTCTTGATGTCGGCACGGATTCCGAGGTCTTCAAGGCTGTTGCGCCGCACATTGAGAATGCGGACCAGCACTTCATCGCCCACGGAGAAACGCTCGTGAGCATCGCCGATCCAGTCCCAAGCCAAATCACGGGCCAGAATTGAGGTTTCAACGCCGAATACCTCGACGCGGATGACCTTCTCCGCAACAGCGATGACCCGGGCCTGAACAATACGCCCCTCGTAGATGCGGTACTTCCCCTCGGCGTCCAAATCGAAATAAAAGGTCTGACGCTTCCGCATCATAGCCTCACGGCGGCTTGCGACAACGCTGCGGGTCTTGGAGTCGATGCCGCGCACCACAAAGTCAATGTCCGCCCCCAGCATATTCCCCAAAATCTTGTTTTGACGCAGCATCAGGTCGGCATACTCCTGGCCGGAAGGACTGCGGCCCAGATTGATCATCATCTCCTTAATGGGGATAATGATGCGGAATCCCTTGTAATCCACTACGGCCACAGTTTTGCGGTTGTCCAGCTGCTCAATGCCGCCCAGCTGACCTGTGAGGATGCGGCGGGTGCGGTAGGCGTTGTGGATCTCGTGCCAAATGACATCCTCGCGGTCTTCCTGTGTTTCCACCTCTTCACGACTGCGGATGGTCAGGATAGAGGCGTCACTGCGGTGTGTTACGGCGGTCCGGCGCAGAGCAGACGCAGTATCTACCGGCGCCTCCTCTTGGGGAGTGGTATCCTCTGAAATGGGTGTTTCTCCCTCATCAGGCGGCGCCGTATTCTCAACAGAGGCGAAAGATTCCACAGCCTGCTCTTCAGCAGCCGGAGCCTCCGCAGAGTCCTCATTCTCGCCATGTACGGGATCTTCCACAGGCGCCGCCTTTTTCCGCCGGGGTGCCCGCTTGGGCTTGGGGGGAGCCGGCTCCCCAGCAGTTTCGGAAACCGTCTCCGCCGGGATGCCATTTGCACCTTCAGCAGACAAATTGGAAGGAGTCTCTTCCTCACCGTCGCCATCCTCACCGGCCGCCGATCCGGCAGGCTCATCCGAATCGGAAGGGGCGCCAGAGGCCGTGCCGTCACCCTCGGGGGCAGCTTCATCAGACGCCTCCGTTTCCATAAACTCAAGGGGAGGGTCAGAGCCTTCCAAAGTGGCGTCGCCATCAGGTTGATCCGTAGAGGCGCTGTCATTGGTCTGACCCATAGAGGCCAGCAGCGCACTCAAATCGTCACTGTCAGGCGGCGCCGCCGCATCAGCCGGGGGGCCGGCGGAAGAAATGGTACCGTCCGCGGGGGCGGTGTTTTCAGGAACAGGAGTTTCCTGCTCCAGCAATACTTTTTTCTTGGTTGCCATAAAATTAACCTCCTATGTTTTGTATTAAGAAAGGATCGAGTCCTTATCTGTCGTGATGATGCCATTCGGAGCCTCTGCGGTAGGAACGGCTGCGGTCTGCTTGGTGTTGGTAGATGTGCTGGCCGCCTTCGGCTTTTTCTTCACTGGCTTTTTAGGCGCGGGAGCCTGCGGCTTTGGCTGCGCCGCAGAGGGTTTCGGTTGCTCCTGTTCCAGCCTGCGCCATTCGGGGATATGGGCGGATGCCTTGCAGGAACGGAGCTTGGATGCCTCCGGATGTTTGGAATAGTCCATTTTGTCTACCTTGAGAACTTTTTGCCCCCGGATGATGACCAGCGCCTGCTTGATAGGGAGCCGCAGAACTTCGTCCGGGGTGAGGACAGGACGCTTGCCGACACCAGAGGTTTCCCGGTATTCCGGCGTGTAGTTGGAGATACGCCAGGTACCCAGCTGCTTGGATTTGCTGGATACCGACACAGAAGCCAGTCCCGTGCGGGAAGAAATAAACTCCGCCGTCAATTCATCTGTGCAGCCCAGGAACAACTGCGCGTCGCAGTTGCCCAGAATTTCCTGCCAGAGATTGAGAGGATACCGATTCTGCAAGCCCGCCAAGTTCTGAAACACACAGCTCATAGAGATATTTCTTGAACGAATGACGCTTAACCGGCGGGAGAGGTCTGGAATGGTGCCGCAGGCTGTTAATTCTTCACCCAGGACATGCACCGGTACCGGCAGTTTGCCTCCTTCGCAGTTCTTGTCTGCATACCGCACCAGCTTGATGAAGCAGAAGGACAGGAACAGGCTTGCCAGAAAGTCAAAGGTGCTGTCCTGGTCGCTGGTAACAAGGAAGTAGGCGCACCGCTCTTGGCCGGGCAGCTCCAAGTCAATTTCATCCCGGGTGGTGATTTTCTTGATGAGTTCCGACTGGAACACCTGCAGACGGGAGCCGAGGCCGATGATGACGCCGCTACGAACTGTATCGCTGGCCTGCTTATACAAGCTGTATGGCGCTTTGGCCGGATGGGTGGGCGGCAAGTTCTCAAACAGGCTGTCCAAATCGGACTCGCCGCTTAAAGTCAGCAGCCGGTACACCTCTCCGATATTGCGGTTTTGTTCAGCATAACTCTGGTCCACATAGAGGACGAGGGCCTTCAGCAAGTTCATCTCACAGGAATCCCAGAAATGGTCACCCTTGCCGTTGTTGATGGTGTTCTTAATGATGACATCTACAAAAAGCTGCGCCATCAGTTCCTGCCCCTCCACTTCGGAAAGGCAGTTCCAACTGTCCGAGTTTTCCGGATTGACCAAATTGAACACCTTGACACAGTACCCCTGATCCCGCAGATACTCGCTGGATTTTTCGTAGAGCTCACTTTTCGGATCTGAAATAATCAGGGATTCTCCGCGGACCGCCGCCTGAAGGATACGATTCATGCAAAAGGACCGGGTTTTCATGCTGCCGCTGGAGCCATACACAGCCAGATTGCCGTTGATATGGGGATTTTCGGGAATACAGACAGCCTTGTTGTCCAGCATTCCCAGTACAACGCCTTTATGCTTGCGCAGGTCAGGCACCAGATCCAACACACCGGCCATCTCCTTGCGGCTCATCCAGCCGGAAGTACCGTAAGTGCCCTTGGCCGAGTAAATGAAATTCCGGTCAGTATCATATTCGCCGGTATCGCTGTAGCCCATGCGCATGACCATGAGCAGCAAAATTGCCAACAGGCCGATGCAGATCAGGACACCGTACACTCCATAGGGTGGATGAAACACGGAGGCCAGACAGGTAAAAAAATCAGGCGACGCCATCGCCGGAGAAGTTCCGTCTCCGGGGATGCCGCCGCCCTGTTTCCACGCCGCGTAATTGCCAAACAGCTGTGCCAGGAAACCGCCTGCGTATAGAATCGCAAATACGGCGGCCGGCGCTGCTGCCAGGCCTATGATTAGTTTCTTTTTGTTTATGGGAACAACCTCCCCTCGAATTTTGTAAAGTCAATGGTTTGCAGGTGTACCCGGTCACTGCAATAGCGGCGCAGCACATCTGCTTGAAAATCAAAGCAGATCAGCGTACCGGGGCGTTCCATCAGTTCGAGGGCGGTGTTGAAACGCACGATCCGCGGCAGATCGCAGAAGTAACCGAACAGCACCGGCGTTCCATCCGGCTCTGCGGCATCCTGCTCCATGGCCCTGCCGGGATTGCCGGCGTAGAGGCCCTGTGACAGAATGCGGTCAAGTTCCGCGGTTTTCACAGGGTCACACAGTAACGCCAGTATCACCTCCCCCTGATGGTCATTGGTTAGGAAATAAAAGTGGTCGTAGCTGCCGTCCAGCATGAAGTAGTCATGCTTGGCCCCACCGGTACTGGTGAGTATCTGGTAGGCCAGGTCCATGCTGTCCCCCAATACCAGTCCATGTACCTGTTCGACACGGTACTGCTGGGCCAGACGCTGCTGGCATAGAATGTTCCAGAGGAGTGTTTTTACCCGCAGTTCGGATTTGTAGCGCCACTTCATCAGAGCGCTCCCGCTATTGTAGGTCACAAAGATGCCGGTGGGGACCAGCAGCACCCCTGCGAAGCGGGAGCTTCGGATCTGGGTGGCATCAGCCCCCAACTCCTTGACTTCGCGTGAACTGTAAAACGCGGGATATGTTACAGTTTCGCCGCCAAAACCGGTCTGGGCAAAGACCTTCGGCTTTTCATCCGGGTAGAGCAATACCCCGGCATTGCCCATAGTAATATAGGTTTCCGCGAGGCGGTGGAGCCGAAACCTCCGGTTTGCTTCGCTTTTGAGCCGGTTGGTTTCTGCGTCTCCTGTAAGGCAGAATGTAAAACGCTCGGGCCATCCGTCCAGCAGAGCTGACTTGGCTTTGATCCCCAGCCGATAGCCCCGGAGCCGATCCCGGTAGTAGGTGCGCAGCAGTCCGGCCTTTTTGAGCGCAGTCACGACCGCCTCCAAGTAGTAAGGGCTGGCGGGAAGGCGGTTGAGCTGGCTGGTGGGGAACTCTCCCGAAATAGCGGTCAGCGATAAAAGCCGGAACGGAAGCGTATCCGGCTGTGGAAAATAGTTGGTGCTTTTCCCAAGTAGTCACCTCCCTTGAAAGCACAGGATTTTTACCGTAATGACTGAGGACTTCGGTAAAAATGGGCCTCCCCATGAGGGGAAAAAGCCCGGAAAATCGGGCGTTTCAGCCGCTTCGCTGGATGTCGGGCCGGAGAAGGCCCAAAATGGTCAAAAATCCGAGATGGATTGTAGACTCGTTTTATGCTCCGTCAGCCATTGCGGAAAACGCTGCTTCTCCATGATATAGATTTTTGTGCAATCCTGGTCGCCCAGTTCGGCCGTGTTATAGGCATCGCACAACAGGCCGGTATCATCAGCCATCACAAAGGAAGAGAGAAGATCCAGTAATTGCTTTTCCGATAAATTATCGTAATCGCGTATCCGCCTGTCGGGAAGTGCCCGGTCATAGACCTGGGCGAAACAGACAACGCAATCGCGGTAATACGGAAGTGGGTGTTCTCTTGCGTATTGATCAAGGACAAAATAGAGCGGGTCCAACAGGAACTCATCGCTTTGCCGCTGTTTGCGCTTTGGCAGCAAACAGGGCAGCGTCACCTCCAGCACCCTGTCCTCGCAGTTGACAGTGATGCCGTGCGTTGCACCGGCGGATTTGAGATAGTCACCTTTGCGGATGGTTGTGCTGGAATAAATCAGATGCCGCAGCCGGCAGGCAATCCGCTCTGCCCGTAAAGCGGCATCTATGGAAAGTGTTTCATAGTTGTCGGGGTAACGCTGGATGTCAGTGGTGTCCAGCGCGTACAGCGCATTACTCAGACGGGATATATCGTCGAGAATGCTTCCAATGCGGTGGGATATTAGTTTTCGATCCAATCATGTGCCTCCTGCTTTCTTGAAATAATTTGTCTGGCCTTCCTCGTCTACAGTACAAAATCCGGATATGCCCGGACAGTCGATTTGGGCGATTTGCGCCGGAGTATCGACCAGCATGATACGGCGGCTTCCCCCTTTGTTGCCCCGCAGAGCATGGCAGACAAGTGCCTCCTGCCCGGCGGCAATATAAGCAATCTCATATAATTCACCGTCGGCAAAAAACACGAGTTTAACGGGAAAATCAGCCGGAGCGTGGTAATCTACCTGCCGGATGAAGTCCAGCAGGACCCACACTGCCCGGACAAGCGCATGGTCAGTTTTTGGTGTTTGCCCTGCCAGGAAATAACCACCGCCGTCTGTTTGAAAAATGCGGCCCTGCCTCTCCAAATGAGAGAGCAGGGCCTTTGTAGTATCTTCTTTGCCAGGGTGAAAACAAAGAAGCTGGTGTTCACAGAGGCCGGGGTACATCGTCACGATCCGTAGCAAGTCCGTAGCCTCGTTCCCATAGATTTCAGCCCTGGTCTTCATGGGGCTCACCTCCTTTATTAAAGGCGCCAATCAGACGCCTTCAAAGCGCATTGTTAAATAGGAATTGTGGAAAGACGCCATTAGAGCGTCAATCCGGCGTTTTTCGAGAATAGTAGGAAAAAAAGGCGTCTTATAGGCGTATTGGAACTGTCAATGATGCGTTTTCCGGAGATTACAGCAATCCTCTTTATTGGGATTTACAAAATCCCTCCAGAATTGATAGTGTTCCGTTACATCTTCACAGATTGTCTTCTGCGGAATATGGATTTTTTCCACGATCCGCTGCTTTTCTTTCAAAGGAAGATGATGGTAGCCTCCCTGCCGCACGGTATATTTAGAGAAATCAACACCCCGAAACCACTGCTTAATCCACGAATTGACGCGCAGAAATTCAACCACACACCGCTCAATTCCCAAATCATTCAGCTTGTCGAAATCCATGTATTCCTCGATGATGGGGCTTAATCGGATTGCCACATCATACCCTTCCGCTTGCAGAGCCTGAATTGCGCGGATGCGCTGGCTGGGAGGACTGGCCTTTTCAAATTGGGCGGTTTGTGCATCGTCCAGGCAGGTCACGGTAATTTGAATATGGGCCAGTTCCTTGTCCAAGATCTCTAAATACTCCGGGGCAGCGGGAAGTGCAGACTTCGTGACGATGAGATAGCTTACCCTGCATAGATTCATCTCCTGGATGGTCTGGTAGGTAGTGTGGTACTGGAGTTCACAGGGCTGAAAACAGTCTGTCATGCCTCCAAGCCTGATGATGCTTCCGGATGGGAGACTGCGGATTTTCCGCCGGACCTTTTCAATGTCTGCAACACGAGGATGCGCCGCATCCCATAATCCACGAAAATGAAGCAATGAACGGGCATAGCAGTAGTTACAGTTGTGTTGACAGCCGCAGCCGTAAGTATCTAAACGGGTGTTATATTTGCATTTGTCGCCTTCATTGCCTCCAACTTGCTTAAAGAAACTCTTAAACTCGCTTTATATCACCTCTAAATTCATTGTTTGATTACTTTATTGTCGAATACATTGGACTCACCTCATATAAAATTCTAAATGGTTGCGGAGGACGGTACTGCCCCGCCGTCTGTTGGTAAAGCATCCAACCATGTTCTTTACACTACTCCGCGCAATAAAGGGAGGCGCTTCCGCACCTCCCAGAGAAAATGCCTTTTAAGCGGAATCAGCTTGTTCTTGGCGCTTGCGCTCCAAAAGCTCCCGCAGTTCCCTGCGGTCTGTGGTTATGAGATCTTTTTCCAATGGACTGGCCTTGAACTCCACCATGATATTGTTGTTATTGGTGGAGATCAGACCGCTGCCGCGCTCAAAGTGTGTGACCTCCATCGTTTCTGCGTCAGAGAGATGGAGGGTTTCCTGGACACGCTCCGCTTCGTCATCCTCCAGATTGAGAATGATCTTAGTCTTGCTGTTGTTGATGATGCCTTTCCCGAAACGGCCTTCGTCCAGATTGAAAAAGTCGTTAAGGTCCTGGCTGGCGCAGATCGCTGATCCACCGAAGCCGCGAATCGTCTTGAAAATTTCCAAAACGAAATCACCGGCCAGCCTGGTACCCGTGGCGCCTGCGCCGGAAAGAAGCTGCCAGCACTCGTCAATAAAAATGGCTTTTTCCTCGGTGCGGTCAGCTTTGGCGCGGTCCCAAACGAAATCAAGGGCCACGAACATCCCCACAGTCAGCAAATCACCAGTAAGCGAGGAAATATCCAGTACGGTGTACTTATTATCCAGCCGCACATTGGTCTGCTTGTTAAAGGTACTGGCGGAGCCATTCACCAGACGGTTGAGGATATGGGCCATGCGAGTGGTTTCCGGGGCGGCCTTCAAAATCTCATATAAATCGCCCAGCACCGGCATCTCCCGGTAGTAGCCCGGATTGGCCGGGTCTTCCAATGAGGCGTTGTCATGAGTGATACCTTTGGAATTGTAGGTGCGGATCAGAGCCTCATCCAACAGCTGTCGTTCCTCGTGAGACATATCAGGGATCAACAGACTGAAAAATATGTGGAGTTGCTGGATTTTGGCGGCCAGTTCGGAGAGCTGGATTCCCGGCCCGTCCAGAAGCTCACTGACCGACCGATCCACCTTGCGGATCTCCATCACATTGATGCAGTGCGGGCTGGCCGGGGAAATCTGGATAAACTCCCCGCCTACATTGGCACAGGCACGGTGGAATTCGTGCCCCTTCAACGGTGCAATGATGAAAACGGGAATGTTTTTCCGCCTCATTCTTAACGCCATGAGCTGCATCGTAAAGGTCTTGCCTGCGCCGCTGGTACCCAGGATCGCCATATTGGCGTTCTTGTAAATCGCAGAGTTGAAAATATCCACGATGATGAGGGAACTGTTATATTTGTTGACCCCCAGAAGGATTCCATTGTCATCGCACATCTCAAACGAAGTGAACGGATAGCAGCTGGCCGCGCCTCCAGTCAACAGGTTGCGCTTACCACGCTCGAACAGTCCCTTTTCCATGGAAACCAGCGGGAGGGCAGAACAAAATGCCTGCTCCTCCCGAAAATGGCAGTTGCAGACATCCATATCCTGCGAAAGCAGGAGCTTTTTTATTTCGCTGGCCTTCCACTCCAGGTCCTCCACAGAAGGGGCAGTCACAGTAATCAACAAGTTGAGATAATAGAAATCTTCGTTATTCGCAAGGCCCTCCTTCAGAAAATAGCCGCTCCGAATAGCGCCGTCTATATCATCGAAGTCCGTGTTCGTGTCGCTGGCATCCTTGATTTTTGACCGGTTGATGCGGAGCTGCTGGCCGACCCGCTGAATAATGCGCTCTTTGGGTTGGCGTGAAAGAAACATATCGAGGTCAATGCCATCACCGGCATTGACGATCAAACTCAGCCAGCCCGCGGGCACCTGTGTTTTGTAACCATCTGATGGGACGAGCAGATAAGTATAGTACAGCCCGTCTATGCAGAGATACCGTCCATGGGTGAAGTCGATGCTTTTGGGAGCAGCAAATTCAGCCGCCGGGATGCGGTCAATCTCGCCCTCCCGCCCCTTGTCGAGATACTGTGCCACAATTTCCTGTGCCCGTACCGACAGGGGCTTGACCGCACTTTCATTTCGGCACAACAAATTATAGAAAACATCTACGGTAAATTCGTCCTCGTTTTCGTGGACAACGACCTCGTTGCCGCATTGACGCAGGTAATTGGATGCCGTGTGGACAGCACTTTGGAGAGATTGGATTGCCTCATCTTCCTGTTCGGAGCGCCGGGTATTGGCCCAGGGCTCATACTCGAAAATCAGGAAAAACCGCCGGGTCACAGCTTCCCGGGAGCCGACCTGCTGCACAAAGTTCAGGTAATCCTCCTGCATCAAGCGGCACTGCTCGTTTTCCTCATGGGCCATCTCCTGGCGCACCGTGTCCAGGTGGCGGTTGATGTCCGCACGGCGGGTCAGAACCTTGATTTGGAGCTTGATGGGCGAGATCTTCAGGTACGAAACGAAGGAGTAGATGATATTCCTCTGTTCCCGGGCGCTGCGCAGCATAAAGTTGATGGGGACAACTTCGACCACCTTGACAAAGCGATGGTCTTTGGTATAGATAATGCCGTTCTCCACTTTCTCAATGGGCAGATAATCCGCCACTGGATTGAGGCAGGCGGGCTTCTGCTCCTTGACACGGGCGGGGCGTTTGGGCAGGCGTTCCTTTTCATGGCGCTTTTTTGCGTTCTTTTTTGCCTTATTGCCCTTGGCAGGACGATCCTTTTTAGCATTTTTCTTGGGCCGGAGCTTTTCACGGATTTCATATCCGCGGACTTCATCAAACTCAGCGGGGAAATCTGCTTCACCAGACCGCCGGCGCTTCGGCGCCTTGGGCTTTCTCTCCTTTGGAGGCTTCTGTTTGAGATGCTTGCCGGCTGATTTGGAGGGAGCCGTTTTTTCACAGGGCTGTTCACCGTCACCGCCGACAACGCGGCGATTCCGCAGGTATTTCAGAAAAGTGATCAGAAACTGCGAGAGACTTTCCCCTGAAATGCCAATGAGGGCAACCAATGCCACCGGGAGCGCAGTCAGGCATAAAGCAATAATGCGGGCGGTCAGCCCAAATGGAAGGCACAAAAAAACCGGCGTCCCAATGGCAAGTGCCAGGATGCCGGCTTCAATCACATTCCGCGCACGGAACATACCGCCAAAAAAAGTGCCTGTTTCTATGAAGTTCGGCGGTATGATATAAATATCATGGTCATTCTTGTTGCTCATGTATTACCTCGTTTCTGATGCCGGGGTGCGGTGCGGTCAGCCAATAATCCAGAAAGGACCGCCTGCTGCCGCACGGCGGCTTGCTTCATTTAAGATGATGGACAGATCCCACAACTGCCCGCTTCGCTTGTAACTGGCCGGGTCAGCCACCATGATCTGGCCGTCTTTTACGCCACGGAGAACAATGAAGTGGCCGGATGAGGTAAAATGGCCTTCGGACATAATTGCCACGACCAGCTTGCCATCTGCGAGAGCGTCCAGAATCCGCTGGGGCTCGGAAGTCGTGCAGCCGGATACCGGAAGGCCCCATTCCTCCGCAGCAGCAGGGATCAATGCGTGATAAGAGCCGCTGCTTTTGCACCAATAGCCATTGTCATATGACCACTTTGCCATTTCCACCGGGTCTACCATATCGTCCGTGAGGGAGGAAACCACGATTGCCATGGCGGTGGGCCCGCACCCATAGCCGCCGATGTTATCGGTGCCATAGGGTTGACTGGCATAGCGTTCATCCAGCTGATTGTAATAAACAACCGGGGTCCCGCCGTCGGTAAAGGTTACATCTCCAAGGGAGGGGATACTGTTCCCTGTCCACTCGTCCACATTTTGCAGCAGGCCGTCGCCTAAAAAGAGACTTAGGTTAGAGGCATAATCGGACGCCAGTTCTTTCTGCTCATCCGTAAGCGCGAAAACATGGTCGGCAAGATAAGACTCGCCGTTGTAGCGAATGGTATAGATCATCCAGATCTCGGTGGAGATGGTTTCCTCACCGGTCTCCGGATCTTCGGATGTGACCTCACGGCTCTCCCGCACACTGGTATAAGAGTATAGATGCTCTTTGTTCTCCCGCAGGACAGTGGACAGGTCATCCAGCGAAATGCTCTCAAAGTCTTCATCCCGGGCAGCGCAATACTGTGAAACGATGAGGTTGGCGTTGTAGACCAGGCCGGAAGAATAGGGGTTTTTGACCTCCATTTTGTCGGCGCCAGAAGAGGCAAAGTCCACTTCGATACGGGCCATCACATCATCCAGCGCCTCACCCAGAATGGCGTTGATGGCAAAGGTAATGTCGTTGGCGTTTTCTACGATGGCGGTTTCGCTGTTGAGGATAGGCGTGTCAGGATCAGCTGGTGAAAAGGCATTGACCAGCCCTCCAAAAATCAGGCCGGGCAGCATCAGGAGGAAAAGGACAGGCAGCAAAAGCAGAATGGCAATGACGGCAATGATTTTGCCGATGTGCTTTCGGCCGGCCCAGACGGCCCCAGCCACAGCCCCATAGGGGCCGGCGGCGGCAGCGCCTTTCGCTGCTCCAGAGATGGCCTTGCCAGCTTTGATAGCGCCTTTGACCGTATGTGCGGCAGAGGCCGCAGCATCTACTGTTTCGGCGGAGCTGTTTTTTTGTTCTTCAGCCATTAGAGTTTGTCCTTTCTTTTGGGAGTAGGCGGCAGTTTCTTCACGATGGATTCGTGATAGGCAATCGAGCCGTCCGGTGCCATATAGGGGGATTTTTCAACCGCATCCGCGGCATACTGCTTATACCAGGCAGTACCATCTACAGCGTGAACGGTTGTGTATTGGCCTTCCGGCGCCACATACTGGTCTGCATGATACATACCAAAAGCGATGCCTTCTGGATGCTCCGGAGTGACTTCTGTGCCGGTAATGCGGCCGCCGCCAATCTCCACATTCTGATAAGTGGGAATATTCTCGGCCCCGGGCTCCAATGCCGCATGACCCATGTAGGAATGCAGAGCTTCTACAGCTTTATCCCCGGTCATAGTTCCCATCTGGGTGATACTCCCGGTAGCAACCGATCCTATGACATTGTTGGCAAAATTGCCTCCTTTGCTTACGGAGGAGGCGTAGATATGTCCACCGATGCCGCCTGCAGCGCCGCCGACCAGCCCACTTAATCCGGAGGGCTTGGCATCCGGGGGCGTTGTGGCCGTTTTGACCGCATTATTGGTAACATTCCTTTTAATCACGCCGGCCAAGCCACCGCTGGCAAAACCAGCGCCGAATCCAGCACCGCCTTTTCCGCCACCGTTTGCACGGACATGGGAGGAATGACTGCTGCGGCCTCCCGCAAAGTGATTGCTGGCAAAGCTCTTAAATCCGCTGAATCCCCTGGCCGCAATCATAGCCTCCGCCAGCATACTGCCTCCGGTATGGCCGACATTGACGCCCAGACTTGCCATAAAAGAATCGATCTTCTGTGATACTTTAAGAAATCCGATTGCGCACATAAACCAGATCAGCACATTCCCCGAAACGGCTTCTTTGCCTACGGCGTCCACTTGTGCCTGGACTTCTTCCTCCGAAATAGCGAAAGCAGGCTGGCAGAACAGACAGGAGAGAGCTGCGACCATCAGCGCAAGGAACAAAATTTTCTTGAGTCTTTTCAAAATGGCCCTCCTTACAAAGAGAGCGGGTTGGAGATAAACGAACCAACCATGCTCGTGAACAGGCGCAGGCACCAGGCGTTCATCAGCAGAAGAAAAATCTGACCGCCCAGCATCCGGCACCAGGATTTCCAGATGTTTGATGTTGTCTGGCTTGCCCCCATGGAAAAGGCTACTGGAGCCGTATAGACCAGCACGCCGAGCAATACATATCGCTCTGCCGCTTCCAGCA
Organism: Intestinimonas sp. RTP31139st1_F5_RTP31139_211217; assembly: GCF_040226735.1. Classification (NCBI taxonomy): domain Bacteria; kingdom Bacillati; phylum Bacillota; class Clostridia; order Eubacteriales; genus Intestinimonas; species Intestinimonas sp. RTP31139st1_F5_RTP31139_211217. The sequence continues at coordinate 90,404 of NZ_JBCOAQ010000002.1, read as the reverse complement.
GCAACTTCAGGTAGTTCCACGCCAGAATGATGACTAAAATCAGAGTGATAAGGGCCACAGCCCCATTGGCGCACACCCCGATGATGACCAGCATGACAGAATTGAAATCCGCAAAACTGAGTGCCGGCAGCTCCGAATCCATAATCCAGTTATACGGTGTGCCGCCGATGGTCAGGATCATGCTGACAATCTCATTGGAGAAGAACGCTAAAAGAATAAAAATGACGGACCGGATGCTCAATTTGAGCGGGTCTTCCGCTTCAATACCGGCTCCCAGGCCAAAGTTCTTGAACAGCTGCCACACCCAGTTAAGGAGAATGATACCGATGCCCAGTGCCACAAAAACGCTGTACATCGTTTCGGCCGCGGGAAAGTAGCGCAGAAATACCGCCATATCGCAGCCCAGTGCCCCCAAAACCGAGGTGGTTATCAAGTCAAGGCCCGCCATGACCTGCTCTGCAATCCATTCAACAATGCCGTCCAGAATACCCATAGGTCATGCCTCCTTTCGTCGGGTATCAATGTGATGCCGATCAACCTGCCCACTGACCACCCTCAAAGAAGGGGACGATATAGGACATGATAAAGCCCAGACTGTTTAAGATGGCCCAGGTGATAACAATTCGTTTGAGCCAAGCTCTGCTTTCATCCACCGTTTTACCAGAACGGGAGAAATTCATGAGCAGCAATGCTACCGAAGCGGTCACAATGGCCGCAATCGTGGAGATAGCGAGGATCTGCGTGTAGACATCCTGCATGATTTCTGTGGCCTTTGTCCAAACATCGGTTGCGGCAAAGGCCGGCTGGCTGAACATCAATGAGACGGTGGGACACAGAAACGCCATATAAGCGATTCTGCCAATGGAAAAACGGCGCGGAGGGCTGGTATCGCCGTTTCGCTTTTGGTGAGGAATCTTGCGTTTTTTCAATTTTCGGACCTCCAATCCAAATGTAATATGCGGGACTCAAACAAAAGAGGAGCCCGCAGCTCTTGTAATAGATGCGGGCTCCCTCCCCAATCGGCCGGTCATTAGGGCAGCAAAAAAGCACCTTGAAAAAGGTGCCGTTCACTGCCTGCATTCAGTTTTGGGTGCAAGTTTGAGCATATTCAGTTTAGCACACCAGGATTTACGGCTCAAGGGCAGGAATGCGCCAATTTCATTCCCGTATTCTGCCAATTATTTGCCCTTGGCCTTTTCATCTGGTTTTGGCGCTGGAAAGAACTGTTCCAGCATATCCAAACTGTCTTTGGAGGTGTACCCCCATAGTACGGAACTGAGTGCGTCAATGGCTTCCCTGCGCCTGCGGTAGTAAGTACGGAATGAGATGTCCCGGATATGCGGACGCAAATTCTCGATGATCTCCTCCACATTTTTGAGTTGCTGCGGGGAGAGGAAGGAGTAGTAAAGCAGCCAGTAATAGGCCTCGCCGTTCTTGTGGCGGGTACGAAGCAATTCGACTGCTGAATCCAAAAGTTTCAGCATTTTGTGGCTGCGCTCAATGCACTTAGCATGGTGTTCAATATCGCTCCCATTCAGATCGGCGCCGGCCAGATAGATGGAATCCAGAAATTCCTCGATGGATGTGCCGTATTCGATCTCAAACTTGGAACGCACATGCTGGACAGAAATTTCCAGGCTCCACACCACATCGCGGTATTTTTTCAACAGTTTCCAGGTATCATGGTACAGCGGGTTTTCTGCGACATCTTTTTCAACAAATTTCTTCATGGTAAGACCTCCTTATTCAATTCTCCGCGACGGGAGAGAGTGTAAGTTCAAAAGTGGTGACCTGCCTGTTCCCGCACAGAATGGACAAGCCAAAACAGAGCGTTGACTGTTCCCGTGCGCGGGGTAGTAAATCTTCCCGGCAGTCGCCCGATAAGGGATATAACTTATAGCGGGAGAGGGGACAACCAAAGCACGAAATCCCTTGTGCCATCAGGATTTGAGCCATCTTTTGGATGATAATTTCAATGTGCGATTTTGAAACGCTATTGAGTTCGTTTGAAACGATAACCTCATGCTCTATACTTGGTGTGTTTTGGCTGGAGCCTGATTCATCGGGGAGTTCCAAATGGATGTTGAGCGTCATAGCGACCTCCTCTTTGTCCACCATAACATCCGATATTTCAAACATGGTGGACAGGTAATTTTTCAAATAGACCACGCTGCCGTGTCGGCCCGGGAAGGACATAAGGGAGATATAGTCCAGTGCGGCCAGCTTTTTGAGGACGCGGCCGACTGTCGCCCGGGACACCCCCCAGCGGACAGCCAGTTCAGTGTAGGCAACAAGAGGATTGCCGGTGCCGTTGCGGAAATAGACTACTGGCCCCAGGTCTGACCCCTGTACCTGATTATCGTTGTAGACGGCTGAAACCCAGAGGTCCAGAATAATATCCATTTCGGAGCATCGGCTTGTGCTGATGAGATCTGTGACAACGGAAACGGGCAGAAAGAAAAAGCCGGTATCCTTTTGGCAGGGAGCATTATATTCAAGCACCGTGTTATGCCGCGCCCAGTCGCAAATTTTATAGCGGATCACATTGCCGCGATCCAGTGTATGAAAAGTGATAAAGTGCTGTTTCTGCAGTTGTTCCAGCACTGTCAACGCCTGGCATTGAAACCGTGTGCGAAACCATTGGGACACTTCCTTGAGTGTGCAGACCCATTCGCCCGGATAGATGGTATAGCTAATACCATCAATGCGGCGGTATGAAGTGCGGAAGTTTGCGTAGCTGCAAAGTACGGTAAAATAAAAAAGACCAGAGCCTCCGCTTGTGCGAATGCTCCGGTCTGCCATCAGCCGATGGACGAATTGCCGATAAATCCGGCATCGTGGGTAATCCACGACCTGTTTGATCTGTAATTGATAAGCCGGCATGGAAACCTCCTATTTTAAGATTGATTCTATTGCATAAAAATGATAAAATAGCCCGGGATGCGTATAAAAATAACACACCCCGGGCGGGCCGCTCTGCTAATAATCTGCTAATTTGCGTTTTTACAAAAGCTCAAAAATGCCGTCTGCTAATTTTTTGCTAATTGCGCGAAAGGTATTCCAGCGCCTTGAAACTGTGCAGAATGACACAAAACGGCGTGAGAAACCAAAAATTCATTGGGCTAAATTGACACAAAACGAAGCGGAATGTAGTGTAAGGGAATCGTAGGACAAAGAGTTATTTGTTCTCCTAAGCGGTAGGCCGGAGGTTCGACTCCTCTCGGGCGTGCCATGTCGGAGCAAAGCCCGCTTTGCTCCGACATCTTTTTATTCTCTGAGCAAAAAGATGTTATTAACCCACGCCCTTGCTCCGGCTTGGCGGCTGCTCTGCGGGCGGCCTTTTCTATTTCCGGAAATCTGGGCCTTAACCGCCTCTCCCGGTTCCGAGCACCCTCTTGCGGCACGAATCCTCGCCTGGTGGCGAGGGTTTGTCGCCAAACGGGGTTATTTTTTCTTCTACCTCACCCCGGCTTTCCTCCCGCCGGGATTCCCGGGCACGATCCGCCGGGCATCCCTTTTTATCTTGTGTTGCACGTGCTCTCGTTGTAAAATGGATTTTGTAGGCGCGGCGTGGTCCGCGTTCCTCTTACTCCTATACATAGAAAGCAGGTGGAGCAGATGGATCCCAAATCCGACGACCGCGGGGAGCAGAAGGAGTTTTCCAATCCCCAGGACGTCGTCTTTGTCAATACGCAGCTCATTCTCAAAGCCATGCAGAATGTGCAGAAGGCCCAGCAGGACTTTCAGGCCATGCTGGAGCAGGCAGAGCTGGGAGATACCTCCGTACAGTACGACCTGGGCGTGCGGTACGCTGAGGGGGACGGGGTGGACAGCGACATGGTTCAGGCCGCCCACTGGTTCTCCCTGGCGGCGGAGTCCGGCGACCTCCGGGCCATAGAGGCCCTGGGCCGCTGCTATCAGATGGGCACAGGCGTGGAGGAGGACCAGGGCAGGGCTGTGGAGCTCTATACCCAGGCCGCCGACCAGGGCTATGCGGGGGCACAATGCAGCCTGGGATTGTGCTTGGAAAACGGCTCCGGTGTGGATCAGGACCCGGTCAAGGCGGCGGAATACTATCTTCTGGCCGCCGAGCAGGGCCACGCGCCCGCCCAGTGTAATCTGGGCGTATGCTGTCTCAATGGCATCGGCGTGGACCGCGACCCGGAGGAGGCCGTCCACTGGCTGACAAAGGCGGCGGAGCAGAATTTCCCCCGGGCCCAGAGCATCCTGGGTGTGTGCTGGGAGAACGGCACCGGCGTGGACCAGGACCCGGCCCGGGCGGTGGAGCTCTATCGAAAGGCCGCCGAGCAGGGCTACGCCCCCGCCCAGTGCAACTTGGCCGTGTGCTGCCTCAATGGCATCGGCATGGAGGCGGACGCCCCCCAGGGCGTGGAGTGGCTGGAGCGGGCTGCAGCCCAGGACTTCGCCCGGGCCCAATGCATCCTGGCCGACTGCTGCAAGACCGGCTCCGGCCTGGCCCAGGACCAGCCCCGGGCCATGGCGCTCTATGAGGCGTCCGCCGGGCAGGGGTATCCCCCCGCCCAGTGCAATCTGGGCCTCTGCTGTGAAAATGGCGACGGCGTGGAGCAAGACCTGGTCCGGGCGGCGGAGCTCTATCAAAAGGCCGCCGCGCAGGACTACGCCCCGGCCCAATGCAATCTGGCCGTGTGTTTTCTCAATGGCATCGGCGTGGAAAAGGACGAAGCCCGGGCGGTGGCGTGGCTGCAAAAGGGCCCGTCGGGCAGGACTTCGCCCGGGCGCGGTATATCCTGGGCTGCTGTCTCCGGGACGGCGACGGTGTGGAGGCCGATCAGGCCGGAGCGGCGGCGCTTTTTCGCCAGGCGGCGGAGGACGACTATCCCCCCGCCGTGTGCGAGCTGGGTCTCTGTTATGAGATGGGGGCCGGTCTGGAGGAGGACAAGGCCCAGGCCGTGCGCTGGTACACCAGGGCAGCAGAGCTGGGCTATGCCCCCGGGCAGTGCAATCTGGGCTATTGCTACCTCACCGGCATCGGGGTGGAGGAAGACGACGTCCAGGCTGTCCGGTGGCTCACACAGGCCGCGGAGCAGGACTTTCCCCGGGCCCAGCGGCTGCTGGGCTGCTGTTGCCGGGACGGGGAGGGCACGCCGGCGGATGCGCAAAAAGCGGTGGAGTGGTTCCGGAAGGCGGCCGCACAGGACTATCCCCCCGCCCTGTGTGATCTGGGGCTCTGCTACGAGATGGGCACCGGGGTAGAGGTTGACCTCAAGCGTGCCACCGACCTTTACCGCCGCTCAGGAGAGCGGGACTATGCGCCGGGCCAATGCAATCTGGCTGTGTGCTATTTAAATGGGGATGGGGTGGAGAAGGACGCCGCCCAAGCGGCGGCGTGGCTCCGGCGGGCCGCCGCGCTGGACTTTCCCCGGGCCCAGAGCATCCTGGCCGACTGCTACCGGGATGGCGACGGCGTCCCCCGGGATGACGCCGAGGCGGCACGGCTTTATCAACTGGCCGCCGATCAGGGGTATCCCCCCGCGCTGTGCGGGCTGGGTCTCTGCTATGAGCTGGGCGAGGGCGTGCCGGAGGACAAGGCCAGGGCCGTGGCCCTCTATACCCAAGCTGCCCAACGGGGGAACCTCTCTGCCCAGTGCAACCTGGGGTACTGCTGTCTCACGGGCATCGGCATGGACCCGGCCCCCGAGCAGGCCATTCCCTGGCTGGAGCGGGCTGCGGAGCAGGGTTCCGCCCGGGCCATGAGCCTGCTGGGAAGCTGCTACCGGGACGGTGACGGCGTGGAGGCGGACGCCGAAAAGGCCGTGCAGTGGTATCAGAAGGCGGCGGACCTGGAGTATCCCCCCGCCCTGTGCAGTCTGGGGCTGTGCTATGAGCGGGGCGAAGGCGTACCGGAGGACAAGGCCAGGGCCGTAGCCCTCTATACACAGGCCGCCCAGCGAGGAGATCTGGCCGCGCAGTGTAATCTGGGTTATTGCTACCTCACCGGCAGTGGGACAGAGGTGGACTGCGGCCGGGCCGTGGAGTGGCTGGACCGGGCCGCCCGGAGGGGATTCCCCCGGGCACTGGATCTGCTGGGAGACTGCTATCAAAACGGCGACGGCGTGGAGACCGATGACGCCAAGGCTGTGGAGCTCTATCGCCGGGCCGCAGAGCAGGACTACGCTCCCTCCATTGCCAGTCTGGGCCTGTGCTGTGAGCTGGGACAGGGCCTCCCCGAGGATAAGCCCAAAGCCGCCGCGCTCTACCGCAAGGCCGCGGAGATGGGCTACACCTATGCCCAGTGCAACCTGGGCTTCTGCTACCTGCGGGGCATCGGCGTAGACAGGGACCCCGCCCAGGCGGTCATATGGCTGCAAAAGGCCGCGGAAAAGGGGCAGTCTCGCGCCATGAGTCTGCTCAGCCGGTGCTGTTTTGATGGAAGCGGCATGCAGAAGGACGAGAAAAGAGGCCTGGAGCTGCTCCGCCGGGCGGCGGAGCAGGGCTATGCCCCCGCCCAGTGCAATTTGGGCCTGTGCTATGAAAACGGCTTCCACGGTCTTGCGCAGGACCTTTCAAAAGCGGCGGAGCTCTACCGCCGCTCTGCGGAGCAGGGGGACGCCGCCGCCCAGAGCAATCTGGGCAGCCTCTACTATACCGGCTCCGGTGTGGAACGGGACGATGCTCTGGCTTTTCAGTGGTTTTCCCGCTCCGCAGAGCAGGATTTTCCCGCCGGCGTCTATCATCTGGCCGACTGTTATGCGTCCGGACGTGGGACCGCCACGGACATAGCCCGGGCGGCTGAGCTCTACCAGAAGGCCGCCCGGCTGGGGGATGAGGACGCCATGTTCATCCTTGGCAAGTGGTATCGGGACGGGAAGGGCCTCCGCGCCGACCCGGAGCAAGCGCGATTCTGGCTACGGAAGGCCGCCGACGCAGGTGTGAAAGAGGCCGCCGCCTGTCTACGGGCGCTGTCCGGCAAGGCCCCGGGAAAGGGCGGAGAAAAACGCGGGGGCTTTTTCCAAAAGCTCTTCGGCAAAGGCGACTGATCTCCGTCAAGCCATAGAAAAGAGGAATTTCCATGTCGGAAGAAAAAACCAACGTCATGCGCCTTTTGGAGCAGAAAAAAGTCCCTTATACGCCCCACCAGTACCCTCACCAGGAGGGTATGGCGGTGGACGGGGCCACAGTGGCCGCCGTGCTGGGGCGCGATCCCGCCTCCGTGTTCAAAACTCTGGTGACCCGGGGTGCCACAAAGGCAAACTATGTCTTTGTGGTGCCGGTGCTGGCCGAGCTGGACCTGAAAAAGGCGGCCAGGGCAGTGGGAGAAAAGTCCATTGAGATGATCCATGTCAAGGAGCTCACCCCCCTCACCGGCTATGTGCGGGGCGGCTGTTCCCCCATCGGGATGAAAAAGCGGTTCAAAACCGTGCTGGACCAGAGTGCCGCCGACCAGGCCGCCATCCTGGTCAGCGCGGGCAAAATCGGATGTCAGGTGGAGCTTGCCCCGGGGGATCTGGTCGGCCTGGTGGGCGCCGGCTTTGCCGATATTATAAAGGAATGACGCCATGAACAAGACCGAACTGCTGGGAAAGCTCTCCGCAGACCCCGAGGAGCGCCTTCTCCTTGCCAGGGCGCTGGACAAGCTGGAGCTGTGCCGCACCCGAAACATCCCCGCTCACACGCAGTTTCTCTCCCTGACAGAGCAGGCCGCAGCGGAGCGGCTCATCGCCGCTTCCGGCCACCCGGCACACTTCTTCTGGGGCGGCTTCGGGGACGCGGAGCGAAAGCTGTGCGTCTTTCTCCCGGATTGGATGTCTCCCGAGGACTGGCGGCTGGATGCGGACTGTCCCCTCTCCGCGGTGCGCATCGCCTGCCCGCCGGGCTGCGGCCTCACCCACCGGGACTATCTGGGCTCCATTCTGGGCCTGGGTATCACCCGGGAAAAGGTGGGGGATCTGCTGGTGGGGGAGGAGGGCTGTCAGGCCGTTCTGCTCCGGGAGCTGGAGCACGTGCTCCTCTCCCAGCTGGATCAGGTGGGGCGGCAGCGGGTCAGGGTCTCTCCCATGGCCCCGGCGGACCTCACGCCGCCGGTCAGGCAGGTCAAACAGATCCGGGACACCGTGGCCACCCTGCGGCTGGACGCGGTGGCCGCCTCCGGCTTTTCCATAAGCCGCTCCAAAATGGCCGATCTCATCTCGTCAAAAAAGCTGATGCTCAATGGGAGGGAGTGCGACAAGCCGGACCGTCCGGTGGGAGAGGGGGACGTACTCGTCTGCCGGGGGCTGGGCAAATGCGTGCTCAGCACGATATCCGGTCCCTCCAAAAAGGGGCGGATCATGATCGTGATCGAACGTTATATTTAAGGAGGGAGCCCTATGGAACAGCACAAGATCGACCGTATCAGCGAACTCTCCCGCCTCTCCCGGGAGCGGGCGCTCACCGCCGAGGAGGCCGCAGAGCGGGAGGCGCTGCGGGGCGAATACCGCGCTTCGGTCCGGCAGAGCCTCCAGGCCCATCTGGACAACACCTATCTCGTCAATGGGCAAGGGGAGAAACAAAAGCTCAGAAGGAAGGGGGAGTGAGCGCCGTGCGGGTAACGGTTCTGATGGAGAACACCGCCCCGGAGGGGCTCCTCTGTGAGCACGGCCTCTCCCTCATGATTGAGCACGGGGGACGCAGCATCCTGCTGGATGCCGGCTCTTCCGCCGCGCTGCTGGACAACGCCGCCCGGTTGGGCGTCGATCTGTCCCGTGTGGACGCCGCCGTCCTCTCCCACGGGCACTACGACCACTCCGGCGGCTTCTGCGCCTTTTTCCAGCGCAACCCCTCCGCGCCCCTCTATCTGCGGGAGGAGGCCGCGCAGCCCAGCTATGTCCTGCGGGGCGACGCCAGAAAATATCTGGGCGTGCCCCAGGAGCTCCTCTCCCACGGAGCGCGGCTTCACTATGTCACGGCGCGCACCGAGCTTTTTCCCGGCGTCTGGCTCCTGCCCCACAATACGCCGGGCCTGGAGAGCCGGGGAGAGCGGGTGCATATGTACCGCCAAACCGGGTCCGTGCTGACCCCTGACGACTTTGCCCACGAGCAGAGCCTGGTCTTCGTCACCACCTCCGGCCTGATCCTTTTCAGCAGCTGTTCCCACGCCGGAGCGGATACGGTGACGGAGGAGGCCATGGCCGCCTTCCCGGGCCTCCCTGTCCGGGCCTTTCTGGGCGGCTTCCATCTGATGGGCGCCTCCGGCGCCGCCTCCCTGGGGGTGCCGCCGGAGGAGGCGGTCGCTTTGGGCCGGCGGCTCCTGGAACTGGGAATCGGTGAGATCTGGACCGGCCACTGTACCGGCACCCCCGCCTTCGAGCTGCTGCGCCCCGTGCTGGGGGAGCGGCTCCACGCGCTCTCCACAGGCTCGGTGGTAGAGCTCTGAGGGGCGGCGTTCCCGCCTTTCCGGGGGCAAACAGAAAGAGGGCCGGTCCCCAA
>NZ_JBCOAQ010000002.1:0-80910 GCF_040226735.1 Intestinimonas sp. RTP31139st1_F5_RTP31139_211217 | reverse complement strand
GCTGCCTTTTCAGCCGGGGATCACGTTCACGGCGCGCAGGCCCCGGTTCCCACGGGGATCGGGCTCCGTGTCAAAGGTGACCTTCTGGCCCTCGGCGAGCTGACGGTAGCCATCCGTCTGAATGGCGGAAAAGTGGACGAACACGTCCTCGCCGCCATCGTCATTGGAGATGAAGCCGAAGCCCTTCTCCGCGTTGAACCACTTCACAGTACCCTGATACATATCGGATACCTCCTAAAAAGAACTTGTTTTGTGAGACAAAAAGGCGCCCTTCCCCAATCCGTATAAACGATCAGGGGAGGGCGCCAATCATTTCATACATCAAAACAGCTTCTTTATCATAGCATTTCATCCGGAGATTGTCAAGGAGAAATCTTTATCCATCCGGTGACATCCAAGGGACCGGCTCCGGCCCCGAACGCAGACCCGCATACGGAAAAACGGCGGACTCATCCCAGCGCCAGCCAAACCAGCGCGGTCAGGTCCAGGACCGCCAGGGCAGGAAATCCGAATTTGAAATACCAATGCCGCGTCTTGTGGCGGAAGCACCGCATGCCCAAATACCCGCCCGGCGCACCGCCCAGCAGGGCAAAGGCCCAGAGGGTAAGCTCCGGGATCCTCCAAGCATCCCGTTTTGCCTTCCACTTGTCCACCCCCATGAGGGCAAAATCCACAGCGCTCAGGAAGAGCACCCAGAGCCCCGCTACCGCCCAGTGGGCCGTCAACCATGTCCGCATCCCGGCTCAGCCTCCCGCCGGCGCCACGAGCCCGCCGCCCAGCTTGGTGGTCCGGAACCAGAGCCGAAAGTCCGCCGTGATCTCCCGCCCGCCGTCCAAAACCGTGCACAGAAGGGGGCCGTCACTGTGTTCCTCCAGGCCGATCACCGTCACCCAATGCCAGTCGTCCAGCCCTTTGGCCTCTCCGCTGTGCAGGTTGAGCCAGGCCACCGGAGAGTCCGCCTCCAGCGCGGAGCGCAGGAACGCGGCGCACTGGTCCACGGTGGGCCGGGCCAGCTTGAACCGCGGGATATCCAAAGTCCGCAGGGAGATCTGCACGCCCTTCTGCGCGGCAAAGCCGGCAAAGCCCTTGGTGAAGAGGTGCAGGGTGTTGACCCCCTTTTTCCCCGGCGTAACATGCGCCCACAGCTCGTCCATCAGGGCCGTCACATCCATCCGCTCCCAGCTCCCGGAGGGATAGAGCGGCCGGCAAGGGGGGCGGGTCTGCGCCAGATAGCTCACCAGCATAGCCGCCGCCGTAGGCGCGCAGCCGGCCTTTCGCTGCCACTCGTCGCCAAACCACTCCTGGTCGGCGCCCCTCCAGGTCCGCTCTCCCTCTGTAATGGTAAGAAGATCCGGATGTATGAGAGAATAGGTCCGCTCCATGTCGGTGCCTCCGTCGTTGTTGTGATGATTTTCCTTATTTTACATCACCAAGGTCGGAATAGCAAGGCTCTCACCCGTTATACAGCAGGTGTGCCCCCCATTTTCCGTTGTAAAAATGACCAAAATTCGTGTTTTCCCCTGTTTCCCCTCATTTCCGAAAAAAAGATGCTTCCATCCGGCCGGTGATTGCGTTATAATGAAATCTGTATCAATATCTGCCGGAAGGGCAGTTGGAAAAGGAGGCCCTGCGCATGAAAAAGTCCGCCGAGCCCTCGGTCTACGCTGGTACCGTGTCGATTTCTCTGCTGGGCGGCTTCTCTCTGGAGATGAATGGCGCGACCCTGACGGATGATATTAATCGCTCCCTGAAGCTGTGGAGCGTCCTGGCCTACCTTGTCCTGCATCGGAACCGTCCTGTGCCCCAGTCGGAATTTATCGAGCTCTTCTGGCCGGAGGACAACAGCTCCAATCCGGTCAATGCGCTCAAGACCCTTCTGTACCGGATTCGCGCCATGCTGGAGCCCCTCTTTGGCCCCGAGGTCCAACCCATCCTGGCCCAGCGGGGGGCTTACTCCTGGAACCCTGCGGTGACCTGCGAGCTGGACGCCGACCGGTTCGAGGCCCTCTGCTTTCAGGCCTCCAACGAAGATCTGCCCGACGCCGCACGCATAGAACTCTACCGGCAGGCGGTGGCCCTTTATCAGGGCGATCTGCTGCCCAAGCTAAACCATCAGATGTGGCTGATCCCTCTCTCGGTCCATTATCATACGCTGTACCTAGAGGCCGTGAAGGCCCTGGCCGCCCTACTGGACCGCGCCGAGCTCTTCGACGAGATGCAGCTCGTCTGCCAGCGGGCCAGCAGTCTGGACAATCTGGACGAGGGCCTTCACACCCTGATCGTCCGTTCTCTCCTCCGGCAGGGCAAGGACGCCGCCGCCCTGGATCACTATGAGAAGGCCACCGACCTTCTCTACCGCAATCTGGGGGTGCGTCCCTCGGAGGAGCTGCGCGCGCTCTACACCGAGATCATGGCCACGGAAAAGACCCTTGAGACCGATCTGGGGGCCATTATGGCCGATCTGAAGGAGACCGCCGCCCGGCCCGGCGCCTTTGTCTGTGAATACGGTTTTTTCCGGGAGGCCTACCGGCTGGAGGTCCGCAGGGCCGTCCGCAGCGGCGCCTGCGTCCATCTGTGCCTGATCACCGTCTCCCTGCCGGACGGGAGCGTACCGCCCCTCAAGGTCCTCTCCTCCACCATGGAGCAGCTTCAGGACGTGCTGGTCCGCAGCCTGCGCAGGGGCGACGTGGTTTCCAAATTCAGCGGGGCTCAGTTTGTCGTCATGCTGCCCGCCGCCAACTTTGAGGACAGCAACATGGTCATGGATCGGGTGGTCAACGCATTTTACCAGCAGCATCGGCGTAACTTTCTGAAGCTGACCGTCCGCGTCCGGGAATTGGAGCTGGGCTGAGACTATGAAATTCCGTTCCAAACAGTTTTGGGTGGCCGTCCTGGTCCTATGCGCCGTGGTGTGCCTGATCGCCGCCCTGGCGCTGCTTCTGCCCCGCGGCGGCCAGCCGGTCCAGCCCGCGCCTACGCCCTCGCCCACCGCCGTCCCCCTGCCGGAGCCCGTACCGGAGGGCACGCCGGAACCGGAACCTACCGCATCCGCCATCCCGGAGGAGGTGGACGGTCTGCCGGTAGGGAAGTGGGTCATCACGGCGGAGCGCAAGGCCTATGTGGAGGACAGCCTGACCCTGTATCTTCCGGCGATCCAAATTACCCGGGCCGTCCACGACGGCACCGACGCTGCCACCCTGAACCGGGGTGTGGGGCTCTATGAGTATGCCCAGCTGCCTGGAGAGGGCAACCGGAACGTCTCCCTGGCGGGCCACCGGAACGGCCTAGACAAAAACGGGAACATCACGGACCACGCCCCTTTTTACTATGTGGATCAGCTGGGGGAAGGAGATTATCTCTACCTCTACGACAGCCAGCACGTTTACCGCTATCTCTATGACGACACCTGGGTGGTGGAGCCCGACGACTGGGGGCCCATCGCCACCACCGGCTATTCCTGCATCACCATCACCTCCTGCACACCCATCGGCATTTCCGACCACCGCATCGTGGTACGGGGCGTGCTGGATGAAATTTTTGACTACACCAGAGACTTTGATTTCATTGCCCATGTTTCAGAGGAGGAACCCCTTTCATGAGACACAGATTTGTACACCGGGCCGGTACCCTGGCCCTGACGCTGCTGATGGTGGCCCTCTCCACCCTGATGGTGGGGGCTTCCGGGGACCGGGCCAAGGCGGAAAAGGCCTCCAGCCTCCCCGAAAAAGAGGCCGTCAAGACCGGCGTCACCGTCTATTCCAACGCCAAGGCCAGCATAGACGCCTCCAATCTCTCGGAGGGCTACCTCATCGTAAAATACACCGGCGGCAAGAGCGTGCGCATCAAGGTGCAGATCACCAAGTCCGGCGGCACCACCTACACCTATGACCTCAACAATGCCGGGACGACCGAGACCTTTCCGCTTACCGAGGGGGACGGCACCTATGCGGTGAAGGTCTTTGAGAACACCTCGGGCACCAAATACGCCCAGGCCTACTCCACCTCCGTGACCATGACCCTGCGCAACGATTTTCTCCCCTTCCTCTATCCCAACCAGTTTGTAAATTACACCTCCGGCTCCCAGACCGTGTCTATGGCCGCGGAACTGTGCAAGGACAAGAGCGGCGATCTGGACAAGGTGACGGCCGTTTTTGACTACGTGGTGGACCACTTCACTTATGACTATGACAAGGCCGCCACCGTGCAGAGCGGCTACCTCCCCGACGTGGACAAGGTGCTAGAGGCCAAGAAGGGCATCTGCTTTGACTACGCCGCTGTGATGTCGGCCATGCTCCGCAGCCAGAACATCCCCTGCAAGCTGGTGGTGGGCTATGCCGGGGAGATCTATCACGCCTGGATCAACGTGTACATTGAGGGCGTGGGCTGGGTGGACAGGGTGATCTATTTCGACGGGGAGAACTGGACCCTGATGGACCCCACCTTTACCTCCACCGGAAAGCGCAGCAACTCCATCATGAAATATGTCACCGACGAAAGCAACTACAGCCAGAAGTACGCCTATTAAGCAGCCGGGAGACCGGGCGGCAGCAGGCCGCCCGTTTTCCTGTCCCATATGGCAACTGTGAGGTGCGCTATGAACGAACAGAGTTCCAGGACAACCAGATCCCTCACCGCCGACGAGCTCTCCGTCCTGTGCTGGCAGCTCTCCCTGCTCAGCCGGGCGGGCGTCCCCTGGACGGAGTGCGCCGGCCTCCTGCTGGAGGACGGCCAGCCCCCCAGAGTGAAGGCGGCGCTCACCCAGCTGCAGGGGCCGCTCTCGGAAGGGGTCCCCCTCTCCAGCGCCATGGAGGCCGCCGGCACGTTTCCCCCCTATCTGCTCCGGATGGTGGAGATCGGCCAGCTCTCCGGCCGCTTGGACCAGGTGCTCTCCGCCCTCTCGGACTATTACCGGCGGGAATCCGCCACCCTGGACGCCATCCGCCGGGCGGTGACCTATCCCGCCGTCATGGCCGCCCTGATCGCCCTAGTGTTCCTGGTGCTGGTCAGCCGGGTCTTGCCCGTCTTTTCCCAGGTATTTTCCCAATTGGGGGCCGGCCTTTCCCCGGTGGCCGCCGCGCTGCTGGGCTCCGGCTCCACCGGTCAGATCATCGCCTATATCCTCTCCGGCCTTCTGCTGGCGGGCGCGGTGGCGCTGCTCCTCTTTTTCCGCGGGGAGCGGGGCGTCCGCCTCTTTTCCCGGGGCGCCACGGCCGAGGCCGTGGCCCGCGGACGCTTTTCCTCCGCCATGGCCCTGATGCTCCAGAGCGGACTGCCCCTGGACGAGGCCATGGAGCGGACCTCCGAGCTGCTGGAGGGCTCCCCTCTGGCCGAACGGTTCCTGGACTGCCGCCGCCGCGTCTCGGAGGGAGCCTCTTTTCCCTGTGCGGTGGAGGACGCAGGCGTACTCACCGGTCTCCAGGCCGGGCTGCTCTCCGCCGGGTTCCGCACCGGCGTGTCTGAGGAGGCCATGGCCGAGCTGGCCCGGCGCTGCCAGGCCGAAGCCGATGAGCGCCTGAGCCGTCTGCTCTCCCGCTTTGAGTATCTTCTGGTCATCGTCCTGTGCGCGGCGGTGGGCCTTGTCCTCCTCTCCGTGATGCTCCCGCTGCTGGGGGTCCTCTCCGCCATTGGAGGCTGAGGCTATGAGACGGTTTTTTACTTGGGCCCTGCCCGTTTTCCTGCTGCTGATCTGTGTCCCCCTGGTCCTGTTCCTGCTCGCCGGGACGCTGGGCGCCCGGGCGGATCAGGAGGCGCTGGCGCTGGCGGAGGAGTCTGTCCGCCGGGCGGCAGTGCAGTGCTATGCGCTGGAGGGCGCTTACCCGCAGGATCTGTCCCATCTGGAAGAGCGTTACGGCGTCTCTGTGGATGCCGACCGCTTCCGTGTGGACTACATCTATATTGCCTCCAACCTGATGCCCGACATCACCATCGTCCCCTTAAGCGGCGCATGAGTCCCGTCCGCCCGCCGGCTCGGGCGCGCATCGCCCCATCCTTCTCCAGAAAGGAGCGCGTGATCTCATTATGAATGGTTCTCACAGCGCCCTGCGCTCCGCCGCCATTTTTGTCCTGTGCGGCCTTTTTGCGGTGCTGGCCATGGGGCTTGCCCTCCTTTCCAGCGGCGTCTACCGCTCCACCACCGCTGAATCCGACCGGAACTTCACCCGCCGCACCGCTCTGAGCTATCTGGTGAATCAGATCCGTCAGGCGGATGGGACCGGCCGCGTGGCGGTGGGCACCTTCGGCGGTTCCGACGCGCTGGCCCTCACAGAGCATCTGGACGGTACCGACTACGTGACCATCCTCTACTGCCTGGACGGGCAGCTCCGGGAACTCTATACCGAGGCGGGCTTCGGCCTGCTACCTGAGGACGGCATCCCTGTCCTGGAGCTCCAGAGCCTGACCCTTTCCTCTGAAGGCGGACTCCTCACCCTTACTGTTACGGCCCCGAACGGGGAGAGGGCCACAGTCTCACTGTCTCCCCGGTGCGGGCTCCGGGAGGAGGTGGGTGCGCTGTGAGGACAACGCCCCGTTCCCGCCTTCTGCTCATTGAGCTCATCTGCGACTTTATCATTTTCTCCCTGTGTGCCGTGGTCTGCGTCACACTGCTCTCTCAGGCCCGGATCATGAGCCGGGAGAGCTCCCAGCTCACAGAGGCGGTCTATATCGCCCAGGACGCCGCCGAACGCTATCGCGCCGGACTGCCCGTCTACAGCAGCTATTTTACAGACGGCACGCCGGATACCTCCACCCTTGACCCGTTACTGAAATCCTCGGTACCCGAGTACAGCGTCTCACTTTCCGAGGAGGGCGCTCTGGTGCAGATATCTGTCTTCTCCAGCTTTCCCATGGAAGATCCTGTGCCGCTTTACACCCTGACCGTGCGGAAGGAGGAGGCTGCCTCATGAGAGAAAAAGGTTCCTCCCCCATCGGCGTGGGGGTGCTCACTGTGCTCACGGTGCTGCTGGTGCTGATCCTGGCGGTCTTTTCCGCCCTCACCTATACCTCCGCCCGGGCCGATCTGGCCCTCTCCCGGACCAACGCGGATACGGTTTCAGCCTACTATGCCGCGGACAGCGAGGCCGCAGGACTTCTCGACGCATTCCGCCGGGACACCGACCCGGAGCTGGAGGCCACGCTTCCCATGACCCAGTCCCAATCCCTTTATATCCACCTCCTCCGGGAGGAGGACGGCGCCGTCTCGATCCTGGCCTGGGAAGTCGTTCCTGCCCGTGAGGAGGGAGAGGACCTGGAGGGGGAGCATCTGCCTGTTTTCAACGGCGCCCTGCCGGGCGCATAGAAGGAGAGTCTGCTATGTCCCTCAACGAAATCCTCCGTGAGGCCGTCCAACGCGAGGCCTCCGACGTGTTGCTGATCGCCGGTCTGCCCGTGTCCTACAAGGTGAACGGCCATATCTGCAGGGAGGGGGAGCGCCTTTTTCCCGAACATACCCGGGTCCTGGTGGAGGAGCTCTATTCTCTGGCCGCGCGCCCCATAGAACGCTTTCTGGAGACCGGAGACGACGACTTTTCCTTCGCCCTCCCCGGCCTCTCCCGCTTCCGGGTCAACGCCCTCCGCCAGCGCGGCTCCCTGGCCCTGGTCATCCGGGTGGTGTCCTTTTCCCTCCCGGACTGGAGGGCGCTGGGCATCCCTGAAAACGTGATGGCCTTCGCCAACTTTCCCCACGGTCTGGTCCTCTTTACCGGTCCGGCGGGAAGCGGCAAGAGCACCACGCTGGCCTGTCTGGTGGACACCATCAACACCACCCGGGAGGCCCATGTCATCACCATCGAGGACCCTCTGGAGTACCTGCATCAGCACAAAAAGAGCGTGGTCACACAGAGGGAGCTCTACACCGATACCCGTTCCTATGAGGCCGCTCTCCGCGCCGCCCTGCGGGAGGCTCCCGACGTCATTCTCCTGGGGGAGATGCGGGATGCCGAGACCATCAAGGCCGCCGTGACCGCCGCCGAGACGGGGCATCTGGTCATCTCCACCCTCCACACCATCGGAGCTGCCAACACGGTGGACCGCATCGTGGACACCTTTCCGCCGGAGCAGCAGCGGCAGATCCGCACACAGCTTGCCCTGGCGCTGGAGGGTGTGGTCTCCCAGCAGCTCCTCGCCGCCGAGGGCGGTACGCTGATTCCCGCCTTCGAGGTCATGACTGTGACCCCGGCGGTACGGAACATGATCCGGGAGTCCAAGGCCTTTCAGTTGGACAGCGTCATCTCCACCTCCGGGGCGCTGGGAATGATCACCATGGACCAGAGCATCCTGGAACTGGTCCGGGGGGGCCGGGTCTCCCGGGACACCGCCCTCCGCCATGCGTCCAACCCGGACTGGTTGGAAAAACGGCTGAGCAGTCTTTGACCGATCGATCGCAAGAGGGGGCACCTTTTCTCATGAAGCTGAACCATCAAAACGGCTTGATCCGCGTATGTGTGGACGACATCGCCGGAAACCGGGTCTCCGGGCGAGTTTACAGCCAGCGCCTGACCTCGCCCATGGCATTTCTGGACCTGGGCGGGCTGCTCCTCCAATTGGAGGAGCTGTTGGAGGCACAGAACTTTCCCCAGGCTTTCCAGCGTATCCGCACCTTCTCCCCCGACAAGCTCCCCGAGCGCAGCGACGGCGTGCTGCCTGAGGGGGCTATGTCTCCGGAGGAGGTCAGCGCCGCCTCCGGAAAGCGGGCCACCTTCATCCTCCATGTCCTCACCAGGCAGAACGCCACCTGGCAGGGCACAGTGGACTGGCTCTGCGGCGGAGAGCCCGACGCCTTTTCCAGTGATCTGGAATTTCTCAAATTGGTGGAGCGCCACATCGCCGCGCTGTAAGAACAAAAATACCGGGCCTGTCCGTGTGGACAGGCCCGGTATTTTTGTTTGATCAGAGCTCATCGTCGTCCTTGCCGGGCTCCGGCCAGCCTGGGTCGCTCCCCTGGGGGAACGACTCCTGCTCCTGCGTTTCCCCCGCGTCCTGGCTCCCATCAAAGATATGGATCTTTCTGGCGGGAGGCTCATCGCTCTGGGGCACGGCCCGGGTGGAAGCATAGGCGTCCTCCACCTGGGTGGGGTCCCGGCCCTCGATGATGGCCACCATCTCTCCGCCGGTGATGGTCTCCTTCTCCAGCAGATAGGCCACCACCTTGTGCATGTCCTCCAGATTGTCCCGGAGCAGCGCCACAGCGGCCCCATAACACTGGTCCAGCAGGTCCTTGACCGCCTTGTCCATGCGAGCCGCGGTCTCCTGGGCACAGTCCAGCCCATAGCCGCCGTCCAGGTACTGATTGCGGACGGAGCCCAGGGCCATCATGCCGAATTCCTCGCTCATGCCGTACATGGCCACCATGTTTCGGGCGATATTGGTGGCCTCCTGGATGTCCTGAGAGGCCCCGTTGGTCATGGTGTTCAGCACCACCTCTTCGGCGGCGCGCCCGCCCATGGAGACGGTGATCTTGGCCATCAGCTCATCCCTGGTACGCAGGTTCGTCTTATCCTCTTCGGGCATCAGCAGGGTATAACCCAGAGAGCCCTCGGTGTGGGGGACGATGGTGATCTTCTGCACCGGCTCGGCGTTCTTCTGCTTATAGGCCACCATCGCGTGGCCCACCTCATGATAGGCCACCAGCTTTTTCTCAAACTCAGTGAGCACCGAATTCTTCTTTTCACTGCCTGCGATGACGAATTCAAAGGAGGCCAGCAGATCCGCCTGGTTCACCGTCTTGCGGCCCATACGCACCGCCCGGAGGGCGGCCTCGTTCACCAGATTGGCAAGGTCTGCGCCCACAGTGCCGGCGGTGGCCAGGGCGATCTTTCGGAGGTCCACGTCCTCGGCCAGCTTGATCCTCCGGGTGTGGACCTGGAGCGTGGCCAGCCGCCCGGCCAGATTGGGCCGGTCGATGGTAATGCGCCGGTCGAAGCGCCCGGGACGCAGCAGGGCTTGGTCCAGCACCTCGGGCCGGTTGGTGGCCCCCAGGACGATGACGCCCTTGCTGGGGTCAAAGCCGTCCAGCTCCGCCAGAAGCTGGTTCAGGGTCTGCTCCCGCTCATCGTTGCCGCCCAGCCGGTTGTCCCGGGACTTGCCGATGGTGTCGATCTCGTCGATAAAGATGATGCAGGGGGCCATCTTGCTGGCCTCCTTGAAGAGGTCCCGGACCCGGGAGGCGCCCACGCCCACGAACATCTCCACAAAATCGGAGCCGGAGATGGAGAAGAAGGGGACGTTGGCCTCGCCGGCCACGGCCTTGGCCAGCAGCGTCTTGCCGGTGCCCGGGGGGCCCACCAGCAGCGCGCCCTTGGGCAGCTTGGCGCCGATCTCGGTATACTTCTGCGGGTTGTGGAGAATATCTATGATCTCCACCATGGATTCCTTGGCCTCGTCCTGACCGGCCACATCCTTAAAGGTGACACCGGTGGATTTCTCCACGTAGACCTTGGCGTTGGCCTTGCCCACGCCGCCCAGACCGCCGCCCATCTTGGACGACATGTTCCGGAAGAGGAAGGAGAGGAGCACCATCATCAGCACCGTGGGCAGGATCCAGGTGAGCAGGAACTCGATGATGGGGGAGAGCTGCTCAATATAGGGAGCCTCATAGCCCACGCCGTGCTCGTCCAGGATGTCCAGCAGCCGGTCATCCGCGATGGGGGCGCAGTAATAGGTGTCGCCGTCCCCGCGCTCAGACCGGACGGCGCCGGCCACCTCCTCCAGATTTTCCAGCCCCGGTATCGGGGTCACCTCCGGCTGAGAGGTGTCCTGAGGCGTGGACGCCGAAGGCTTTTTTTCCTCTTTGGGATAGATGGTGTACTTGTTGCTCTCCAGCAGTACCCGCTCCACCTTGTCCTCCCGCACCATCTGGAGAAACTCGCTGTAGCTGATCTTGGTGGATTTTGAGGTCGACATAGAGGTGTACAGGAAGTTCACCATCAGAGTAATCACAAGAGCCCAGAGGATGATGGAGACAATGCCCATCATATTCTTATTGGATGAGGGGCCCTTACCGCCGCTGTTCTGATTCAAAAGGCGTGTCCTCCTTTTTGGAAACAATTCGCCTGCTATCTTTTCTCATAACAAGTTTGTCTGTATCTTACCACACCACACCTTAAAAAACAAGAAAACGGGCGGTAAACTTTCTGTGAATGGGTCCGTATTCTCTCTTTTTATCGGCGACCAAATATGGTATACTGTTTGCTGATTGAATGGAAAGGCAGGACAAGCCAGCATGAGAGAACATCGGACGGGCCGGCCGGAGCCCATGGCGGAGGCCGACGGCATCATCGAAGGCCGCAACGCCGTGATCGAGGCGCTGCGGGCCGGGACCCCCATCGATAAGATCTATCTCGCCCGTGGAGAGACCGACGCGGCCTTGGGGCACATCGCCTCCACGGCAAGGGGCAAGGGCATTGTGGTGGTGGAGGCCGACCGGCGGAAGCTGGACGGCATGAGCCTCACCCACTCCCATCAGGGAGTCATCGCCATGGCCGCCGTTCGGGCGTATGCCACGGTGGATGCGATTCTCAGCGCCGCCCGTGAGAAGGGAGACCCCCCCCTGGTGGTGGTGTGCGATGAGCTCTCCGACCCCCACAACCTGGGGGCGGTCATCCGCACCGCGGAGTGCGCCGGCGCCCACGGCATCATCATCCCCAAGCGCCGCTCCGCCGGGCTCACCGCCATCGTGGCCAAGACTTCGGCGGGTGCGGTGGCCCACGTCCCGGTGGCCCGGGTGCCCAACCTGCCTGCCCTCCTCAAAGAGCTCAAGGAGGAGGGCCTGTGGGTCTTCGGCGCCGAGGCGGACGGTACCACCCGCCTCTATGACGCGGATCTGAAGGGTCCCGCCGCCATCGTCATCGGCAGCGAGGGCGCGGGAATGGGCCGTCTGGTGGCCGAGTGCTGCGATTTTAAGGTCAGTATCCCCATGCGGGGCAAGCTCAATTCCCTCAACGCCTCCGCTGCGGCCGCCATCCTGCTCTACGAGGCGGTCCGCCAGCGGCTGGGCTGATATCAAACGCAAAAGGAAGTCCGATATGTCAAAAGACCGGGACGATGAACTGAATAGCAGCCCGGAATTTTCCCTGGAGGAGATCCTGGCCGAGTTCGGCGGCGGAGGGCAGAGGGACGACGTCCCCTCCGCCGGAGGCCCCGACCTCCCCTGGCCGGAGGCCCGGCATGCGCCTCCGCCTCAGAACGTGGTGCCTTTTCCCGGCATGCGCGCCCAGGACCCGCCTGCGGAAGAGGCGCCGTCAGAGGGGGAGGAGGCTCCGGAGGAGGAGCTTCCCCCGCCTCCGCCGCCGGGGAAGCCCAAAAAGCCCCCCGTCTCCGAAAAGGTCCTGGAGTTTCCCGAGGACGAGACGCCGCCCCTTCAGGCGGGCATCGAGCATCTGAAGCGGAAAGCGGATGCATACGCCGAGAAGATGTTTGAGGATGAGGGGAAGGAGGTCTCAGAGGAGACCGTCCGCTTTGAGCGCCTCATCCCCGGCGTGGACGAGGAGGACGACGACGAGGAGGCGCCCCGTCCACGGGAGCGGTAGCCCCGAAAGGCGCCGGAGCCGCCGCCGGATCTGCCGCCCGGCCAGTTGGCCGGGCGGTACGGCAAGGGCCTGGGCCTGCTGCGGCTCCGCACGGCGCTGGTCTTTCTGCTAACCCGGCCGCTCCTCTGGATGGCGCTGGCGCCCTTCTTCCTCCTGCCCCTGCCGGGGGCGCTCCAGGGCTCCTTCCCCCTCCAGGTCTGGTGCTCGGCCGGGCTGCTGGCCGTGTCCATGGTGCTGGGGATCGACGTCCTGGCCCGCGGCCTGGTGCAGCTCTTTCTGTTTCGGCCCGGGGCGGACACCGCCGCCGCCTTCGCCTGTGTCTTTACGCTGGCGGACGCCCTCACACAGTTGGAGCGGATGCCGGAGCGGGATACCCTGCCTTACAGCGCCGCCGCGGCGCTGGCCCTCTTCTGCTGCATGTGGGGGACCTATGCCAAGCGCCAGGGCCTGCGGCTCTCCTGTCGGACGGCGGCATCCGCCTCCACCCCCTATCTGGTGACGCTGGACCCCAGGAGCTGGAACGGAAGGGACACCTATGCCAAGTGGTCCGGCCCCATTCACGGCTATGGAAGCCAGATCCAGGAGGAGGACGGCGCGCAGCGGGTCTTCCGTATCTCCGTCCCCCTGCTTCTGCTGGGCAGCTTTCTCTGCTCCCTCATTGCCTCGGTGGGGGAAGGGAGAGGGGATCACCTGCTCTGGTGCCTCTCCGCCACGCTGACGGCCTCCGCATCCTTCTCCGGGCTGCTCATTTTTGCCCGTCCCTACCGGACCCTGGCCCGGCGGCTCTCCTCCAGCGGAGCCGCCCTGGCGGGCTGGTCCGGAGCGGTTAGATCGGGCAGGGCCATCCTGCTCACCGACACCGACCTCTTTCCCCCCGGCATGGTATCCCTCAACGGCATTAAGGTCTTTGGAGACTTTTCCGTGGAAAAGGTGGTGGCCGTCTGTGCCACCCTCATCCGGGAGAGCGGCTCGGGCCTGGACAAGATCTTTCACGACCTGCTCCGGGCACAGGGTGCGGTCTACCGCCGGTGCAGCGGCTTCCAACGCCACGAGGGTGGCGGGCTGTCCGCCGATATCCGCGGCGAGCACATTCTGGTGGGCTCCGCCTCCTTTATGGCACTGATGGAGGTGTCCCTACCCCAGGGGCTCAACGTCAGAAACGCCGTCTTCTGCGCCATCGACGGGGAACTGGCCGGTATCTTTGCCCTCAACTATGTCCTCCACGGCACCATCTCACCGGCCATTTCAGCCCTGGTAGGGGCCCATGTCTCCCCGGTGCTGTGCACCAGGGATTTTAACCTCATCCCCGCCATGCTGCGGCAGAAGTTCAAGCTCCCTGTGGAAAAAATGGACTTCCCCTCTGTGGAGCGCCGCACCGAGCTCTCCGATCCGGACGCGCCGCACAGTCCCCGCATCACGGCGGTGCTGTGCCGGGAGGGGCTGGGCCCCTTTTCCGAAGCCGTGGTGGGGGCCAAGCGGCTGAAGATCGCCGTGCGCATCTCATCGGCGCTGTCTGTGCTGGGCTCTGTTATCGGGTTGCTTCTGGCCTTTTATCTCACCTTCGTCTCCGCCTGGCAGTCCATCTCCCCGGCACAGATGGTGGTCTTTCTCGCCGCATGGCTGGTCCCCACGCTCCTCATCTCCAATTGGGTGAACCGCTATTGAGCGCTTCCGGCCTCGACAGACAAACGCGCGGCGGAGCAGGGCCGAAAAACCCTGCTCCGCCGCGCGTCCTTATCTTCAGGCCGCATCCGCTTCCTGCCGGGACTCAAAATACTCCCCCCACGCCAGCCCCAAATTGCCCCGGACCTCCTCACGGAAGGCCACGAGCTGGGGATATTGGTAGAAAAAGTCCAGCTTTCGGGACCATACGTCCTCGTCTGCCCGAAAATCTCTGGGGCGAAGGACAAAAAAAGCAAAACTCTCACAGATATCCTCCGAGGGATCTGTGGAGGCATAGGGCGTAATGAAATCGTCACAGTGGCGGAGGAAAAAGTTATAGGTGTCGTCACAGGCCAGACAGTCGTCCAGATAGCCGGTCCAAAATTCCTGGTAGAAGTCGTTCAAATAGGAGTCCGCCAGAGTTACCATACCCGGTTCATTGTAGGTATCCAGCGTCTGTTCCGACGTATAGATCACCTGGGTATCGTTGAGAGATAGGTAGTGGAAATATTCGTGGAGGACCGTCTCCACAAAGTACTCCCGATCCTCCGCGTCCGCAGGGTCCACAGCGATCTCCCAGCGCGCTCCAGCATCATCCAGCGCCCAGACATAGGCCACTGTCTCCTCCGGTCCGTCGGTAAAGACGGTGAACTGGTCAAAGCCCTCAAAGGCGCCCTCCGGCAGCAGCGTACACATCTCCTCCCACAGGCCCAGGAGCTCTGTTTCGCTCCAGGCCCCGCCCGACAGGTCATTTGCCGGGTCCGGCGTCAGCGCGCCGCCGGCCCCGATTTGGTAGACCGCCAAGGTCCGTTCCCGCGGGCTCCGGTAGCCGAACCCCTCCTCATCACCGCCCAGATATCGGATGGTATAGGCGTCATAGAGCCCGGAAAGCCGCCGCAGGAGCCGCCATTCATAGTCGCTGCGCTCGTAGTTTCCCTTTGCCTTGCGCTCTGTCTGGATGGCCCGTATCTTGCTCCAAAGATCCAGGGCCTCCCGGCGCTCCTCAGCGGTGATCTCATCCTTCAGCAGGCCCAACTGGACGTCCAGCTCCGCCTGTGCCGCCGCCGTATCCGTTCGGCCCGTGCCTGACGGCAGCAGCTTCCCGCCGGTTTGTCCACATCCCGCCAGCAGAAGCACCAGCAGAACAGCGGATACCAGTCTCTTTTTTCTCATGTTTCCCCTCCGGATCGACTTGGTTTTCCACCATTATACCGGTCAATGTGGAAAAAAACAATCCACCCCCTAAAAAAGGGGGAGGACCCGTTTACAATAACCGGGACCTCCCCTTCAGCAGACAAAATGGCTTTTTTATTCCAATTCGGCCCCACCGGTGTAGAGCTGGTAGTACCGGCCCTTTTGGCCGATCAGTTCCTCATGGTCGCCCCGCTCTATGATGCGGCCGCCCTCCAACACCATAATCGCGTTGGAGTTCCGAACAGTGGAGAGCCGGTGGGCGATGACAAACACGGTACGCCCCTCCATCAGGGCGTCCATGCCGTTTTGGATGATGCGCTCGGTGCGGGTATCGATGGAGGAGGTGGCCTCGTCCAAGATCATCACCGGAGGGTCGGCCACGGCGGCACGGGAGATGCCCAGGAGCTGCCGCTGGCCCTGGGAAAGGTTGGCGCCGTCGCCGGTGACCATGGTATCATAGCCCTGGGGCAGGCGGCGGATAAAGGAATCCGCTCCCGCGATGCGGGCGGCCTCCACGCACTCCTCGTCGGTGGCCTCCAGCCGCCCGTACCGGATATTTTCCATCACAGTGCCGGTAAAGAGGTGGGTATCCTGGAGCACCACGCCCAAGGAGCGGCGCAGGTCATCCTTTTGGATGGCCTTGACGTCGATACCGCCATAGGTGATGACGCCGTCCTGGATCTCGTAAAAGCGGTTGACCAGATTGGTGATGGTGGTCTTGCCCGCGCCGGTGGAGCCCACAAAGGCGATCTTCTGCCCGGGGTTTGCAAAGACGGTCACGTCGTGGAGGATCTGCTTGCCCGGCACATAGGAGAAGTCCACATGCTGGAAGCGCACCGCCCCGGTGAGCTGGGCCAGCACATAGCCCTCCTCCCGCTGTACATCGCCGCGGATGCGGTGGAGCCCGAAGGCAGGATCGTCCTTATTGACGTATTTCCACGCCCACAGGTGGCCGGGCACGTCCTCCCCACACTCCACCAGTTCGTCATGCGCATCCTTGCTTGCGCAGACCAGAACAAAGCGGGGATTCTCCGGCACCTTCCAGGCCCAGTCATGGACATGGGCGCCCTGGGGCGCGGGCGTCATCCGGCCCTCGCTGTCCCGGACCACGGGGACCAGGGTCACAAAGCCCTCGTCGGTCTCCGGGGCCTCGTCCATACACTCGAAGATCCGCTCGGCGCCCGCCAGGGCGGAGAGAATGGTGGTGAGCTGCTGAGAGATCTGATTCATGGGCTGGCCCACCTGCCGGCAATAATTGAGGTAGAGGGTGAAGGAGCCCAGCGGCAGACCCATGGCGATGGACAGCACCCCGCCGAAGGCGGCGGTCAGGGCATAGCCGATGTTCATGATGTTCATGGCGATGGGCATGATGGCGGTGGAGTAAAAGTTGGCCGCGGTGGCGGAGGCGCGGTAATTCTCATTGAGCCGTGCAAAGAGCGTCTTGGCCTGCTCCTCGTGGGTGAAGGCCTTGACCACCTTCAGCCCTTCAATGGTCTCCTGGATATTTCCGTTGACGGCGCCCAGGTCGGCCTGCTGCTTCTGATAATACCTCCGGCTGCGGCCGCCGAAGACCTTGAACACCACGAAGGTGCTCCCCAGAGTGACCACGGACACCAGGAAAAGCAGTGGGCTCACCACCAGCATCACCACCACGATGCCCACAAACATGAGTACGCTGGAGAGGAGGGAGACCACGCTCTGTTCCAGGGCGAGCTGCACATTGTCCGCGTCGTTGGTGAAGCGGCTCATGAGCTCTCCATGGGGATGGCGGTCAAAGTAGGATAGGGGCAGGGTCTGCAAATGGTCGAATAGATCCTTCCGCAGGCGGTTGGTTCCCCTCTGGGCCAGTTGGACCATGATGGCCGACTGCCCGTAAGTGGCCACCCAGCCCACGGCATAGATGGAGATGAGCTTGCCCACATCGGCCGCTAAACCGGACACGCCGGTATAGCGGCCCGCGGCAATGTTGTTGATGATGACCAGGTTGATGAAGCTGGAACCCGCAATGTTGGTGACCACTGAGCCCAGCAGACACAAAAGGACGATGAGGAGCGGCCACTTCCGCCGGGTCAGATAGCTCATCAGGCGGGAGACGGTCTTTCTCAGATTTTTCGGCTTCTGGAAGCCGCCCCGGCTCTGGCCAGGGCCACCGGGACCACGCTGCTGCGCCATTATTCCTGCACTCCTTCCTGCTGAGACTGGTAGATCTCCTGATAGATTTCGCTGCGGGCCATGAGCTCGTCATGGGTCCCGATGTCGCTGATATGGCCGTCGTCCAACACCAGGATGCGGTCCGCAGACTGGACCGAGCTGATGCGCTGGGCGATGATAATAACCGTGGTGCCGGCCAGATTTTCCTTGAAGGACTGCCGGATCTTGGCGTCCGTGGCGGTATCCACGGCAGAGGTGGAGTCGTCCAGGATAAGGATGGCCGGGTGCCGGAGCATGGCCCGTGCAATACACAGCCGCTGCTTTTGGCCGCCGGAGACATTGGTGCCGCCCTGGCTCATCTGGGTGCCGAAGCCGTCGGGCAGCGCCATGACGAAATCGTAGGCCTGGGCATTCTTGGCGGCCTGGATCATCTCCTCCTCAGTGGCGTCCGGGCGGCCCCACAGCAGATTCTCGCGGATGGTGCCCGTGAAGAGGACGTTGTTCTGAAGCACCATGCCGATGCGGGCGCGGAGCTCATCCAGGGGATAGTCCCGCACGTCCACCCCGTCCACCAGGACAGCGCCGTCGGTGACGTCGTAAAACCGGGGGATCAGGTTCACCAGAGAGGACTTTCCGGTACCGGTACCGCCCACCACAGCCAGGAACTCGCCGGGGCGGACGGTGAAGTCGATGTCGGTGAGAACATTCTCCCCGGTGCCCCCGGCCTGGTACTTGAAGTCCACATGGCGGAATTCCACCTGGCCCTTGGGCGCAGGCAGCGTGTCGGCGCCGCAGGAGCCGTCCTCAATGGAGGGCTCGGTCTCCAGCACCTCGTCGATCCGGCGGGCGCAGGCAATGGCGCGGGAGAGCTGCAGCAGACTCATTCCCAGCATCATGACGCTCATCAGAATCTGGAAGATATAGGTGATAAAGGAGGAGAGGTCGCCGATGAGCATGCCGCCGGACATCACAGTGGAGCCGCCCAGGTAGAGCACGGCGGCGGTGGCGCCGTTGAGGGCGATCATCATGATGGGCATCATGGCGATGACTCGCATATCCACATTGATGGCGGCCTTGGTCAGGTCGTCGTTGGATTTTTTAAATTTGGTCTTCTCGTAGCCCGCCCGGACAAAGGCCTTCACCACCCGGATCCCCACCAGATTCTCCTGCACGGTGCCGTTCAGGGCGTCGATGCGGGTCTGAAGGACCTGGAAAAGGTGGTTGCACATACTCATGAGCACGCCGATAGCGATCACCAGCAAGGGGATGGCCACCAGCATGACCATGGCCAGCCGGGCGTTGATGCTGATGGACACGGCCAGGGCGGCCACCAGCATCACGGGGGCTCGGACCAGCATCCGCAGCGCCATGGTGACCATCATCTGGATGGCATTGACATCGTTGGTGATCCGGGTGATGAGGGAGGCGGAGGAGAAGTGGTCGATGTCCGCGAAGGAAAACTCCTGTACCTTGTTATAAATGCCCCGGCGCAGATTGGCGCCAAAGCCCTGGCCCGCCACGGCGGCCAGCTTGGCGCCGAACATGCCGCAGAGCATACTGCCCACGGCCAGCACCAGCATGATGCCGCCCATTTTTAAAATGTAGGAGAGGTCGTTGCCCGGAATTCCCACATCCACGATGTTGGCCATAAACCGGGGCAGCGCCAGCTCACAGAGTACCTCCAGCACCATGAGAAGGGGTGTGAGCACGGCGTACTTTTTGTATTCTCCCAGATAGGGAAGAAATTTTTTCAGCATTGACAGTTCATCCTTTCCGGTGGAAGATCCCCCCGCAGATTGTGGAGCATCCGCATGAGATAGCCGCAGGCCTGCCGCGTCTCCTCGGGGCGAAAGCCCTCGAACATGCTCTGGTCCACCGCCTCAAAGACCTGGACGCACCTCTGGATGGCGGCCTCTCCCTTGGGGGTGAGCCGCACCGCCTTCCGGCGCTGGTCGGTCTCGTCGGCCAGCTTTTCCACATAGCCCTCCCGCTCCAGGGACTTGAGGGAGACGGCCACCGTGGCGGGGGAGACATGCATGGCGTCGGAGAGCTCTTTCTGGGCTGCAATCCGGCCCTCCCGCCCCTTGTCCTTGAGCAGGAACAGAATCATGGGCTGTCCTAGTGTCCCCAACCCCCTGCGTGACAATTCCGTTTGAATGGCCTGCTTCCTGGCCCGTTCTACAGATTGAAAGAGAATGCCGGGCATGTTTTCCCGCATCTCCATAGAAAAGACCCTCCTTCTTTTTTAAATAGTTAGCCTACTTATGATTAGCATGTTTACATATTGTAATACGAGTGCTCTGCAATGTCAATGAAGTTTCTGTAAACAGCATCCCCCAAATTTCTTAGAACGCTTGTTTGACTTTTTGTGTGTTGTGTGGTATGATACAAGTAATCCATACAAGGGAGGGGCCGCCATGAAGGCGCTGACGGAAAAGCAGCGGCAAATCTACGACTATATCATCTCCTTTCAGCGGGATCACGGCTATCCCCCCTCTGTCCGGGAGATCGGCGAACATGTGGGGCTCAAATCCCCCTCCACCGTCCACTTCCATCTGAAGGGGCTGGAGGCGGCGGGCCTCATCACCAAGGCGGAGGGAAAAACCCGGGCCATCACGGTGGCGGGCGGTTTTCCGCCGTCGGAGGCCGATCCCCCCGCCGACCGGGTACCAGTGGTGGGGAATGTGGCCGCCGGGTCGCCCATTCTGGCCGAACAGTGCATCGAGGACTATCTCGCCTTTGACACCGGCGGCCTGACCGGAGAGCATTTCGCCCTGCGGGTCCGCGGTGAGTCCATGCTGTACGCGGGCATTTTGCCCGGAGACTACGTCGTCGTCCACCAGCAGGAGCACTTCCGAAACGGTGAGATCGTGGTGGCCCTTTTTGAGGATGAGGCTACGGTCAAGACCCTGCGCCGGAAGGACGGACATGTCTGGCTCATGCCGGAGAATCCGGAGTACCAGCCCATTGACGGCGATGGGGCCCAGCTTTTGGGCAAGGTGGTGGCCGTAATCCGGCGGTACGACTGATATGCGTCCCCACATCGACCATGTGGAGCTCACGGTCTCCGATCTGTCCCGGGCGGAGCGGTTTTACGACGCACTGCTGCCCCTGCTGGGTTTTGATCTGAGGCATAAGGGCCGGGGAGATTTTCCGGATTTCGATCACACGGAGATCGATTACGCCACCGCTGATTTCAGCCTGGGTCTCGTCAGTCCCCGTCCTGAGCTGGCGGGAGAGGGCGTCTGCCGCCGGAAACCAGGAGCCCTGCACCATCTGGCCTTTGCCGCCGACAGCAGGGAGGAGGTGGACCGTCTCTTTGCACAGGTCCGCGCCATTCCCGGCGTGCGGATCCGGACCCCACCCAGGTGTTACCCAGAATATACCCCGGATTACTACGCTTTCTTTTTTTATGACACCGAGGGAATCGAAGTGGAAATCGTCCACTTCGCCCGGAAACGTTACTTTTTGTGAGACGTCTTATTTTGCCCTGTGGAAAGGAGGTCGTTTCCTGTGGAGCTGCTCTCCGTCCCCAGCCGCTTGGGGACCTTTTTTCTCGGTGGAGAAGCCGGCCATATCATCCGGCTGTATCTGCCCGGTGATCCGACGCCCCGCATCGCGGAGCACGAAACGCCCGTGCTCTCAGAGGCGCGGCGGCAGCTACTGGAGTATTTGGCGGGCCGCCGCACAGCCTTTTCCTTCCCCCTGGCCCCGGATGGAGGCACGCCCTTTCAGCGGCAAGTCTGGCGTGCCTTGGAGGCAATCCCCTTTGGTGAGACCCGGACCTATGGGCAGATCGCAGCGGCTGTGGGAAACCCAAAGGCGGTCCGGGCCGTGGGACAGGCCAACCACCGCAATCCCATCCCCATTTTTATTCCCTGTCACCGGGTGGTGGGTGCGGACGGGACCCTGACCGGCTATGCCGGCGGCCTGGAATTAAAACGTTCCCTATTGGAACTGGAGCGTGGAAAGGAGTGCCCCTGATGTTGAAAAACTGGTGTGCCGCAGGGCGGCTCATGCTCAAGGATATGGATCTGGAGGACATGGCCGCCCTGAAGGTCTGTCTCCTGGCCATGGGGACCCTTTTGGGGCTAAGCGTTCCCTTTCGATGGAAAAAGCCCGCAGCCCTCTTGGGCTCCTTCCTCTTTGTGGGGACCTACCTTCCCCTGATGGTCAGACTACTGGAGTGCCTAACCAGAACGGAACGCGAGACCTGATGGAAACAAAAGCCGCCCGGAATTTACATTCGGGCGGCTTTTTCTTTCTGTCTCGGGACACAAAAACCGCCTGCTTTCGCAGGCGGTTTGTTTTGCAGAAGTTCCACTCAGGCCAGCTTGTTCAGCTTGATGGTCATGGCGCTCTTCTTGTTGGCCGCGTTGTTCTTGTGCAGCAGGCCCTTAGCAGCAGCCTTGTCGATGGCCTTGACCGTGGTCTTATAGACGCTATCGGCCTCGCTGCGGTTGCCTTCGGCCACCACGGCGTCAAACTTCTTGATCTGGGTCTTCAGCGCAGACTTGGCCGCCTTGTTCCGGGCCGCCTTGGTCTCGTTGACCAGTACGCGCTTCTTGGCAGACTTGATATTCGGCAAACCAAACACCTCCTCCGATGGTATCTCAAATTTCACGGGTCCTGCCCGTGCAGGTATCTATTTTACCAGCCCGAGCCGAAAATTGCAACCTATTTTTTCACTTTTTCTGCGATTTTTGAATATCTGTCTCCCATACGCTAAAAATAGAAGTAAATTTGCAGGATACTACTATATCTTGCGTTGAAGGGGGATGGGCTGCCATGCTGAAACGGCGGACGGACCTGGCTTTGGAGGCCAGAGAGCTGTGGAGCGAGTCGGCGGAGGCCGAGACGGAGCTGGAGGGCGTGCGGGCGAGGGAGGAAGAGCGGGAGGGCTATCCGGTGACCCGGGTGGAGATCCTCAATGAAGCCGGCGTCCAAGCCTTGGGAAAACCGCAGGGGACCTATATTACGCTGGATCTTTCCGCTCTGGCCAGGCGGGAGGAGGACGCCTTTCCCCGCGCGGCCAAGGCGCTGGCCGGGGAGCTCTCCGGCCTTTTGAAGCTGCCCCAGGGTGCTCCAGCTCTGGTGGTGGGTCTGGGCAACCGGGCCATCACACCCGACGCGGTGGGGCCAGGCGCGGCGGACCACACGATGGTCACCCGCCACTTGGTGGAACAGGTGCCGGAGCACTTCGGGGCTTTCCGCCCTGTGGCCGCCCTGGCGGCCGGGGTGCTGGGCACCACCGGCGTGGAGAGCGGTGAACTGGTAAGGGCGGTGACGGAACGGATCCATCCCGCCTGTGTGATCGCGGTGGACGCCCTTGCCTCCCGCAGCCTCAAGCGGGTCTGCACCGCCGTACAGCTTGCCGACACGGGTATCGTCCCCGGCTCCGGCGTGGGCAATCACAGGGCGGCGCTGAACCGGGAGACCCTGGGCGTTCCGGTCATCGCCATCGGCGTCCCCACCGTGGTGGACGGGGCCACCCTGGCCGCCGATATTCTGGAGGAGGCCGGAAAGGGAGAGCTGGACCCCGCCGCGCTGGCGGGGGAGGGCGGCAGCCTTATGGTAACGCCCCGGGATATCGATCAGAGGGTCTCCGACATGGCCAAGGTCATCGGATTCGGGATCAATCTAGCTCTGCAAAGCGGCCTTACTGTGGAGGACGTGGAGCTCTTCCTCAGCTGAGCCCGGTGCAGTCCACAAACACTGCGCCGCCGGAGCTCTGCCAGCCATAGCCGTTTATCCCTCCAAAGTCGTTTTCTCCGAAATGGCAGCGGTCAAACACCACGTTTTGACTCCCGTAAGTACTCTCTACCAGAGTACCGGCGGAGTTTCCCTCAATAGCGTAGCACTCCCACAGACGGACATCGGAGGTATTACAGACCTCCAGCAGGTGGAAACACCCGGTACAGTCGCGGATGCGGCAGTTCAAAAGCTCTATGTCCTTGGAATCCCACAGACTGACCGCTCCATAAGTGCAGTTCTGGATGACGCTGCTGTACAGGCCCACATTCCGGCAGTTAATGGCGCACAGACCATAGGCCCCGCTCCCATCCAGCGTGAGTTCGAGGAGGTTGATATCCCGGCAGTTCTCCAGCTCCACACAGTTGCCCGCACAAAAGCCCGGCTCCACGTCGTGGACGGCGATTCCCGACACCAGCTCTATCCGACGGCAGTTTTCAAACCGCCACACATCTGCGTAGGCCCACGGGGTAGAGATCCGGGTCGGCGTCGGGTAATTCCCGGTGGTGATCGTCAGGTCCCGGACATTTTGGATGACCACCTGATAGACCGCCCCGGTATTGTATTCCCCTGTGGCGGTATCAAATACGTCGTAATCCACCAGGACATAAGGATTGTGGATCGCCTCCACATCCATGTCCGCGAAGGAGTACTCCCCCTGTGCCAGCGCGATCTCGGTATCGGGAGCCACTGCGTTGAACAGCTCCTCCAAACTCTCGGCATATACCTGTCGCTTGGGATAGGAGAGCTCCACCACGCCAGTCCACTCCACCGTGAGCCCCAGCGCCTCCGCCAGGGGGCGCAGAGGGGCATAGAGCACTCCGTCCCGGAACGCGGCACCCTCTTTTCCTGGCGTGAGGATCACTGTCCGGTCATACCATTCCACCGTGAGCACACCGGAGCCGTCCTCGGCCCAACGGTACAGGATGCCGCCGGGCAGGGGAGAGCTGTCCCAGGAGGCGGTCTGGACATCTCCCCCCAGGCTCCGGCAAAATTCTTCCACCGGGACCATCGTGCTCCCCTTCCACGCCAAAATGGGGTGCTCCAACTCTATCTCAAATCCGTTCAGAGTGACCTCCACCTCCGTCTCCTCCGCCGCCAGGGCGGAGGAGCCCCAGGCAAGGGCCCACGTAAGGAGCAGCCCCATGGCCATCAGCCGTCGTTTCATCTGGATACCTCCCGTTTCTGTTTTTTTCAGTATAGCACTGGCCCCGCCTCCAGTTGTTACATTTGGATGACAAAGCGGAAAGAAAGTGTAACGGCCTTGACGGAGTGAAAAAAAGATGATAAAATACCCCAGAACATTGGCAATGACCGGGAAGAGTAGGCGCGATCTCCAGCAGAAGAGAGGGGCCGGAAGGTGTGAGGCCCCCTGGGACGCGCCCAAGGCGCCCATGAGCCGCGGGGCGGAAATGCCCTGCCGGACCCCGCCGTTACCGGGGCAAGAGCGCGGAGCCTCTCCAGGCCCCGAATTCAGGTGGCACCACGGACAGAAGTTCGCCCTGAGCCTTCATGGCTCAGGGCGTTTTTTGGTTTTCGTCCATACTATCTAAGGTGAAATGAGGAGTGTCTTATGATGAAAAACACAGAGAAGACCATGGAAAAGATCGTCGCTCTCTGCAAAGGCCGGGGCTTCGTCTATCCCGGAAGCGAGATCTACGGCGGCCTTGCCAACTCTTGGGACTACGGTCCCCTAGGCGTGGAACTCAAGAACAATGTAAAGCGGGCCTGGTGGAAAAAATTTGTGCAGGAAAATCCCTATAACGTGGGCCTGGATGCCGCCATCCTGATGAACCCGGAAGTCTGGGTGGCCTCCGGACATGTGACCACCTTCAACGATCCCCTCATCGACTGCAAGGCCTGCAAAATGCGCCACCGGGCCGACAAGCTCATTGAGACCTGGTGCGGGGAGCAGGGCCGGACGGACGTCAATGTGGAGGCCATGACCAACGAGGATCTAGTATCCTTTATCCGGGACAACAACGTGACCTGTCCCGGCTGCGGAAAGTCCGACTTCACCGATATCCGCAAGTTCAACCTGATGTTCAAGACCCATCAGGGCGTCACCGAGGACTCTTCCACCGAGGTCTACCTCCGGCCTGAGACCGCTCAGGGCATCTTTGTGAACTTCTCCGCTATCCAGCGCACCACCCGGAAAAAGCTTCCCTTCGGTGTGTGCCAGGTGGGCAAAAGCTTTCGCAACGAGATCACACCCGGTAACTTCATCTTCCGCATCCGGGAATTTGAGCAGATGGAACTGGAGTTCTTCTGCCAGCCCGGCACCGATCTGGAGTGGTTCCAGTACTGGCGCAACTTCTGCCACGACTGGCTGCTGAGCCTTCACATCAAGGATGAGAATCTGCGCCTCCGGGATCACGAGCCGGAGGAGCTCGCCTTCTACTCCAAGGCCACCACGGACTTTGAGTTTATGTTCCCCTTCGGCTGGGGTGAGCTCTGGGGCGTGGCCGACCGCACCGATTATGACCTCAAGCAGCATCAGGAGCACTCCGGCAAGGACCTCACCTATTTCGACCAGGAAAAGAACGAGCACTATATCCCCTATGTCATCGAACCCTCCCTGGGCGCCGACCGTGTCACGCTGGCTTTCCTGGTGGAGGCCTACGACGAGGAGGTGGTGGACGCCGAAAAGAACGACACCCGTGTGGTCATGCACTTCCACCCCGCCCTTGCCCCCTTCAAGTGCGCTGTGCTGCCTCTCTCCAAAAAGCTTGGGCCCGCCGCCCAGGATATCTATGCACAGCTCTCCAAGGACTTTATGGTGGACTACGACGAGGCCGGCTCTATCGGTAAGCGCTATCGCCGCCAGGACGAGATCGGCACGCCCTTCTGTATCACGGTGGATTTCCAGACCGTGGGTGATGAAAAAAACCCCGCCGACCACTGTGTGACGGTCCGGGATCGTGATTCCATGGAGCAGGTCCGTCTGCCCATCAGCGAACTGAAGGATTATATCACCCGGGGCGTGGCGTTCTGACCCGACCACCCTGCACAGAAGCTCCGTCTTTGAGCGGACATGAGCGGCGGCCCAGAGCAAGGGCTGCCGCTCCATGTCCTTTTTCTCTCTACGAATGTAAAGAAATGGTAAATATTATGAAAAAAATTGCACTTTTTCAGCCATGTCCCCCCTCTCACTGGCCTGTGTGGAAAAAGCTCCTGTTCTGGTTTTGGAACATAGGGATTGTCTTCTGCAGCTTCTTGGGCATCGGCGGGCTCTCACTTCTGTTTGCCGCTGTCGTCAACCGCAAGGCCATGATTCTGAGTTATTTTCAGCACCCCCTCATCGCCTTTTTGAATCTGGCGCCAGTGCTGCTGCTGGGGTTGATGCTCTACTTTCTTCTGGGCCGGGCCGGCCTCAGCTACGGCATCACCGCTGTCATCGTACTGGGCCTTACCATAGCAAGCTGGTTCAAGCTTCAGTTCCGCAATGATCCTTTGATGTTTGAGGACCTGCTTCTCCTCAAGGAGGCGGGCAACATGGCGGGGAAATACCAGCTCTTTCTGACCAAGACCATGGCGGCCGCCCTCCTCCTGGTGGTGCTGGGCTGGGCGGCACTCCACTTCTGTGCCAGGTGGCGGCCCCGCGGCAGGTTGCGGTATCTGGGCTTTACCCTGGCCCTGGTGTTGTGCTTTCCCCTCTCTGCACTCATACAGAGCGACGATATCTACAATAACCGCACGGAAAATTACGCTCTCATCAACCGCTGGTCGGCCACACAGGTCTATACCTCCAAGGGCTTCGTCTACCCCTTTCTTTACAGTGTGAAGTCCGCCTCCGATGCGCCTCCCGACGGCTATGATGAGAAACGGGCCCAGTCCATCCTCTCCGCCTATGAGGACGCGGATATTCCGGAAGAGCAAAAGGTATCGGTCCTCTCCATCATGCTGGAATCCTACGACGACTTTACCAAATACGGCGTACCAGAGCTGGATCCCAAGGTGTACGAGGACTACCACGCCCTGGAGGCTGAAAGTGTCACGGGAAACCTCATCACCAATATCTTTGCCGGGGGCACCGTGGACTCCGAGCGCTGTTTTCTCACCGGGTTCTCCCGCCTGGGTTCCTTCCGCAGTCTCAGCAACTCCTATCCCTGGTATTTCAGGAGCCAGGGGTACACCGTCACCGGGGCCCATCCCTGCTATGCCTGGTTCTACAACCGGGAAAACATCAACCGGAACCTGGGCTTTGAGGACTACAAGTTTGTGGAAAACTATTTTTCGCCGATGACAGGTGGAGACGTGGGGTATGACGATCTCTTCTTCCCGGAGCTCATCCAGCTATGGGAGGCGAACAAGGCCCTGGGCAAGCCGGTTTTCACCTATGACCTCACCTATCAGGGCCACGGCCCATACAGCGACGACACACTCTGGTGGGAGGACGGCTATGATTATGTGCTGGGCGGGGATTACACCGATGCGGAACGAAATATCCTGAACAATTACTTTGGGTCGATCTATAATACCAACCAGAATCTGAAAGCCTTCTTCGATTATTTCCGCGGGGAGAGCGAACCGGTGGTCATCGTGGTCTTTGGGGACCACAACCCCTGGCTGGGAGACGGCAACGCGGTATATGAGGCCATGGGGTTGGATCTGGACTTCTCCACAGAGGAGGGGTTTTACAACTACTACTCCACCCGTTACCTCATCTGGGCCAATGATGCCGCCAAAGAGGCGCTGGACCGGGATTTTACCGGACAGGGCCCCACCATCAGCCCCAACTTTTTGATGAACGAGGTCTTTCGCCAGTGCGGCTGGGATGGGAACGCCTTTATGCAGGCCACCCAGCAGGTGATGGACCAGGTGCCGGTCATCAACACCCCCACCGGTCTCTACGTGGAGGGCGGCAGGCTCACCGCCGCCTTGACGCCGGAGGGCCAGGCTCTGGTGGACGACTATCACATGCTGCAGTATTACTGGCGCAGGCACTTCGCCTATGACAGCATATCCTGAGCAAAACCGCGGGATGCGGCGCAAAATGAGACAAGGCCGCCGTGGGACGATAGGATCCTCCGGCGGCCCTTTTGAAGGAGGCAGCCGCCATGGCACAGTCTGAACCTATACACACAAAATTTCCACAGCCTGTTGATGATTTTCCGGCCCTTGCCCGCAGGGCACGGGAGGAGGACGAGGAGCTCTCCGGCCTCTTGATCCGGGATCTCCAGCTGGAGAGGGAGGACCTCAGCGGCCTTGTTTTGCAGGATGTGGTCTTTGACCACTGCCGGCTTCCGGACTGCGACTGGTTTGGAACTTCTTTTTCCGACGTTACTTTCCACACCTGTGACCTCTCCGGTGGAAATTTTGAAAACAGTTATTGGCTGCGGTTCGCCTGCCATGAGACAAAAGCCCTGGGCGTCCGGCTTCAGAACTGCCGGATGCGGCGCGGTCTTTTGGAGCAGGGACGCTTCTCCGCCGCCAACTGGAACCAGAGCCGGCTGCGGGAAGTACGCTTTTCCAGTTCCGCGCTCACCGGTTCCTTTTTCAGCCGCTGTACTTTTACCGGTGTGGAATTTCAGCAGTGTGATCTGAATCAGGTGAACTTTTTCCACACTCCGCTGGAACATGTGGATTTGACCACCTGCACCATTGACGTGCTTGTCCTCTCCGAACATTGCGATGAACTCAAAGGCGCCGTGGTGGATCTCTATCAGGCCGCCGAGCTCTCCCGCCGGATGGGACTTGTGGTAAAGCTGTAGACCGATCCCCGGCCATCTGTCCAATCCCGGCAGCACGGCCTCATCCTCATCTCCTGTCAAAGTCCAAGAAAGGTGGCGCCTCCCCTTGGAACATCTGATTTTCTGCCTCAACGCCACAGTCCCCATCTTCCTCATGATGGCGGTCGGCTTTTTCTTCCGGCGCATTGGTCTTGTGGACAAAGTCTTTGCCGATAAGATGAATGCCTTTGTATTCAAGGCGGCGCTGCCGGCGCTGGTTTTCAAAGACCTGGCGGGGGCGGACTTCTTCGCCGTCTGGGACGGCCCCTTCGTCCTCTTCTGCCTCTTCGCCACCGGTGTGAGCATCCTGTCCGTGCTCCTGGTCTCCCGGCTGTTCTCAGCGGAGATCCGGGGGAGTTTGTCCAGGCCTCCTATCGCAGCAGCGTAGCTCTTCTGGGCGTGTCCTTTATTGAGACTATTTACGGGACCGCGGGAACCGCCCCTCTGATGATCATTGGGGCCGTGCCCCTTTACAACATCGCGGCGGTGCTGGTGCTCACGCTGATGCGGCCAGGCCGCGGGCGGCTGGAAAGAGCGCTCCTCAAAAAGACGTTTTGGGATGTGGCCTCCAATCCCATCCTGATCGGGATTCTGGTCGGGATTCTCTGGTCGCTGCTGCGGATCCCGCAGCCCGTTATCTTTCAAAAGACGCTCTCCAACTTTGCGGGGGTCGCTACCCCTATGGGCCTCATTGGTTTGGGCGCATCGGTGGACGCGGCCAGGGCCAGGGAGGAACTGCCCCCGGCCATGGTCTGCTGCTTTTTCAAGCTCATCGCTTTCGTGGCCCTCTTTCTTCCCGTGGCGGTCCTTCTGGGGTACCGTACCGACAAGCTGGTGACCGTGCTTATCATGCTTGGCTCCGCTACCACCTCCAGCAGCTTTGTTATGGCCCGGAATCTGGGCTATGAGGGTGCCCTCACCGCCAATACCGTCATGCTCACCACTTGTCTGAGCGCCTTTACTCTGACGGGATGGCTCTACCTTCTTCGTTCTCTCGGAATGGTGTAAAAAAGTGGGGTCCGAACCAAGCTCGGACCCCACTTTTTTATTCCTTATACTTTCGACTCTCCATGACCGCCAGCTCATCGCACCTGTTGTTGTAGGGGTTGGACGCATGGCCCTTGACCCAGTGGAGGTGGACTTTGTGATAATCGCACAGGTCCAGCAGCCGGCCCCACAGGTCGGGATTAAGGGCGGGCTTTTTGTCCGCCTTGACCCAGCCCTTGGCCCGCCAGCCTTTGGCCCAGCCCTTTTCCAGGGCGTCGATGACATATTTGGAGTCGGACCAAAGCTCCACGATACAGGGCTCTCGGAGCGCCTCCAAAGCGGCAATGACGCCCGTGAGCTCCATACGGTTGTTGGTGGTATGGGCCTCGCCGCCGGAGAGTTCCTTTTTGAACGATCCATACATCAAGATCGCTCCCCAGCCACCGGGACCGGGATTGCCGGAGCAGGCCCCGTCGGTATAGATGGTCACCGTTTTCATCGCAGTCGTATGCAAAGCTCCTTTCACGCTGTCCGGGCGCTTTTACTGCTCCGGTTCCGTCCGGCCCCCCTGGTCGCTCCCCGCTTCGGGAATCTCGTCTTCCACGGGCTCCTCGATCTCCTCCCCCTCATGGTCGGTCCGGGCGATGGAGATGACCTTCACGCCCTCCTGGAGACGCATCAGAATCACGCCCTGGGCGGTACGGCTGTAGCTGTTGATATCCTTTACCGGCATCCGGATGATCACGCCGTCGTCTGAGATGATGAGGATATCCTCTTCGCCGGAGACCACCTTGACCCCGGCGATAGGGCCGGTCTTCTCCGTGACCTGATAGCCCTTAAGGCCATAACCGCCCCGGTTCTGCGGTCCGTCCGCCCGGAAATACTCGTCCATGGGGGTGCGCTTTCCATAGCCGTTCTCCGTTACCATCAGTACCTGGTGATCGTACTTGGCCCGGGCGGCGCCCACCACATAGTCGCCCTCCCGCAGCTTGATGCCCCGGACGCCGGTGGCGTCCCGGCCCATGCAGCGCACGTCCGTCTCCAGGAAGGCGATGGCCATACCGTCGTGTGTGACAATGAGGATCGCCTGCTTGCCGTCCGTCTCCCGGACCGAGATGAGCTCATCCCCCTCGTCCAGAGTGATGCAGCGGATACCGGCCTTTCGGGCCGTATTGATCACAGGCAGAGAAATGCGCTTTACCGTGCCGTTCCGGGTCACCATCACCAGATAGCGGTCCTCGGCATACTCCCGCAGGTGGATCATGGCCGTGACCTTCTCCCCCTGCTCAATGGGGAGGACGTTGACGATGTTGGTACCCTTGGCCGTCCGGCCCGCTTCGGCGATCTGATATCCCTTTTTCCGATGGACCCGGCCCATGCTGGTAAAGAACAGGATATAGTCATGGGTGGAGGCGGTGAACACGGTCTCCACACAGTCCTCCTCCTTTAGTGTCTGCGCGCTGACGCCCTTTCCGCCCCGCTTTTGGGCCCGATAGGCCGAGGCCGGCGTCCGCTTGATGTAACCCGCGCGGGTGAGGGTAAAGACGCACTCCTCCTCCTCAATCAGGTCCTCGATATCCAGCTCATCCTCCACATCCTGGATCTCTGTCTTGCGGTCGTCGCCGTACTTGTCCCGGATGGCGGTGAGCTCCTCCTTGAGCACTCCCTTGAGCATCTCCTCGTCGGAGAGGAGCTTGTTGAAGTAGGCGATGCGCTCCTCCAACTCCTTGTACTCGTTCTCCAGCTTTTCCCGATTCAGGCCCTGAAGGGCAATGAGGCGCATATCGCAGATTGCCTGGGCCTGGACATCGTCCAGATGGAAACGGGACATCAGATTCTCCTTGGCGTTATCATAGCTGGTACGGATGATCTTGATGACCTCGTCAATGTTGTCCTGGGCGATGAGCAGGCCCTCCAGCAAATGGGCCCGCTCCTGTGCCTTGCGGAGGTCATACTTGGTCCTCCGGATGATGATCTCCTCCTGGAAGGCCAGGTATTCGTCCAAAATGTGCCGCAAGGACAAAATCTTGGGTTGGGACTGGTTGTTGACCAGCGCCAGCATATTGATGGCAAAGGTGGTCTGAAGCTGGGTCTGGGCAAAGAGACGGTTGAGGACCACCTGGGGATTGGCATCCTTCTTCAGCTCGATGACGATGCGCATACCGTTCCGGTCGGTCTCGTCCCGGATGTCGGAGATCCCTTCCAGGCGCTTGTCCTCCACCTGGTCGGCCATATTTTTGATGAGCATCCTCTTGTTGACCTGATAGGGGATCTCGGTGACGATGATACGGGTGCGGTCCTTGCCGAACTCCTCAAATTCCGTGCGGGCCCGAACCATCAGTCGTCCCCGTCCGGTGGCATAGGCGGCCCGGATGCCGGAACGTCCCATGATGATGCCTTTAGTGGGGAAGTCCGGCCCTTTGACATGCTCCATCAGGTCGGGCAGAGTGGCCTCGGGGTTATCCAGTACACAGATGCAGGCATTGATGACCTCCCGCAGATTGTGGGGAGGGATATTGGTGGCCATGCCAACGGCAATGCCGGAGGAGCCGTTCACCAGCAGGTTGGGGAAGCGGGAGGGGAGGACCCTGGGTTCCCTTCTGGACTCGTCAAAGTTGGGGTCCCAGTCCACGGTTTCTTTGTCGATATCCCGGAGCATTTCCTCGGAAATACGGGCCAGCCGGGCCTCCGTATAACGGTAGGCGGCCGGGGGATCTCCGTCCACGGAACCAAAGTTGCCGTGGCCGTCCACCAGCATATAGCGCATGGAAAAATCCTGTGCCAGACGAACCAGAGCGTCATATACGCTCTGGTCTCCGTGGGGATGGTACCGGCCCAGTACGTCGCCCACGCAGGTGGCGGACTTTTTAAATGGCCGGTCATGGGTCAGATTGTCCTCATACATGGCGTAGAGGATACGGCGGTGGACCGGCTTAAGTCCGTCGCGGACGTCGGGCAGGGCCCGGCCCACGATGACGCTCATGGCGTATTCGATGTAGGACTGCTCCATCTCCGGCACCAGGGGGGATGTCACGATGACTTGGTCCGGATACCGGATCTCCTCAGGATCGTACTGCGGTTTTTTACTCATTCAAAAACAGCCTTTCTTTTTCAAAAGCGCGTTGCTCTCTTTGCGTCAGATCAGCCTGCTGTCAGCAGACCTTGAATATTT
Source organism: Intestinimonas sp. RTP31139st1_F5_RTP31139_211217 (assembly GCF_040226735.1). NCBI lineage: Bacteria > Bacillati > Bacillota > Clostridia > Eubacteriales > Intestinimonas > Intestinimonas sp. RTP31139st1_F5_RTP31139_211217. Next base: position 47,740 of record NZ_JBCOAQ010000002.1, on the reverse strand, counting down.
TCCGCCGTCAAGGGCAGATATTCCGGCAAAATTTCTTGTCCGTCCCGCACATAGGGGTAACGCCATGCCTCATAGATGGAGACGTCCAAAGGGTCCTCCCAGGTCATAGACCCATTGGTCTCGATATAGTAGACGAAGCCGCTGCCGCTCTTGTCCGCCTGGCTGGGATAATCTTCAATACCCAGGCTCTCGTCCCAGGCGTCTACCGAACCCACATCCACATAGACGTCCAAAAAGGAATCGTAGCGGTAGAGGTCATAGGGCCAGAAGGTGTTTCCCTTCCCCTGATTGTGGGACCATCCGCCCTCCACCGCACCGCTCTTATAGAAGGTGAAAAGGGGATAGGACTCCAACTGAATCCCCAGCTTGCCTGTCTCCTCCTCACAGGAGAAAATAAAACCCCGTTGTGCAGCGGTAATGTCAGTGGTATAGAGAAGAATCAGCTCCTCCGCCCCGTCTCCGTCCACATCACAGACCGAAAATCGGTTTCTCGCCATGCGTTCCCGGTCCTCGATGCTCCCGGTGTAATCATCGGATGGTTTATCGCCGTTCGGCAGAACGTTGGTGTCCAGCAGAGTGTTCAATGCGGCAGCATAAGCCGTCCGGGCGGGCGTATTTTCCTCGGTCAGGGGAGAGACTGGAAGTGTCTCCGGCTCCGGAGTGGACGACAGGTCAATCGTTCCGGAAGGGCTGGGCCCGGGCGTCTGTACGGCGGCGGCAGGAGACGGTACCGGCGTCTCTGTGGCGGGCGGCTTTCCGCAGGCGGTCAGTGCGGCGCAGAGAAAAATACAGATCGTGATATATCCCGTCTTTTTCATATTTAGTAATCCAAATTGACGGCGTATCTGGCGTTCTTTTCAATGAATTCCTTGCGGGGCTCCACCTTCTCGCCCATGAGTACGGTGAAGGTCTCGTCCGCGCGGACGGCGTCGTCCAGCTCAATCCGCTTGAGCGTGCGCTTTTCTGGGTCCATGGTGGTCTCCCACAGTTCATGGGGGTCCATCTCACCCAGGCCCTTATAGCGGCTGATGTCCACCTTGGCGTTGGGATTGTCGCCCCGCAGCTCAGCGGAGACCTTGTCCCGCTCTTCATCGGAGAAGGCCACCCGTGTGAGCTTGCCCCTGGTCAGCTTGTAAAGGGGGGGCACGGCGGCATATACATAGCCCTGCTCGATCAGCGGGCGCATAAAGCGGAAGAAGAAGGTAAGCAGCAGGGTACGGATATGGGCGCCGTCCACATCGGCATCGGCCATGATGATGACCTTGTGATAGCGGAGCTTATTGGGGTCGAACTCGTCCCCGATCCCGGCCCCCAGAGCCGTGATGACCGGTTGGAGCTTGTCGTTGCCGTACACCTTGTCGGCGCGGGCTTTCTCCACATTGAGCATCTTGCCCCACAGGGGGAGAATGGCCTGGAAGCGGGAATCCCGGCCCTGGGTGGCCGAGCCGCCGGCGGAGTCACCCTCGACGATATAGAGTTCGGTGAGCTCGGGGTTCACCTCATTGCAGTCCCGCAGCTTGTCGGGCATGGCCGCGCCGCCCAAAGCGGTTTTGCGCCGGATGGACTCCCGGGCCTTTCGGGCCGCCTCCCGGGCCCGGGAGGCGGTGAGGGCCTTGTCCAGGATGGCCCTGCCTACCGCCGGATTTTCCTCCAAAAACTCTTCCAGCTTTTCCGATACGATGGCGCTCACCAGGGTACGCACCTCGGAATTTCCCAGCTTGGCCTTGGTCTGTCCCTCAAACTGGGCGTCGGTAAGCTTCACGGAGATGATGCAGGTGAGCCCCTCCCGGTAATCCTCGCCCTTGATCTCATCGCCATCCTTGAGCAGATTCATCCTTCTCCCATAGGCATTGAGGGTGGAGGTCAGCGCCTGTTTGAACCCGGTCTCGTGCATGCCGCCCTCGGGGGTATGCACGTTGTTGGCAAAGGAGAGGATACTCTCACTGTAGCTGTCGGTGTATTGGAAGGCCAACTCGGCGATGGAATCCCCCTTCTGCCCCGCCATATAGATGACGCCATCGTGAATGGGATTCTTGGCCCGGTTGAGCCAAGTGACAAACTCCCGGATCCCGCCGGCATAGCACATGTCATCATGCTGCTCCCTGCCCGCGCGCTGATCGATGGTGTGGATACGCAGTCCGGCATTGAGGAAAGCCTCTTCCCGCATACGGGTATGGAGAATATCGTAATCGTATACGGTGGTGTCGGTGAACATCTCCGGATCCGGCTGAAAGGTGACCACGGTGCCGTGCTTATCGGTATCCCCCACCACGGTGATGGGCTGGGTGACCTTCCCTCTGGCAAACTTCATCTCATAGATCTTGCCGTCCTTGTAAACCTGGACCTCCAGCCACTCAGACAGGGCGTTTACCACGCTGGCGCCCACGCCGTGCAGGCCGCCGGAGACCTTGTAGCCCCCGCCGCCAAACTTACCGCCCGCGTGGAGGATGGTAAACACGACCTCCAGCGCGGGAAGTCCGGTCTGGGGCTGTATGTCCACAGGGATGCCGCGGCCGTTGTCGGTGACGGTAATGACGTTGCCCTCTTTGATGATCACATTGATCTCATCGCAGTAACCGGCCAGAGCCTCGTCGATGGCATTGTCTACGATCTCATACACCAGATGATGGAGACCGGAGGAAGAGGTGGAACCGATATACATGCCGGGCCGCTTGCGGACGGCCTCTAATCCCTCCAGCACCTGGATCTCAGAACCGCCGTACTCATGTGATACCTGTTCCGGCTGGCTGATCTCGCTGTTTTCCAGTTCTTCAGACATTTTAAAACCTCCTGGGTTCCGTGTTTACACGCAGACGGAGGCCCTGTTTCTTTTATGTTCAAACAGAACCTGTCGGCGTGCTTTTTCATTCAAATAGATTGTTCTCCACCCGCTTGAGCAGGGTGGCCGTGGAGAGTTGGGAGAGATAGACCACCGGCGCTCCATCCCCGGCCCTGCACAGGGCAAAGGACTTGGGCAGATCGCCGGACACATCCACCACACGGCCCTCCCGCTCCGCCCGCTCTAAAAATTTGCGGGTGAGATGAGAAGAGGTGGTATTGTCCATATCGAATACACCGATGACATCCCGAAAGGGCACCACCACGGATTGCCCCAGATGCAGATACATAGATCGCTCCTCTTCCAGTTCAGAGGACGGCTATACCAGCCGTCCGTTGTGGATGTGAAACGTACTTCCTTCTCCAAGTCCCTCCAGGCGGTCGTCCTCGCAGCAGGTAATGAAGACCTGTCCGCCGGCAATGCGGTTGAGAACGAACTCCTGCCGCCGGTGGTCCAACTCGCTAAGCACGTCGTCCAGCAGAAGGACAGGCCATTCCCCGGTATCATGAAAAAAAATCTCACGGCACCCTAGTTTCAGGGAGAGGGCCGCCGTACGGGTCTGCCCTTGGGATGCGTATGTCTTGGCGGATACGCCATCCAAATCCACAGCCAGGTCGTCCTTATGGGGCCCGGACAGGCACTGTCTGGATTCCAGCTCCGCCTGCCGGTGGGATTCCTGGTGCTCCAGCAGCTGGGAAAGGATATCCCGCATCGGCGCCTCCGGGTCAGTCACGGTCTTAACCGTCTCGTAGCGGAGGTCCAGGCGCTCCCTTCCGCCGGAAAAGTCGCTGTGGATGGGGGGGACCACCTCTTGGAGCCGCCGTATAAAGTGGGCCCGGTAGTGGATGAGCACCGCTCCGGTCTGAGCCATACGGAGGGAAAACTCATCCAGGGCGTCCAGGAGGGAGGGTTTTTCCGTCCAGTCCCGGAGAATGCGGATCTTATGTTCATAAAGCTTTTTATATTCCGCCAGGGCCATGGCATACCGGGGGCGGAGCTGGCAGATGCACTCGTCTAGAAAGCGCCGCCGCGCCGCCGCGCCGTCACGAATGAGAGACAGATCCTCCGGACAGAAGAGGACAGTATTCAGAACGCCGGAGAGCTCTCCGGCTGATTTCAGCCGCACACCATTGGCGGAGAGCTGCCGCCGTGTCCCCCGGGAGAGGCGGGCCTCCAGGGCAAACTCCCGCTCACGGGCAAAGACTTCCGCCTGGATCCAGGCGGAGTCCACCCCAAGCTGAATGAGTTCCCGGTCATATCGGGCCCGGTGGGAGGAGGCGGTGGACAAATAGGCGACGGCCTCCAGCAGATTGGTCTTTCCCTGGGCGTTCTCCCCATAGATCACGTTAGTAGCGGGGGAAAAGGCACACTCAAGATGGAGGTAGTTGCGGAAAAAATCCAGTGTGATGCGCTTGACGATCATTGTACGGTCAGCCGGACGCCGCTGAGCTCCACCACGTCGCCTGGACGGAGCTTTTTGCCCCGCATGGTGCATACCTCGCCGTTGACTCGGACTTTACCGCCCTGAATGGCCTCTTTGGCCTCTCCTCCGGTCTCCATGACCCCGGAAAACTTTAAAAGAGCGTCCAGTTTGATGAATTCAGTTGCAATCTTCACTTGGCTTGTCTGCATATCTGCTCCTTCTCCGCCAAAGCCTCAAACTGCCGGTACAGCTCTGGCAGAATTCGTTTGAGGGGGTTGATTTTTTCTTGCGCAGGCAGGGTCTTGGTTCCATCATTCTCCCGCCTTCAGCCGCACGGGGAGGACCATGTAGAGGAAGTTCTCCTCTCCTTCCGCCGGGAGGATGACGCAGGGCGCCACACCGGAGGAAAGCTCCAGCCGGACCCGGTCCGCGGGAGCGGCCTTCAGCGCGTCCATCAGATAGCGGTTATTGAAGCCGATCTCCAGTCCGCCTCCATCGCCGGAGATGGGACATTGGTCGGAGGCGTCCCCGATCCCGGTCTTGGTGGTGATCTTGAGCACATTGTCGTCAAAGACACAGCGGAGGGGGGACTTGAGCTTATCGCTGATGATGAGGGAGACACGGTCAATCGAGGTGAGCAGAGCCCTGGTGTCCCCCTCCACTTTGATGCCGTTGTTGCGGGGAATCGCCTGCCGATAGGCCAGAAATTCACCCTCCAGACGGCGGGAGACCAGCATGGTATCCCCTACGCGGAACATGACGTGCCGCTCTCCCTGCGTGACCGTAGCCTCCTCCTCACCGTCGCCGCAGATTTTCTCCACCTCTGAGAGAGCGGAGCCGGGCACGACGAAGGAGAAAGAGAGGGCGCCGTCACGCTCCGTGATGGGCTCGTGCCGCAGAGCCAGCCGGTAGCCGTCCACAGAGACCACGGTAAGGCCCGTATCGTCGATCTCGAAGAGGGAACCGGTATGGATGGGCCGGGATTCGTTGTCGCTGACGGCAAAGATGGTCTGGCGGATCATAGAGCCCAGTTTGCCCCTGGGAATGGTGAAACCGTTTTTGTCCTCTACTGTGGGCAACTCGGGAAAGTCCTCGGGATCGGTGGCCAGAATATTGAACTGGCTCATACCGCAGGTGATGTTGACCATATAGCCATCGGCCTGAAAGGAGACGATATCGTCGGGCAGCTTCCGGATGATCTCGCCGAAAAGCCGGGCGGAGAGTACCAGGCTTCCCTCCTGATCAATCTGAGCGGGCACCACGGTACGGATCCCGGTTTCCAGGTTATAGCCCGTCAGGCGCAGGTCGGTCCCGGCTTCCAGGAGGATACCCTCTAAGGCGGGAATGGAGCTTTTTGGGGAGACAGCCCGGGCCGTGACGGCAATTGCCGACTGCAAAAGGGCTTTTTCGCAGGAGAACTTCATGGAGACTTCCTTCCTTTCGTTTCCGCTCTTTTTGAGGAGAGGAGAGGATTAAAGATAGCAATAGTACTCGTAGTATAAAATTTTGTGGAAAAGACCCTGAAACGGTTGGAGGGCTAAGGGTTGTGCTTCCACAGGGGGTGTGCAGAAAAGCGAGGGGTTTCCACACAGGGGAAAAAGGGGAGAAAATTGTCCACACACAGTTGTCCACATTTCCACAAAATGTGGTGGAAAGCGACAAGCTGTATGGATTGGAAAAATGGAAGTCGATATGGATAAAGATTCGAAAAGCTATTCGTATCGTGCGTTGATGTTGGAGCGGATATCCTTGATGACCTCGGTGATTTCCGGGGTGCTTTTTTTCAGCTTCTCTACCCGCTCAATGGAGTGGAGAACCGTGGTATGATCCCGATTTTCAAATTCACGGCCGATCTCTTTGAGGGAGAGATTGGTCATTTCACGGATCAGGTACATGGCCACCTGGCGGGCGAGGGCCGTATCCTTGGTCCGTCCCTGTCCCCGCAGAGCGCTGTTGTCGATGTTGTAGAAGTTGCACACCTCTTCGATGATGACGTCGGAGGTGGGCATGATGTCGGAGGGGTCTTTGAACATATCCCGTACCGCACGGGTGACAGTGGCGGCGTCGATATTGCTTCCCTCCAGATCCCGCAGGGCCATGATCTTGTTGACGGTTCCTTCGATCTGCCTGACATTGGCGGTGATGTTCTCAGCCACATACTGCAAGACCGCCTCGGGCAGCTCCACCCCCATACGGATGGCTTTGTTTTTGATGATGGCCATGCGCGTTTCATAGTCGGGGGGCTGGATGTCGGCAATGAGACCCCATTCGAATCTGGTCTTCAGCCGGTCCTCCAGTTTGAGCATCTCCTTGGGAGGGCGGTCGGCGGTAAAGACGATCTGTTTTCGGGTCTCGTAGAGGGTATTGAAGGTATGGAACATCTCCTCCATGGTGGAGTCCTTGCCGGCAATGAACTGTACGTCGTCCATCAAAAAGACGTCCGCCGATCGGAATTTCTCCCGGAACTCCTGATTTCGGCCTTCCCGAATGGCCTGAATGAGCTCGTTGGTGAAGGCGTCGCCCTTGATGTAGACGATGCGGTAGTCCGGATGGTCTGCGTGGATCTTGTGGGCGATGGCGTAAAGCAGATGGGTCTTTCCCAGGCCGGATTCTCCGTAGATGAAGAGGGGATTGTAGTTGAGGGCCGGGTGGTCCGCCACTGCGCGGGCCGCAGCGTGGGCGAATTTGTTGGAAGAGCCCACCACGAAGCGCTCGAAGGTATACTCCTCGGTACCGGGCAGAAAGCCGTCTTCCTTCGGACGGCGGCTGTTCTGATACTTTTCCAGCTCCTCCACGCCCAGTACTACCACCTGGAAGTCGGCGGAGAAGAGCTCGTGCAGGGCCTTTTGAATGGGGGGCAGATAGCGGGAGAGGATAATATCCCGCTTGAAGTCTGAGGGTGTGTGGAGAATGAACTTGTCCTCATCCAGGGACAAGGCCACCGTGTCGTCAAACCAGGTGTGAATGGTGGTGGCGGTCATGTCCGCTTCCATGAGGGAGAGCACTTTGGACCAGATATCCGCGGCGGAATTCATCGCGGGACCTCCCTTTTTTTGTAGTGTCCATATCTAATTAATTATATCAAAAAAACCGGTTGGAGGCAACGGTTTTCCACCTATACATTATTTATAAATATAACCCAGCCTCAGGCAGAATAGACAACCACAATATCTTGTATGGAAGGGGAAATCCTTGTCATAGACTGAAAAAAGAAGAAAAAAGGTGGTTGACAGGGGATAAAAATATAGGCTATAATAACGATTGCGTCCTGAAAACAAGGGAGACGTATATTCTGACGACCGCGGCCGGTCAAAACGGCCGTTGTGGTAGACGGGCTCAGCCCGTTTTATGCCGCGTACAGGAGGTGTACAGAGATGAAGCGTACCTATCAGCCCAAGAAGCTCCAGCGCTCCAAGGAGCATGGCTTCCGTAAGCGCATGGCCACCCGGAATGGCCGGAAGGTGCTGGCCCGCCGCCGTGCGAAGGGCCGCGCTCGCCTGACCTACTAAGGCAGATGCAGGCAGAACCGGAATAGAGCGTCATCAAGGGGCGGGGGAGCATTCCCACCGCCCCTGTAGTGCATACGCAAAAATTCCGCCTCAATGTCCGAAAGTGGGGTACCTTTTTTGAAGTTTACCGTCACCATCAAACGAAATCATGAATTCCAGCGCCTTTACCACAAGGGAAAGAGCGCGGTTACGCCCTATCTGGCCCTCTACTGTCGGAAAAACCGGCGTATGGAGAACCGGCTGGGCTTGACGGTAGGCAAAAAGGTGGGCGGCGCTGTGACCCGGAACCGGGTCCGCCGCCGCGTCCGGGAGATCTACCGGCTCCATGAAGGACAGCTCCGTCCCGGTTACGATATCGTGGTGGTAGCCAGGGTCAAGGCAGCCTTCGCCACGTACCGCCAGTTGGAGCGGTCCTTTCTTTCCCTTGCGGACAAGCTGGGGCTGAAGGCCAGGGAGGCGGGAGAGCCGTGAAGGCACTGCTGCTGAAGCTGATCCGGTTTTACCGAAGCAACCTGTCGCCCGCCCGGCCGCCCTGCTGCCGTTTTATTCCCACCTGTTCGGCCTATGCCTTGGAGGCGGTGGAAAAGTACGGCGCGTGGAAGGGCGGATGGCTGGCACTCAGGCGTATCCTGAAATGTCAGCCCTTCCATAAGCAAAAGAGCATCGAGTATGATCCGGTGCCCTGACTCCTCTTCTAAAATATTGTGTGGAGGACCCTAAATGGATATTTGGTACTACATTCTCACCCCCTTTACCTGGCTGCTCCAGCTGTTTTATAACATCACCGGCAGCTATGGCTTTGCTCTGATCTTCTTCGCCGTTGTGGTGAAGCTGATCCTGTTCCCCTTCTCGCTCAAGGGAAAGAAGAGCATGATCCAGATGAATATGCTCTCCGGCAAGATGCAGCAGATCCAGAAAAAGTATGCCAATGATAAAGAGCGGCAGAATCTGGAGATTCAAAAGCTCTATGAGAAAGAAAAGGTCAACCCCATGGGAGGTTGCCTGTGGTCTTTTCTTCCCATTTTGGTGCTGTTTCCCCTGTATGCCATCATCCGTCAGCCGCTGAAGTACATGATGGGCCTCAACGGCGAACAGATCTCCGCCGTGGCCGACGCCCTGAACTGGGCCACCATTTCCATTGAAAACGGCTGGGTCAAGAACGTGGCTGAGGGCGCGGTCAACGCTTTCAGCAATACGGGCTACAACCAGCTTTTCCTGGCCTCTCTCATCAATCCGGAAAACCTCTCTGCCGCTCAGGCCGCGGTAGGTGAGGGCGCCGCAAAGATGTTTGCGATGAACTTCCAGTTCCTCGGCCTGGACCTCTCTCAGGTGCCCAACGCCAAGTTCTGGGTCAACGGCATCAGCTGGGGCAGCATAGGGCTGTTCCTCATCCCTGTGATTTCCGCTGTTACAGGCCTTCTGTTCTCCATCATCTCCATGCGGACCAATCAGATGAACAGCCAGTCCCAGAATGCCCAGCAAAACTCCACCAACCGTATGATGATGATCATGAGTCCCCTGATGTCCCTGTGGATCGGTTTTATCATGCCTGCCGGTCTGGGCGTGTACTGGGTGGTGAACAACCTGCTGTCTCTGCTGCAGGAGTTTGTGGCGGGTAAAATTCTGAAAAAGGATTATGAGGCCGCTGCCGCGGCCCGCGCCGAACAGGAGCGCCTGGAGAAGGAAGAGGAGAAGAAAAGGCGCCGGGAGGCCGCGGAGCGGAAAGCCCAGGCGCTGGCTGAGGCCAAGACCAATAAGGGTAAGAAAAAGGCCGCCGCGGTGGAAAAGAAGAAGAGCGACGCCTCTGTAATCGAGGTGAGCCGTGTGGGCATTCGCTCCTATGCCCGGGGCCGGGCGTATGACCCCTATCGCTACAGCCCCGACGGGCCGACCCTTTACAAGGATCCGGGAGCCCCCATCGATGAGAACGCCGTGGAGGCCGCTCTGGAGAAAAAATCGGACAAGCTGCAAGAGGCGGCTTTGGAGGCCGCCGCCGATGAGATGATCGCAGAGGAGCTTGTGGAGGAGAAGACTCCGGAAGCTCCCGACGAGAATCCCGTTTCCGAAAGCGCTGTCGAGGAAAACGGGACCGATTCTGAGGACCCCTGGGCCAAGCTGGATGAGGAAATCGAGGAGATCCAGAAGCCTGAGGGACGGGAATGACCCCAACATAAGGAGAAGAGAAGACCTATGTTGAAGTATATTGAGTGTACTGGAAAAAATGAGGAAGAAGCCATTGCCGCCGCGCTGCGGCAGTTGGGTCTGGATCGGGACGAGGTGTCCGTGGAGGTCCTGGAGCGGGCCAAGAGTGGTTTTTTGGGCATTGGAGGCAGCCCCGCAAAGATCAAAGTGACCTATGAGGTGCCCGACGAGCCGGTCCCTGTCCCTGTTGTGGAGAAGAAGCCTGCTTCGACCGCGGAAAAGGAGCCGGATCCTGCGGTCGAAAGGGCGGAGGACACGGCCGCTCCCGCCGATTTGACCTCTCAGACGACGGCTGCCCCGGAGGAGTTGGGGGACAAGGCTGAATCCATTGATCGCTTTCTCACCGGCCTGATGGCCCACATGGAGGTGGAGGCCACTCCGAAGATCACTATGGGGGAGGACGGCAGCTACAAGGTGGAGCTGGTGGGTGAGAACCTGGGGGCTCTCATCGGGCGCCGGGGCGAGACGCTGGACGCGATTCAACAGCTCACCAGTTACGCGGTGAACCGCGGAGCGTCCAAGCGCAGTCGCATCCATGTGGATGCGGAAAACTACCGGGCCAAGCGGGAGGAATCCCTGGAGCGTCTGGCCAGAAAGGTGGCGGGCAAGGTGGTGAAGTACCGCCGGAACGTGACGTTAGAGCCCATGAACGCCTATGAGCGCCATGTGATCCATACGGCCCTTCAGGATTATCCAGACGTGACGACCTACTCCACCGGCACCGAACCCAACCGCCGCACGGTGGTGGCCTACTCCAGAGGAGAGCACAGAGCATAAGATTCCAAACGGGAAGCGGCGAGAGTATGCCGCTTCCCGTTTTTTTCCTTTCTGACCCGGGGCAGAGCGAAAAAACATCTTTCATATTTCTGCGAAGTAGGTTATAATATAAAGAATAAGATAGGCATATTGTAAAGAGGCAGTATGCCTGTCCCTGAGGAGGGAGTTCTATGAAACTGATCCTTGCTATCATCAACTTTGACGACGCCAATGCGGTGACCCATGCCCTGACTAAGAAGGGTTTTTCCTCGACCAAGCTGGCCACCACCGGCGGGTTTCTGATGGCCGGAAACGTCACTATCCTCGTGGGCGTGGATGAGGAGAAGGTGCAGGCTGTGATCGACATCATCAAAGAGCACTCTCACAGTCGGAAGCAGATGATCCCCACCACCACTGAGATGAGCTACGGCTATTATCCCAGTATGCCTGTGGAAGTCACGGTGGGAGGTGCCACCATTTTTGTGGTGGATATCGAACGATTTGAGCGCGCCTGATGCGGGGACTTGACGCTCTGGTAGGCAACGCGCAGGTCAAGCACCGACTTCAGACCGGTCGTGGGCTTTCACATGCGTACATTTTGGCAGGGCCGTCCGGGACCGGTAAGCGGACACTGGGGGGGGTCCTATCCTCGGCACTGGTCTGCTCCGGCCGAGGGGAGCCACCCTGCGGACACTGCCCCGACTGCCGGAAGGCGGGAGCAGGTGTCCACCCGGATGTTATCCGTATCGGCCTGGATGGGAAGGATATCAGCGTATCCCAGATTCGGGAGCTCCGGGCGGACGCTTATGTCCGCCCCAATGAAGCGGCGCGGAAGGTCTATGTGCTGGAAAACGCCCAGACCATGAACGGAAGCGCTCAGAACGCGCTTTTAAAGCTGCTGGAGGACGGTCCGGCCTATGCCGCGTTCCTGCTGCTCACCGACAATGCCGGAAATATGCTTGCCACGGTCCGTTCCCGCTGTGAGCTGCTCAACCTCAGCCCGGTGACCCCGGCGGAGTGCCGGGAGTATCTGCTCACCAGATTTTCTACCCTGCCGAGAGAAAGGGTGCTGGATGCCGCAGGGCGCTGCGAGGGCGTTCTGGGGCGGGCGGTAGCTTGGCTGGAGGGCGGAGGAGAAGAGGAGGAACGGATCCGTGAGGCCGCTTCCAGGCTGGCTTCTCTCCTGAAGGACGGAGGAGAGGGCGAGCTGCTGGAATATTGCGTGGGGCTGGAGAAATGGGATCGGGACGCGCTCTCCGGCCTGATGGATGAAACGGTACAGCAGCTCCGGGACGGACTTCTTCGCGGAGATGCGCCGGGCCGTTCCCTTCGGCTCATCGGCCATATTCAGGTACTCAAGGAGGCGCTCTCCTTCCATGTAGGGGCCGGCCATATTGCCGGTTGGCTCTGTGTGGGAGCCTTTGCGCATGTTTGAACAGGTCCGAATCAAAAGAGATACGAGGTACCCCAATGACAGAAATTATAGGCGTCCGTTTTAAAAGCGGCGGAAAGCAATACTATTTCGATCCGAAAGGCATTCAAGTGGAACCCGGACAGGGCGTCATTGTTGAAACGGCCAAGGGGATCGAATACGGAGAATGTTTGAAGGGCAATACCATGGTGGAGGATGAGGCCGTAGTGGCTCCGCTGCGCCCCATGCTTCGGGTGGCCACGGAGGAGGATGAGCGGACCGTGGCCCGGAACCGGGAGAAGGAGGAGCGGGCCTTCCACATCTGTCAGGAGAAAATTGCCGAGCATAAGCTGGATATGAAGCTGGTGGAGGTAGAGTACAATTTTGAGGGGAACAAGATATTGTTCTTCTTTACCTCAGAGGGCAGGGTGGACTTCCGGGCCTTGGTCAAAGATCTGGCTGGTATTTTTCACACCCGTATCGAACTCCGCCAGATCGGTGTGCGTGACGAGGCCAAGATGCTGGGGGGCCTGGGGATCTGTGGAAAGCCCTTTTGCTGTGCCACTTTCCTGGATGAGTTCCAGCCCGTGTCCATCAAGATGGCGAAAACGCAGAATCTGTCCCTTAATCCCACGAAGATATCAGGTACCTGTGGACGCCTGATGTGCTGCCTCAAGTACGAGCAGGACGCCTATGAAGATGCCGTCAAGCGGATGCCCAAGCCGGAGTCCTTTGTGGAGACACCGGACGGTGTGGGCAATGTGTGTCAGGTGAATTTGCTCCGGGAGCAGGTAAAGGTGCGTTTGGACGATGCGCCTGAGACGCCAAAGTGTTACCACAACTGTGAGATCTGCGTGGTACGCAATGGAAAGGGAAAACGGCCGGAGGGCTATGTGGCCCCGCCCCCTGAAGAGTTGGCAAAGCTGCGGAAAACGGATCCCAAGGAGGCGCTGGAGGAGCGGCCCGCGTCGGAAAAAACGGCTCTTTCGGAGGCGCTGGAGCGTGTCTTTCAGACGGCTGAGGAAAATGCCGCTCCCCTGCGGGAGAAAAAGTTGCCTCCGGAGCGGCGGGGAGGGTCTCGGCGTCCGGAGCGGCGGCGGCGTCCCCGGAATGAGGAAGAAGAGGAGTATGAGCAGCTGACCCAGCGGATTCCGCAGGAGCGGAAAAAACAGCAGCCCCCCCGCCATACAGACAAGCCTAAGGGGGACAAGCCGCCCCGGACAGAAAAACCAAAGGGTCCTGAGACCGAGGGCGAAAAGACCGAGAAGAAACAGAGCGGGCGGAACCACCGCCGCCGTCATCGGGGCGGGGGAGGGCAGCCCAAGCCTCCGGCAGCGGAATAGGAGCAGGCCCCGGCGGAATAGAGCGGGATCGCCCTCCATGCGGATAAATGCTGTTCGCATGGAGGGTTTTTCTATCACAATTTTTTTGGAAGGGTTATGGCTTGATTGAAGATTGCGGGCCCGCCTAAGCGCCGGGTATTCTGGTCCCCGGGCTATGCCCTGTGTATGATCTTGTCGCTCGCTCTCGTACCCTGTTTTGACAGGGTGGCGGATGGATGTGGAGAGATACAGATTTAACGGAACAGGTGGAAAAGAGACAAAACACACTTTTCCACATATTTTTCCACACACTGTCTCAAGAGAAGATTTGTCAAGGGGGATTTCACCAAAGTGGAACTCCCCCCCTTGACTACCCAGCAGAAAAGACGGGCTAGACTGTCAACGGCGCCGCTGAAAGCACCGTTCATCTTCACCGTTGATTGGTTCGGTTAGCCTTGTTATCTGCCCGACCAGATGTTGTTTATTTTCAAGTTAAATCCAAAAATTTGTTCGCCAGTTTATATACCTGTATGATTTCTTTAGATGATAAATTCCATAAACTTAATTCTTTTGAAATTAGCTCAGGATATTTTTTGCTAATATCTCTCAAAGCATTTCCTACCGATTTTCGCACATATTCACTTGGATCTTCTCTATGAGCAGATAATAACTGTATTGCTATTTGAGGATTATCCTTAAAATAAGGACGACTTGTCCATATCCGTAATCCTTCTGAAACAGCTCTGCGAACATTGGCACAATCGCTATTTAACCACTCTTTAATCAAAGGTAAAGCTACATTATACCCAATAATTTTACAATGATTATCAAAAGCCATAGCTAAGATTTCTTGTACTTTCCAACTATCATGTTGGCTAACAGTATCTTTCAAAAAGGAAAGTGCAGAGATATTGTGATGTGCAGAATATCCCAAAAGGAAAATCCCCACTTCTTGGATTTGAAAATTATCCGAATGATAAAGTTCAATTCCCATGTTAAAACAATCGTCAAGAGAATGTGATTTATAATATTTTTCTGCTTCATTTTTTACAAGTTTAAGACTATCTTTTTCGGGGATTATTTTCGCTAAATACTCCATATATTCATTCATTTACCCATATCTCCAATACCGGTTTTTTCATTTTCTAAAATTGCTTGGTAAACTCCATTTACCAAATTGATATGGTAAATTATACCACTAATCCGAACAATGTTCATCCTTTTTTGACGGACGTTGACAGTAGTAGCAAGCAATGCCTCGGTATATACCCGGCGCAGCTTGTTGGTGGCTGACGGCGCCCAAGCCCCAGTATATCGAAGCAGCGGCGTCCGATGCCCAAGCCGCCGTTGGCGTCTGCTGTATATACCGGCGCGGGGGGAAGCTGACGGCGGAGCCGCCCCACCCCCCGTCCCCCGGAGGGCGCAAGGCCATACCACCACCGGCCAGCGGCGGGTGGTGAGTAAGTGCGCCCTTACCGGGGCTTATAAAAAGAAAGAGCGTCCAGGTCATTCCCAGACGCTCCCGCTCCGGCCCCCCCTGCGAGTCGATCACAGAATTCCAGTTTCTGATATTCTGCCACAAATGAGCCGTCGGTCAATGTGATGTATTGGGTGGTTGATTCACCCTTTACATAGTACATCTCAAACGGACCATAACGGAAGGAGCCCCGGACCTCAAAGGTCCGGGGCTCCTTCCGTCACCAGGGCAAGCCGGGATCATGCTTCCGGCTCTACCAACGCAATATGCAGCTCGTCCAGTTGTTTCTGGCTGACGGTGGAAGGGGCATCCATCATCAGATCCTGTGCATTTTTGTTCATAGGGAAGGGGATGATCTCACGGATAGAATCCTCACCGGCCAGGAGCATGACCATCCGGTCTACGCCGGGGGCGATACCCGCATGGGGGGGAGCTCCATAGCAAAAGGCGTTGTACATGGCGGGGAACTTGGCCTTGACGTCCTCTTCACCCAGCCGAACCAGCTCAAAGGCCCGGATCATGATCTCAGGGTCATGGTTCCGGACTGCACCGGAGGAGAGTTCCACGCCGTTGCACACCAAGTCATACTGATAGGCCATGATGGTGAGGGGGTCCACCTCTCCCCGGTGGGCCTTTTCCAGGATCTCCAGTTCACCGATGGGCATGGAGAAGGGGTTGTGGCAGAACTCCAGCTCACCGGACTCCTCGCCGATCTCATACATGGGGAAGTCGGTGATCCAGCAGAACGCGTACCGTTCCTTATCCATATGCTCGGGGGCGAGGGCGGGGAGCATCTTGATGAGTACGCCGGCGGTCTTTTGGGCCGCCAGCTTTTTCCCGGCGGTCAAGCCCACAAAGGTATTGGGTTTCAAGCCCAGGGCCGCAATCACGGCCTCCTTCCGGTCCTGTAGGAACTTGGAGATACCGCCCACCAGCTCTCCCTTTTCGTCCAGCCGGAACCAGTAGACTTTGCCACCTGACTGTACCTCCACATCGGCGCAGAGCTTGTCGATCTGCTTGCGTGTGGCGGTAAAGTTAGTGACGGGTACGGCCTTTACCACACTTCCCTCAAAGGGACCGAAGCCGCAGTCGGCGAGGAGCGCTGTGGCGTCCACCGCGGTGAGATCGATGCGCAGGTCCGGTTTGTCGGAGCCGTAGGTGTCCATGGCCTGGGCAAAGGGAATGCGGGTAAAGGGTGCGGAGGAGGCCGTATGATACTTGCCGTACTTGGCAAAGATGGGAGGCAGCACATCCTCCAGCACGGCGAAGACATCCTCCTGGGTGGCGAAGGCCATCTCCATATCCAATTGATAGAATTCGCCGGGGGAGCGGTCGGCCCGGGCATCCTCGTCCCGGAAGCAGGGGGCGATCTGAAAGTAGCGGTCGAAGCCGGAGGCCATCAGGAGCTGTTTGAACTGCTGGGGCGCCTGCGGCAGGGCATAGAACTTACCCGGATGGTTTCGGGCAGGCACCAGATAATCCCGGGCCCCCTCGGGGGAGGAGGCGGTGAGGATAGGGGTGGTGATCTCCAGGAAGCCGTGATCGGTCATGGCTTGGCGCAGGGCCGCCACCACCTGACAGCGCAGCACGATGTTGCCCTTTACAGCGGGATTCCGGAGGTCCAGGTAGCGGTACTTGAGTCGGGCGGCCTCATCCGCCTCGCGGCTGCGGTTGATCGGAAAGGGGAGCTCATGGTAGCGGCACCGGCCCAAAACCTCGATTTTGCTGGGCAGGACTTCGATATCCCCGGTGGACAGCTTGGGATTCTTGCTGTCGCGCTCCCGAACGATGCCCTCTACCCGGATGGTGGATTCCTTGTTGATGGATTTGACGAGCTTCATCATGTCTTCGGTCTCGACCACTACTTGGGTGGTGCCATAGAAATCCCGGAGGATGACAAAGGCCAGATTTCCGCCCACTTCCCGGACATTTTCCATCCAGCCGACAAGGGTGACCTGCTGCCCCACGTGCTCGATGCGGAGCTCGTTACAGGTGTGGGTGCGGGACTGAAACATATCAATATCTCTCCTTAATGTTTATTATAAAATAAAATATACAAAATGGAATCAAAAATGACCGTTCTCAAAGGAAAGAGTCAGGCTTCAGGGCTGCCCTCTCATGTGCTCTGAAACCTTGTCCTGAATGGGCGTGCCAGTACTGCGCTGCCGAATACCCGCCTGGATGAGCGCCACAGCCTGGTCAGGGTCGGCCTTGACCTGTTCGCCGGAGCCCATGTCCTTGACGGCACAGACCCCTGCGCTCACCTCGTCCTCTCCCAGGAAGATCACATAGGGAATCCCCAGCTTGTCGGCATAGTTCATTTTAGCCTTGAATTTTTTCTGCTCCGTATAGAGCTGGGTCCGGACCCCCGCCTCCCGAAGAGTGGTGGCCAGTGAGATGGCGGGGGAGAGATCCTGGGTCATGGGGAGAATGAGGACATCCGCCGGCGCGGTGAGGAGTGCGTCGTTGAGATAGCCCTGGTCCTCCAGGACAAAAAACAGACGGGTGAGACCAATGGAAATTCCGACTCCAGGGAGTTGTTTATCAGTGTAATATTCCGCTAAGTTGTCATATCTGCCGCCGGAACAGATGGAGCCGATCTCGGGGTGATCCAGCATGACGGTCTCATAAACGGTCCCGGTATAGTAGTCCAGGCCGCGGGCGATGGTCAGGTCCACCATAAAGTGGTCGGCTGGCACACCGAAGGCGGACATATAGCCCACCACGGTGGAGAGCTCTTCGATCCCCTGATCCAGGAGGGCATTTTGACCGCGGTAATGTTCCAGAGCGGACATGGGGTCCTTAGTGGCAAGGAGAGCGAGAAGCTTGTCCGCTGTGTCGGCGGGCACGGCAAAATCCTCGGTGAGAATCGCTCTAACCTTTTCCGCGCCGATTTTCTCCAGCTTATCAATGGTGCGCATCACGTCTCCGGACTGCGCCCGGAGGCCCAAGGCGTCAAAGAGGCCGTTGAGGACCTTGCGGTTGTTGACACGGATCTTAAAGCGCCTGAGGCCCAGGGCGGTGAAGGTATTGTAGATGATGGCGGGCACCTCGGCCTCGTTGGCGATATCCAGCGCGCCGTCGCCGATCACATCGATATCGGCCTGATAAAACTCCCGGAACCGGCCCCGCTGTGCCCGCTCTCCCCGGTAGACCTTTCCGATTTGAAAGCGCCGGAAGGGGAAAGTAAGTTCATTGTGGTGCAGCGCCACATACTTGGCCAAGGGGACGGTGAGATCAAAACGCAGGCTGAGGTCCGTGTCCCCTTTGGTAAAGCGGTAGATCTGCTTTTCGGTCTCTCCGCCGCCTTTAGCCAGAAGCACCTCGCTGGCCTCGATGGCGGGGGTATCCAGGGGGGTAAAACCATAGAGAGAGTAGGTTTTGCGCAGGGCCTCCACCATGCGCTCGAACTGTACCTGCCGCTGCGGCAGCAGCTCCATAAAGCCGGAGAGGGTTCTGGGTTTGATACGGTCCATGGAAACGCTCCTTTGTGATAAGATGTTGGGGTCTTGTCTGTAAAAAGGACAAAAAGGCGCTTTCGTCCCCAATGGGACGAAAGCGCCTGCTTTCGTGGTGCCACCCATTTTTAACGGCCTGCGGTATAACGCGGGGCCGTCCTCCGACCTTCTGTTGCGGGAAGGGGACCGCACCCGTCTCCGGGCCCGCTGCTGGGGCCGTCTTCTCCCACTCCTGGCCGTGGAGCCCTTTCAGCCTTGGGGTTCCTCTCTGTCCGGCGGTGCTGCGGGGTACTCATGCTCCGTCTTTGCGGTTCGATTCTTTCAAATAGTATCCCACTTTTGGGAAAAAGTCAACCAAAAATCACAGCTTTTTGGAAAGAAAGCGGCTCCGGCGGCCATCACCGTCAGGGCAGGACATGCGGCCCTGTCATACCCGGAAGGGCGCAGTTTTGGGGCTGACAATATCGCGCCAGTCCAGATCGCCCCGCTCCAGGCCCAGAATGAGCATTTCAGCGGTGGCCACATTGGTGGCGAGGGGAATGTTATACTGGTCACAGAGCTTACGGATATAGCGGACGTCGTCGTCCAGGTCGTCGGACTGGGGCTCGGTGAAGAAGAGCACCATATCGATCTCATTGTAGGCAATGCGGGCGCCGATCTGCTGGATCCCGCCGTGCTCGTGAGACAGGAAAAGATTGACCGGCAGACCGGTGGCCTCGGCCACCAGCTTGCCGGTGGTGTTGGTGGCGCATACGGTATGCTTGGAGAGAATGCCGCAGTAAGCGATACAGAACTGCACCATCAATTCCTTTCTACGGTCGTGGCTCATCAGTGCAAGATTCATCTTAGCTCATCCTCTCTAAAATATATCGTCAATGTATTTTCATCAGGGGGACACGTTCGCCCAGCAGCCGTTTGGCGATGTTCAGATAGGCCAGGGCCGCGCCCTTCCGGCTGGTCAGGATCAAGGGCTGGGAGGTATTGGCGGCCAGAATGACCTGTGCGTCCTCGGGCACCACGCCCAGGAGGGGAAGACCTGCGGCATCCATGGCGTCGTCGATGGTGGTCCTCAGCCGGCGCATCAGCTTGGGCTGGATGCGGTTCATCACCAAGTGGATGGTGTCTATGCTGCGGCCCAGCTCGGTAACGGTGCGCTGTGCGTCCCGAAGGGCGGAGGAGTCGTTGGTGGAGACGACCACGGCGCGGTCTGCGCCGCAGGAGGCCAGGCGAAAGCCGGAGCCCAGGCCGGCGGGGGAGTCGATGAGCACATAGTCAAATCGTTCCCGGGCCTGCCGCAGCAGGTCCAGCATGGAACTCTCTCCCAACGGGTGGGGGGGAGGGCTTACCGGTGCGGTAAGGAGGTAGAGGTTTCGGATGACCGGATGTTCCACGGCGGCCCGCTCCAAAGAGCAGCGGCCCTCCAGTACGTCGGTAAAGTCCATCAGGGCCCGGTCGGTCATGCCCAGAGAGATGTCTAGGTTGCGCAGGCCGATATCCATGTCGATACACAGCACCTGTCTGCCCAGCGCCGCCAGACAGGAGGCCACGCCGCCGGTGAGCGAGGTCTTTCCAGTTCCGCCCTTGCCCGATGTGACGACGATTACCGTACCCATAGAGTGCCTCCTACCAGATGGTTACTATTATACCATTTGCAATCAGATAGTTCAAATCATTTTATGCGAAATGTGAAATTTCTTCTCGGGCGCGTCGGCGGTGTTCCGGCGGGCGGACCGTCGTCAGGAGAGAGGCGATTTCTGGATCTTAGCCCAACGTCTGGGATAGCCCTTGGGCGTGGGGGCGACCTTCTCCACGACGATGACCCTTCGGTCGACCTCTGTGCCGGGGATGTGGTACCGATAGGAGGGGAGAAGCCGCCCCCCCAGGAGTTCTGCACCGTGTGCAGCAGCGGAGAGTTCTTCGTCGCAGTCCGCGGCTTTCATGGCGAGGAACCGGCCGCCCACTTTTACATAGGGGAGGCAGATCTCACACAGCACCCGCAGCTCGGCTACGGCTCTGGCCGTTGCAAAGTCAAAGGAGTCCCTCCAGCCCGACTGGAGGGCGAGCTCCTCGGCGCGGGCGTGACGGCGCTCCACCCCCTCCAGTCCCAGTGCTCCGCACACCTCGCCCAACCAGTCCAGGCGCTTGCCCAGACTGTCCACCAGGGTGAGCCGCAGCTCCGGGACCATGAGCTTGAGCACCATGCCGGGAAAACCGGCGCCGGTGCCCACGTCCACCAGGGATTTTCCCCTCAGGTCGGCACAGCCCAGCAGGGCGGCGGAGTCCAGAAAGTGAAGGGCTGCCACCTGCGCAGGCTCTTTGATGGCGGTGAGATTCATCACCTTGTTTTGCTCCAGGAGCAGTCCGGCGTACCGGACCATCTGTGCCACGGCGCCTTCCGGCGGTGTAAGCCCCAATTGGGCCAGCCCCTCTTTTAGCTGTTCGGTCATGGCTCAGCCTCCAAAATTCCGCAGCAGTGCGGGAATACCGATCCCCAGGTTGAGGAGCAGCAGCACCGCGCAGAGGGCGGTCAGAACGGCGCAGGCCACCGGTCCGCCCCGCCCTTCGCCGGCGCGATAGCGCAGTACGGCGGTGGCTCCCAGCCCCGCCAGCGCGGGGCAGAAGAGGAGAGGGCCGATGCCGGTGAGTATCCTCGCGGTGGCCAGATAGTAGGTGAAGGTGGCCAAGGTGATGAGCATATAGGCGATTCCCACCCATGCCCAGGCCCGTTTGACGGGAGATGCGTAGACGGGAGGTTCGCTTTGCTGACCGGGGTCCTGATTCTGCTTTTCGTCAGGCATAATGTTCTCCTTGCGGATTGAAATAGAGGTTACTTCTGCTCCTTCAGCAAGTCGCGGATCTCCATCAGGAGCTTTTCTTCCTCAGAGGGCTCGGCGGGTGCCGGGGGAGCGGCGGGCGCCTCTTCCTTTTTGCGATGGAAGCGGTTGATACCCTTGACCAGACAGAATACGACAAGGGCCATAATGAGGAAATTGAGCACAGCCTGAATGAAATTTCCATATGTAATGACGGCGGTCCCCACGGTGAGGCTTAGGTCCGCAAAAGAATTTTCGCTGACAAAGATACCAATGATGGGCATGATGATATCGGCGGTGAGGGAATCGGCAATGGCCTTGAACGCGCCGCCGACGATGACGCCCACCGCCATGTCCATGACGTTGCCGCGGGCAATGAATTGCTTGAACTCTGCGATAAACCCTTTGGTTTTTTCCTGATACATGATCTGACCCTCCTTTTGGTTATGAGCAGCCTGTGTAATACCATAAAATTATAAAAATAGAAACTAATTCCTGGAATTAAGGGAAACTCTTTGCTGTGGGTCCAGAACTCTGGCCAATACGGCAGCCAGTTCGGCGCGGGTAAGGGTGCGATTTCCTGCAAACGTACCCTGTGCATCCACACCGGTGAAGATTCCCGCGCGGTAAAGCGTGAGTACGCCCGGATCTTCCGTGTCAGGGAGGGAGTCCAGGGTGGTGATGGCGGGAAAACAGTCTGCTGGCAGTGCGGACAGGATCCACTCCCCCAGTTCTTCCCGGGAGGCGGGGGCTTCAAAGGGGGTTTCCATGGGCTGCGCGTCCATCAGGCCGTGTTCGCGCGCATACCACAGGGCGTTTCGATACCACAATCCACGGGCCGGTGCGGGAAGAAAAGAGGAGAGTTCGCGGTGGAAGGCAGTGTAGTCGAGCCCTACGGCGGCGGTAAACTCGATGCGGAGCGTGCCGTCGGATGCGGGTGCGAGGAAGCCTGTGAGCACAATGGCTCCATTCAGCGTCAGACTCACCTCTGCGGCTCCGCCAGCGGGGGAGAGGGCTTTATATTCCTGGCTGTTCACCTCCAACAGCAGGTGGAGACGGCGGGGTGTAGTACTGTCAAAATAATAGGACAATTTGTGGTCCAGGTCTTCAGAGGAGAAGGAGAGCAGGACTGCACCGGCAGGCGTGTTGATCGAACCGGTTCCCCAACTCTCCGGAGCCGTCGGGAGGTCTCCGTTTCCGCCTGACTGCTGGTAGGACAGACGGGCGGCCACAGTCATGACCTCTGCCAAGGTGACGGTTTTGTCTGGGGAAAAGGTGTCTGAGGAGGTGCCTTTGAGCAGGCCGGCCTGTTGACATTGGGCTGCGCTGCTGGCGTACCAGGTGTCTGCGGGCACGTCGGAAAAGGCGGCCGCGGGGAGGGCGAGCAGCACGGACAGCGCCAGGGCAAGGGGAAAAAATCGGGGTCTCATTGGATTCCTCTCTTTCAGCGGGAGACGCGGAAGGGTATGGGATCTGCGGGCGGCAGTTCTTATTTTGTCTTCGGGACCAGGAGCGCCTTTCCTCCCATATAGGGTTGGAGGACCTTGGGGACTTTTACGCTGCCATCGGCCTGGAGATTGTTTTCCAGGAGGGCGATGAGCATGCGGGGAGGGGCCACACAGGTGTTGTTGAGGGTGTGGGCCAGATAATTTTTCCCATCCTCTCCCCGGATGCGGATTTTCAGCCGCCGGGCCTGGGCGTCGCCTAGGTTGGAGCAGGAACAGACTTCAAAGTATTTTTTCTGCCGGGGACTCCAGGCCTCGATGTCGCAGGATTTTACCTTTAGATCGGCCAGGTCGCCGGAGCAGCACTCCAGTTGCCGGACGGGGATATCAAAATTGCGGAAGAGCTCTACAGAATACCGCCACAGCTTTTCATACCAGTCCATGGATTCCTCCGGCCTGCAGACTACGATCATCTCCTGCTTTTCAAACTGGTGGATGCGGTAGACGCCCCGCTCTTCAATGCCGTGGGAGCCCTTTTCCTTGCGGAAGCAGGGGGAGTAGGAGGTGAGGGTCTGGGGGATCTTTTCCTCTGGAATGATCTGATCAATAAAGCGCCCGATCATCGAGTGCTCAGAAGTACCGATGAGGTAGAGGTCTTCCCCTTCGATCTTATACATCATGCCGTCCATATCGGTCTGACTCATCACACCCTCCACTACGTTCCCGTGGATCATGAAGGGGGGGATACAGTAGGTGAAGCCCTTGTCGATCATGAAGTCCCGGCCATAGGCCAGAACAGCCTCGTGGAGGCGGGCAATATCGCCCAGCAGATAATAGAAGCCGGAGCCGGACACCCGCCCGGCGGCGTCCATATCGATGCCATCAAAGGACTCCATGATGTCGGTGTGGTAAGGGACTTCGAAGTCGGGCACCAGTGGCTCACCGAAACGCTGGACCTCCACATTGGCGGAGTCGTCTGGCCCAATGGGGACGGAGGGGTCGATGATCTGGGGGATCACCAGCATGATTTTTCGGATCTCCTCAGCAAGGGCGGTTTCCTGTGCCTCTAATTCGGCCAGGCGCTGGGCGTCGGCCGTGACTTTGGCCTTCAGGGCTTCAGCCTCTGCCAGTTTGGACGGGTCCTTCTTGGCCTGCCCCATCAGCATTCCCACCTGCTTGGAGAGGGTGTTCCTCTGGGTCCTCAAGTCTTGGGCCTCTTGAATGGTCTGGCGGTTTTGGCTATCCAGTTCCAGCACCTGGTCAACCAGGGGAAGCTTTTCCTCCTGAAATTTTTTCCGGATGTTTTCTTTCACCGCTTCGGGATTTTCGCGGATAAACTTGATATCCAACATGTTGTTCACCTCATTGTTAGTCGTTCAGCGCGGGGATGTTTCACGTGAAACAAAGGCCCTCGGGTGGGCGTTCTATCTGGTCGGCTACGCCTTAGTATAGCACGGCGAGGATCTCCTGATACTGCTCGGCGGGGGAAGGACCCTCAGGGTCCGCAGGGTGGTCGGTGGGCAGGCAGTCCTCCAAGCCGGTGGCCTGGAATGCCTCCACCAGGGAACGCGCTGAGCCGTAACGGCCCCGGGAGAGCTCCCGCTGAATTCTCCAGAACCAGTCCATGGCCTCGGCAGCGTGTGCTTGGTCCTCGGCGGTGCTCTGAAGCGCCGCAGTTTCATTTTGGAGGGCGCTGACCTGGCCTTCCAGGTGAGCGACCTGCTCCTCCAGCAATGCCACTTGGGACTCCAGTCCCTCTTTTTCTTTTTGGAGGCTGTCGATGGACTGCATGGCGGAAACCGACTGTTTCAGCCCCTCGATGGTTTCGCTGTTGGTGCGCTGCTGCATCAGATAGCTGAGGAGCAGCAGCAAAAACGCGGCGGCAAAGAGGATGGTGAGGTAATTCATGACAGAGAGCCGCTTATGGGGCCGCTCATGCTCGGCGGCGTGTTGGAGCCCTCCGGATTCATGCTCCTGCTTTTCTTCTGGTTCCCGGTTCAAGACTGGCCTCCTCCCCTCAGGTCGGAGAGCCTGTCCAACAGCTCGGTGAGGTCTTCGTCATTATAGAACTCAAATTCCAGCTTTCCCTTTTTGGGCCCCATCGTGATCGAGACCTTTCTGCCCCAGCGGGTGGTGAGGTCCTTCGCTGCGGCGTCCCGATAGAGCTTCATGGGGTCGGGCGGCGCTGCGTATGCGGTTTCCTCCTGCGCCTCTTCTCTGGCAAAGCGTTTTGCTAGGGCCTCGGTCTGCCGGACGGAGAGTCCCTCGGCAATGATCTTTTGGGCCAGCTTTTTTTGAAGGGTGCTGCTGGAGATGCTCAGAAGCGCTCTGGCATGGCCTGCGGAGAGCTGCCCCTCTTCCACAAGATGACGGATGGCGTCGGGCAGGGCGATCAGCCGCAGCGCATTTGCTACAGCGGGGCGTGATTTGCCTACGCGCTGAGCAGTCTCTTCCTGGGTGAGACCGTATTCCTCCATTAGGGTTCGATATCCCATGGCTTCTTCCATGGGATTGAGGTCCTCGCGCTGGAGGTTTTCAATAAGGCCCAGCTCCAT
The DNA here is from genome assembly GCF_040226735.1 of Intestinimonas sp. RTP31139st1_F5_RTP31139_211217. Taxonomy (NCBI): domain Bacteria; kingdom Bacillati; phylum Bacillota; class Clostridia; order Eubacteriales; genus Intestinimonas; species Intestinimonas sp. RTP31139st1_F5_RTP31139_211217. The sequence continues at coordinate 22,530 of NZ_JBCOAQ010000002.1, read as the reverse complement.
CACCTTGCGATCGTCGGCCTCTATGATGACAGCGGGCACCTCTGACAGACCGGCCAGCTTGGCGGCCCGCCAACGGCGCTCGCCTGCGATGATCTGATAATAGCCGGAGGACAGCCGCCGCACAGTAAGGGGCTGGATGATACCGTGTGTACGAATAGAGTCGGCCAGATCGGCCAAAGTCTCTTCATCAAATCGTTTCCGGGGCTGTTTCAGGCCCGGCTCCACCTGGGCCAGGGGGAGAGAGACCGAGCCGCCCTCCTGGGATTGCAGGGCCGCGTCGCCCAGCAGAGCACCCAGACCTTTGCCCAGGCCGCGTTCTGATGCCATAGGATCACTCCTTCTACGTTACAGTTTACTTGGGTTTTGATAAAAGGAAGCTCGCTTGCGCCGCAGGAAAACAGGCGGAGCTCAGACTCTTGTCACTGCGTAGCCGTTCTTTTCCACCAGCTCTTCCGCCAGGGCGCGATAGGCTTCGGCGCCCCGGGAAAGGCCGTCGTAGGCAGTGACAGGCTTCCCGTGGCTGGGGGCTTCGGAGAGGCGGACGTTCCGGGGGATGACCGTGGCATAGACCTTACCGGGGAAATGACGTTTGACCTCCTCCGCCACCTGCATGGAAAGGTTGGTCCGTCCGTCAAACATGGTGAGGACCACCCCCTCCAGATCAATGTCCGGATTCAGGGACCGCTTTACGATGCGTATGGTAGAGAGAAGGTCGCTGAGGCCTTCCAGAGCGTAGTATTCGCATTGAACGGGAACCAGAATGGTGTCTGCGGCGCACAGTGCGTTGAGGGTGAGAAGTTCCAGAGAGGGGGGACAGTCCACAAAGATGTAGTCATATTCCTCATGGAAGGGAGCCAAAGCATCCTTGAGCAGATATTCCCGCCGGGACATACCGATCATCTCCACAGTGGCCCCGGCCAAAGCCTTGTTGGAGGGGATCACATCGGCCCAGACGGTGGGGACGATGGCTTTCCGGCAGTCGGCATCGTCGATCAGCACATCGTAGATGGAGGGGGAAGAGGCGGTCTTATCGACCCCAAATCCCGAAGTGGTATTGGCCTGTGGGTCAAAGTCGCAGACCAAGATGCGACGGTCCAGGGCCTTGAGTGCGGCGGCCAAGTTGACGCAAGTCGTGGTTTTGCCGACGCCGCCTTTCTGGTTGACGATTGCGATGGTTTTTCCCATGGGACACCTGCTCTCTTTCTTTCGGGAGGTTGGAAGTAATGCGGATTGAGGACCAAAGGCCGGAGCGGGCGAGCACCCCCTTGCAGGGGTGCCCGGTATTTCAACAGGTTCTATTATAATGCGTGCGCCGTGGTAATTCAACTAAATTTCCGTGTTTCACGTGAAACATTCCAAAAAGAAGCCGGCGGAATGTTTCACGTGAAACATTCCGCCGGGGGAGAAGAGGGGAGCCTGTCAAGAGCACTTTGGAATGCGGATGGTGAGAAGAATGGCATCTGCAGTCTCCTGCCGGCCACACTGAGCATCAATTCCGGCACCCTTCATCAGTGAGAGGCCACGGGTAACGGTATTGAGGAAAAATCGCACATCTTTAATCAGATAAGTGGGCTTCCGCTTTTGCGGCTTGGGAGAAAGAAGGCTTTCCACATAAGCCTCGGTTTTGGTCACCGTCAAGTGATTGGCGGCCACATGGCGAAGAGCGGAAAGCCTTGCCTCATCCCCCTCCAAGCGGAGCAGCGCCCGGGCGTGACGCTCAGTAAGGCCGCTCTCACGGAGCAGGTACAGCGCTTCCGGAGGAAGCTTCAAGAGCCGCAGCTTGTTGGCTACTGCCGATTGGGACTTCCCAATGCGCCGGGCCGCCTCCTCCTGGGAGAGGTGATAGGTGCGGATCAGCTTGTCCAGCGCAAAGGCCTCCTCCAGAAAGTCCAGATCCCGGCGCTGTAGATTTTCCACTAGGGCCAGAAGCGAGGAAGCCGTATCATCTACATCTACCGCGATACAGGGGACCTCCCTCAGCCCTGCCAACTTGGCGGCTCTGAGGCGCCGCTCTCCGGAAACCAATTCATATCCGCCCTCAACCCGCCGAACTGAGAGAGGCTGGAGAATCCCGTGCTCCTGAATACTGGCGGATAGCTCCTCCAGGCCCTCCTGAGAAAATTGAGTCCTGGGCTGATTGGGATTGGGCCGCAGGGAGTCCACCGACAGATAGAGCACCCTGCCAGACTCAAAGAGGCCTTTTTTGCGAAGAAACTGCATAGAGAGGACTCCCTTCTGCTTTGATAACCATATTTTACCATAGCTGTAAGAGAAAGAAGGGGAAAACCGTCGAGGGGGAAATTTTTTTATTTCCGGAGTATGGCAGGAGCAAACACACTTGCGTCCATAAGCAGGGCGCTTAGGGATTGTTTTGAATATTGGAACGATGCGCTAAAAGAGATGGGCACGGAAAGGCACCTCATGGAGCGTGCATAGCCCGCTGACCAGGGCCACCCGTTCCCGATGGTAGGGATCGGCATGGAGGGCCAGAATACAGACCTGAGCGGATCGACGGACCAGACAGCCGTAATAGGCGCGATCGGTGTCAAAGCGCTGCCAGAAAGAGCGGGGGATGGAGATGATACCGTGGCTCCAGGGGAGAGGGGAAAGGTCGAAGAGGGGGAGATCCGTCCAAAGAAGGGCGCCGTCCCGCCTCGCCTGTTCCATAGACTCCTTCGCATGGAAGAGAACGGTCTTTCGCAGGGCTTCGGGAAAATAGCCGCCGGACAGGAGAAGGAAACGCTCAATCATAAAACCACGCCATTCGCCGTTATTTGCTATTCAAAACTAATTATACGCAGAATTCGGCCATTATCAAGTAAATATTTTCTGATTTGGGCAGAATATAAAAATGAGGTGGAGAGGGAGAATACTCTTTTCCCGAAGTGGGGGTCATTGCAATGGAGGGTGAACGTCTGGCGGAGCTCCGAAAGGGCAGAAAGATCGGCCAGAAGGAATTTGCGGAATTGATGGGGATTTCAGTGAGTGCGCTGTCCAAATATGAGCGCAATGTCAATGAACCTGAGGACGCGTTGAAGAAAAAGTTCGCTGAATATTTCAACGTGTCAATGGACTATCTCATGGGGCTGACCAGAGAAGAGGTGCCCATCCGGCACACGGAGAGCGGATTTCTCTATTTTGACAACCTGCCCGAGGCGGCCCGAACGGAGCTGTGCTCTTTTCTGGAATATCTGCGCAAACGCTACCGCCTGTAGGACGGTGTCCAGCCGTAAAGCGCAAAGTCGGCCCAGAGCGGGGCCTCATTTAGGAGGTCCCCGCTCTGGGCCGACTTTGCATTACGGGTCAGGCCCTGAGAAAGCCTTTTCCAAAAATCTCGCTGGAATTGGTGACGATCATAAAAGCCTGGGGATCCTGTGCCTTCAGATGGCGGCGGAGGAGGACGGCCTGACTCCGGGAGAGGACCGTGAGCACGATATGGTGTTCCTGATGGGTGTAGGCCCCCTCGGCATCCCAGAGGGTGGCGCCCCGGACCAGATTGTCGGTGATATAGCTGCAGGCGATCTCGGGATGAGCGGTGACGATGATAAAGGCCTTTCGGCGGTTCAGGGATTCGATCACATTGTCGACCAGCACCGATTTGAGGACCAGGCCCAACAGTGAGCACAGGCCGGCCGTGATACCAAAGACAAAGAGGGCCGAGGCGGCGATGAGAACATCCGAGTAGAGCAGAGCCCGCCCCACATCCACGCCGGTATACTTCTTGAGGATCATGGCCGCAATGTCCGTACCGCCGGTGGAGGAGCCCAGGTTGAAGAGGATGGCCGAGCCCAGAGCCGGCAGGATAACGGCAAAAAAGAGCTCCAGCATCAGCTCGTCGGTGAGGGGACGCTCCATGGGATAGATCCACTCAAGGACCTGGACCAGACCGGAGTAGAGAAGTGAGCAGTACACCGTACGGACCCCAAAGCCCTTGTCCAGCACCACAAAGCCCAAAGCGAGAAAGATGATGTTGATTAGGGTGTTAAAGGTGGAGGGGGTGAGCCAGGGAGCGGAAAAAAGCTCACCCAGCAAAATAGAGAGACCGGAGACGCCGCCCATGGAAAAGTGGTTGGGAAACTTAAAGAAATAGACGCCGATGGATACCAGAGACGTGCCGAGGGAGAGAAGCAGAAATTCCTGAAGGGTCTTCTTTGTGAGCATGGGCGCATCATCTCCTGATCAATGGGCGCAGCAGCTTCACCGCTGGGCCAAAATGGCGGACCAGACGTCATAATTAGGGACGTCGGAGTAGGCAGGAATATTTCCCAAGCGCCACACCGACACCCCTGTGATGCCGAACATCCGGGCCAGGGTCAGCTTGTCCGCCACACTTCGGGCATCCTCGTACCAGAGAAGAATGCGGCTGCCGTCCTCAGTGGTATAGAGGGCCGCAGGATTGCGGGTGTGGTCATCGTAAGTCACCACCGTGTCGGACTGGAGCAGGCGCTTGGCAATGGTATTCTGGGCGGGATGGTAGATGGTGGAGGAGAGGAGGTTCCCGTTCTCATCCACCTGAAAACCCGCCGTGCCGAAGGAGATCTGGAGGGCGATTTTGCTCTTGTCCTGCACACCGGTCTCCGCGTCAGTGATGGCCTGCAGGGCCCGGTAGACGTCGGGGAAGGGGGTGACTGGGGAGGAGGTATCCTCCGTGGTCCCCATGGGCTTGCCGATCTGATAGCTGGGTACGCTGGTCCACTGATAGTCATGGACCATGTAGATGACCTTGTCGCACACCTCGCCAAGGGCCCTGAAATCATAGCCCTTGTACCAGTCGTTGGGGGGAACGCAGACAAAGAGGGTCTTGCCGGAGGGAAGCGCGGCCCGCAGTTCGGTCATGAAGGAGACAAAGTCGGCCTTTAAGAGATCGGTCCGCAGTCCTTCAAAGTCGATGGTGATGCCCGCATAGTCCGAAGCCGCGGCGGTCAAGGCGGCCACGGCCTGCGCCCTGACCGACGGGTCGGGGAGAATGGTCTCCAGTACACTGGTCCTGGAGCCGTCGGGAAGGGCGACGTCCTGTGTGGTGTCTGCATAGACGTTGAGCGTATAGGGCGTGCCGTTTCCCTGGAAATAAGAGGTGGCGGTGGAAGCATCCTGCGGCTTGACCCAGTCGTTTCCCCCCGAGCTGGTGGAGTTGAGCCAGGGGCCGGCGTCGGCGTCATAGCTCATTCGGGCCCAGCCCACCGACACCACGTCCATCTCGTCGGTAAAGGAGATTTGGGAATACGAGGAGAAGGCGTAAAAGCCATTGAGCCAGTCGATGGTTGAGCAGTAGCGCTCGTAGACACGGGAAAGCATGGCGGCGGCCTGTCCACGGGTGGCGAAGGCATCTGGCTGGAAGAGAAGCTGGCCGTCCACCTCCACGCCGGTGGTCATACCGATGGCGGCGGAGAGGGCGATGTGACCGGGGTGGGAGGTCACATCGGGGAAGGGGACGCCCAGGGAGGCGATGTCGCCGGCCAGGGATTCATACCCCAGCGCCCGCACCAGCATGACCGCCATATCCTCCCGCGTGATGTAGGCCATAGGCTGAAAGAGCGTCTCCTCGCCGGTAACGCCGTGGGCACGGGCTGTCTCGGCGGCCGCGTAATACCAGTCGCCGGGCCGGACATCGGAGAAGGAGGGAGAGGCCGGCAATACGTCCTCCCAGGAGAACATGCGCTGAAGGATGGTGACGAAAGAGGCGCGGTTCAGGGTCTCCTCCGGACGAAAGGTCCCGTCTTCCAGCCCCTGGATCAGCCCGTATCCCGAAGCCTTTTGAATGTCGGCATAGGCCCAGTGTTCCGTGGACACGTCGGGAAACTCCACTGCCTGGGCCGAAGCGGTGAGCCCACTGAGCAGGGCAGCGCAGACCAGGAGCGCGGAGATGCGTTTGATAAACATGGATTTCCTCCTCCAGGCTGCCGCCGGGGACCGGCGAAGCAGCGGCAGAGATCCGCGCCCTCCTGAGGCCGGTGGAAGCGGACCGTAAAACAATTGATTCGACAGACCCTATTTTAGCAGGTCGGAGGCGGTTATACAACGGTTATTTCCAGGAAGGAAAGAGGTGGATGGACGGCTGGACATGCCGTCGCTTTCGTCAAAAGCGTGTGGAATACATTGGGTTTTTTGTTACATTTGCTTCATTGAACGCTGGTAGATTTTACTGTAGAATAAGGTTATCTTACTTTTGCTTTTGAGTATACTTACAGAGGAGCGGCTGCAATGAAGCTTTTGGAGGATCGGATCCGGAAGGACGGAAAGATTAAGGGCGGCGACGTCCTCAAGGTGGACAGTTTTCTGAACCATCAGATGGACGTGGACCTCTTCAATGAGATCGGCAAGGAGTTTCAGCGGCTGTACGGGGACTGCGGAGTCACCAAGATTTTGACCATCGAGGCATCGGGGATCGGGATCGCGTGTGTGACTGCGCAGTTTTTTCATTGCCCGGTGATCTTCGCCAAAAAAAATAAGACAAAGAATATCGCGGGGGATGTCTATACCTCTCAGGTGGAGTCCTTTACCCACGGCAAGGTGTATGATATCATTGTGGCCAAGGAGTTTCTGCTTCCCACCGATCGGGTCCTGCTCATTGACGATTTCCTGGCCAACGGCTCGGCGCTGCAGGGACTCATCAATCTGGTCCGGGATGCGGGCGCCACCTTGGTTGGGGCGGGCATCTGCGTGGAAAAGGCGTTTCAGCCCGGCGGAGATCTGATCCGCAGCATGGGCGTCCGGGTGGAATCTCTGGCGCGGGTCAAGTCCATGAGCGAGGAGAACGGGATCACGTTCTGCTGACGCGCCTGGTTGCATACCAAATTTCGCGGGGCCCGCGCGCCCCGCATGCTGCCGCAGCCAGAGAGAGCGCCGCTCTCCTGGGATGAGCGGATGGAGCCCTTCGGCTGCCCGCTGGCGGTATACGACATTTTCTTGGATATCCCGGCTGTGGCAGCCGTTTTTCATTTTGACGGATCCGGATATCGACCAACTATTTTGAGGAGGAATGAAAAGAATGAAGAAACGTATTCTTGCCCTGTTCCTGGCAGGCGCCATGACGCTGAGCCTCGCCGCATGCTCCGGCGGCTCCGGCAGCTCCACCCCGGCCCCCGCCGACACCACCGCCCCCGCGGATACTTCCGCGCCCGCCGACACCACTGAGCCGGCCAAGACCGTGAAGGTGGGCCTCATCTGCATCGGCGACGAGAACGACCAGGGCTATACCTACAACTTTGTCCGCGGCAAGGAGGCCGCCACCGAGGCGTTGGCCGCCAAAGGCATCGAGGTGGAGTGGGTCGTCAAGTGGAACATCGGCGAGGACTCCGGCTGTGAGGACGCCAATATCGAGCTGGCCGAGGAGGGCTGCGACCTCATCATCAACAACTCCTACGGCTTTGAGCCTTACATGCTGAAGGTGGCTCCCGATTATCCCGAGGTGGAGTTCATCTCCTGCACCAACCAGGGCTCCTGGAACGACGGGCTGGAGAACACCCACAACGCCTTCGCCAACATCTACGAGGGCCGTTATCTGGCCGGCGTGGTGGCCGGCATGAAGATGCAGGAGATGATCGACAACGGCGACATCACCCCCGAGCAGGCCGTGATCGGCTATGTGGGCGCCTATTCCTTCGCGGAAGTGATCTCCGGCTTCACCGCCTACTATCTGGGCGCCAAGAGCATGTGCCCCAGCACTACCATGAAGGTCCAGTTCGTGGGCTCCTGGTCCAACGCCACGGAGGAGGGGAACGCCGCCGCCGCGCTGTGCGACCTGGGCTGCATCATGATCTCCCAGCACTCCGACAACACCTCTCCCGCCACCACCGCCCAGTCCAAGGGCGCTTTCAGCTGCGGTTACAACAACGACATGATCTCCGTGGCCCCCGAAGCCTCACTCATCTCCACCCGCATCGACTGGTCCGTTTACTTTGAGTACGCCATCGAGGCCGTTGCCAACGGCGAGAGCTTTGACCAGGACTGGTGCCACGGCATGGATATGGGAGCCGTGGTCATGACCGATCTCAACGAGGCCATTGCCGCCGAGGGCACCGCCGAGAAGCTGGCCGAGGTGGAAAAGGCCATCCATGACGGGACCCTCCAGGTGTTCGACACCTCCACCTTCACCATTGACGGCGCTGAGCTGACCCAGGCCTTTGCGCTGGATACCGACGGCGACTTCACGCCCGACTCCGAGGAGGCCGTGTTTGACGGCGCGTTCCACGAGTCCTACTTCCAGTCCGCTCCCTACTTCGCCCTGACCATTGACGGCATCGAGTGGCTGAACTCTGCATTCTGATGCGCGTATCACCAAGAGGGGGCTGCGACGGCAGCCCCCTTTTGCTCTTGTGAAGGGCGCCCGCCCGCACCCGGATCGGCGCGCCGAATTTCCCAGCGCAAGTCTGGCGCCCAGGAGCCAAAGCCGAAGGGATTTCGCTCCTGCCGCATGAAAAGGAAGGATGACAGCCTTGGAAACTGTCCATGCAATCGAACTCCGGCACATCACCAAGCGCTTCGGCAAGGTGGTGGCCAACGACGACATCGACCTGGCCCTGGACCGCGGTGAGATACTTTCCCTGCTGGGAGAGAACGGCAGCGGAAAGACCACCCTGATGAACATGCTCTCGGGCATCTACTTTCCCGACGAGGGGGAGATCCTGGTGGAGGGCAGGCCGGTGGCTATCCGTTCCCCCAAGGACGCCTTCGACCACGGGATCGGGATGATCCATCAGCATTTCAAGCTGATCGATGTCTTTACCGCCGCGGAGAACATCGTTCTGGGCCTTCACGACGGCAGCAGGCTGGACCGCAGGGAGATCGCGGCGAAGGTGAAGGAGATCAGCGACCGGTATGGCTTCGGAATCGATCCCAACAAGAAGGTCTACGATATGTCGGTCTCCGAGAAGCAGACGGTGGAGATTGTCAAGGTGCTCTACCGGGGCGCCGACATCCTGATTTTGGATGAGCCTACAGCGGTGCTCACGCCCCAGGAGACGGACCGGCTCTTCGATATTCTCCGCGCCATGCGTGCAGACGGCAAGGCCATCGTTATCATTACCCATAAGCTCCACGAGGTCATGGCCCTCTCGGACAAGGTGGCGGTGCTGCGCAAGGGGAAATACATCGGCACGGTGAACACCGCCGAGACCAACCCCCAGGCGCTGACCGATATGATGGTGGGACACGCCGTCACCCTGAACATTGACCGCCCTGAGCCTGTGAACCCGGAGCCCCGTCTGGAGATCCAGGGGCTCACCTGCCTGGATGCCGAAGGCGTGAAGAAGCTGGACGATGTGAGCTTTACCGCCCGGAGCGGCGAGATCCTGGGTGTGGCCGGTATCGCCGGCTCGGGACAGAAGGAGTTGCTGGAGGCCATCGCCGGCCTTTACCCCATTACCAAGGGGTCGATCCGGTATACGCCGGAGGGGAAGGAGACCTTCGATCTGGTGGGGAGGACTCCCATGCAGATCAAGCAGGCCGGCGTATCTCTGGCCTTCGTGCCCGAGGACCGGCTGGGTATGGGCCTGGTGGGCGGCATGGGAATGACGGGCAACATGATGCTCCGCTCCTGGCGGAAGGGGAAGGGCGCCTTCGTCAACCGGAAGGACCCCAATGAGCTGGCCCTAAAGGTGAAGGAGAGCCTGGAGGTGGTGACGCCCAGCGTGGAGTTCCCCGTCCGGCGGCTCTCCGGCGGCAACGTCCAGAAGGTGCTGGTGGGTCGGGAGATCGCCTCCTCGCCCACGGTGCTGATGAGCGCCTATGCCGTCCGGGGTCTGGACATCAACACCTCATATACCATCTATAATCTGATGACCGAGCAGAAGAAAAAGGGAGTGGCCGTTCTTTTCGTGGGGGAGGACCTGGACGTCCTGCTGGAGCTGTGCGACCGGATCCTGGTCCTCTGCGGCGGCAGGGTGAGCGGCGTGGTGGACGCCCGTACCGCCACCAAGGAAGAGGTCGGCCTGCTTATGACCCGGGTGGGCGGCGGAAGGGAGGAAGCGTAGATGCACGAACAGAACACGCCCCTGATCCGTCTGGCCAAACGGGACGACATGCCCCGGTGGCAGGTCTGGTGCATCCGCGGCGGCTCCTTTGTGGCGGCCATTCTGCTGGGTGCGCTGATTTTCCTCATTATGGGCCATAGTCCTGTGTCGGCCTATGGCACCATCCTCTCCGGCTCCCTGGGCAAAAAGACGGCCGTCTGGCAGACGGTAAAAATCGCCATCCCCTTGCTGGGCACCGCCCTTGCCATCGCGCCCTGCTTCAAGATGCGGTTTTGGAATATCGGGGCCGAGGGGCAGATCACCGCGGGGGCTGTGGCGGCCAGCTACTTTGCCCTCTTCTGGTACGACAAGCTGCCCTCTCCGGTGCTGCTGGCGGTCATGGCGGCGTCCGGCGCGCTGTTCGGCGGCCTGTGGGCCCTGATCCCCGCCTTTTTCAAGGCCAGATGGGGTACCAACGAGACCCTCTTCACTCTGATGATGAACTATATCATCATCGGTGTGGTCAAATGGCTCCAGGGCGGCCCCTGGGAGGGGCGCCCCGGGTCCCAGATCATCCCGCAGTTCGACTCCGCCGCCGTATTGCCCAAGGTCCTCGGGGTCCACTGCGGCTGGATCATCGTGCTGGCGCTGACCGTGCTCATGTATATCTACATGAAATATACCAAGCAGGGCTATGAGATCGCCGTCATCGGAGAGAGTGAGAACACCGCGCGCTATGCGGGCATGAACGTGGGGCGGATCATCATGCGCACCATGTTCCTCTCCGGGGCCATCAGCGGTCTGGTGGGCTTTATCGTGTGCTCCGGCGCCAACAACACCCTTTACGACGGCGTGGCGGCCGGAGTGGGCTTTACCGCCATCACCGTGGCGTGGCTGGCCCAGCTCAATCCCTTTGCCATGATCGGGATATCCGGGCTGCTGGCCGTGCTGGAGAAGGGGGCGGACACCCTGCAGACCCGCATGACGGTCCCTGCCTCCATCTCCGACATCATCACCGGCATCTTCCTCTTCTGCATGCTGGGCTGTGAATTTTTCATCAACTATCAGATGATCTTCCGGGGAAAGCATAGGGAGGAGGTGTCCGGCGCATGAACATCAATCAGAGCTTTCTGGTTCTCCTCATCAGCGCCGCAGTGCTCAACGGCACGCCGCTGCTCTTCGGCACGGTGGGAGAGATCCTGTCGGAGAAGTCCGGCAACCTGAACCTGGGCGTGGAGGGCATGATGTATATGGGAGGCGCCATGGGCCTAGGCGGTGCCTTCTATTACGAGATGATGACCGGCGGAAACACAAACGGTCTGGTGGCCGTGCTCATCGCCATCCTGTTCGCCTTCTTGGGGGGCGCGTTCGGGGCCCTCATCTACAGCTTCATCACCATCACGCTCCGGGCCAACCAGAATGTCACGGGTCTGGCCTTGGCCATCTTTGGCACCGGCGCGGGGCAGTTCATCGGCGAGTATATGCGCGTGACCTCCGGCGGTTATGTGGCCATCAGCAACGAGCTCAAGGCGGTCTTTCAGGGCTCGCCTTTTCCCGCGGCACTCCAGAGCATTCCCGTGGCGGGCCCGCTGCTGTTCAGCTACAACATCTTCGTCTACCTGGGCGTGGCCATTGCGGTGGCCATGGCGTTCTTCTTCAACAAGAGCCGCCCCGGCCTCCATCTGCGGGCGGTGGGGGAGAGTCCCGCCACCGCAGACGCTGCCGGAATCAACGTCACAAAGTACAAGTACCTGTCCACTGTGATCGGCGGTGGGATTTCGGCCATCGGCGGCATGGTCTATATTACGACCATCGCAGGCTGCGTCTGGAACCATGAGGGCCTCTCCGGCGAGGGCTGGCTGGCGGTGGCGCTGGTCATCTTCTGCCTGTGGCGGCCCGTCAACGCCATCTGGGGCTCGGTGCTCTTCGGCGCTCTGATGATCCTCTACCTAAGGCTCCAGCTCCCCTTCATCCCCGACCAGCTCTATAAGATCCTGCCCTATGTGGTAACGGTGATCGTCCTGATCTTCACCAGCATGCGCAACAGCAAGGATAAACAGCCCCCGGCCAGCCTGGGCCTGCCCTTCTTCCGCGAGGAGCGATGACTGCGGCCGTGGTCTGTCAAAAAAATGCCCGCAGGCGCGCTTCACAGAATCCCGGCGTCCACATACGACGGAAGAAACACAAGATTCGCCGTTTTCGGGGACATACGCCTCGGAGATGACACTTCTCATGACGGACAGGGTGACCTTTTCGACAGCCTAAGGCCGCCGCCCGGTATTTCGGGCGGCGGCCGTCTTTGTGGGAAGCATTGACAAAGGAAACAAGTTGTAGTATCATCTATCAGGTTGATACTACAACTTGTTTGGGAGAGATGACAGTGGACATCACACAGCGGAGAATGACGAAGATCGCGCGGGAGGCCGCCAAGTTCACCACCCGTACGCTGCGGGCCGACGGGGTGGGGACGGCGGAGTTCGACCTCATCCATGTGGTGCGCCATGCCCCTGGCATCACGCAGGCGGAGGCCTGCAAGCGACTGGGCGTGGACAAGGGAGCCGTGGCCCGGCAGGCGGCCAACCTGGAGAGCAAAGGCTATCTGATCCGGGCGCGCAACCCCAAGGACGGCCGGAGCCAGCTCCTCTATGCCACGGAGAAAGCCGAGCGGCTGAAGAACTCAAAGACCCAGGTGGAGACGCTCTTTTACGAGTGGCTGCTGGAGCCTCTGGGAAAGAAGGAGCGCAGGGAGTTCGTCCGGGTCCTGGAGCTCCTGTATCAGCGGTCCAAGGCGGAGAGCCGGGCGGGCTTTCCCAATGTAGCGGAGCGGATAAAGGGAGAGGATCGAAATGAGGAATGAAAAAAAGAAGCGGAGGCTGTCCCAGGCCATGCTGTTTATCCTGCTCTTCGGTGTGGTGAGTCTGTTCTCCGACATGACACATGAGGGAGCCTCCAGCATACGGGGGGCCTACCTTACGTTGCTGGGGGCCTCTTCGGCCGCCATCGGTTTTGTCTCCGGGCTGGGGGAGCTCATCGGCTATTCCATGCGCTATGTGTTCGGAAAGCTCACGGACAGGACGCGCCAATACTGGACCATGACCATCTTGGGCTATGTACTGGATGTGCTGGCCGTCCCGGCGCTGGCCCTGGTGGGAGAACACGGCTGGCTCTGGGCCTGCGCTCTGCTGGTGGTTCAGCGCATGGGCAAGGCCATCAAGAAGCCTGCGAAGGACACCATCATGTCCTTTGCCGCCACCCAGGAGGGCACGGGCAAGAGCTTTGGCCTCCAGGAGCTGCTGGATCAGATCGGGGCCTTCCTGGGGCCGGTGCTGCTCTATCTGGTGATGCTTTTCCAGACGGAGGGGAGCACCTTTCAGATCTACTCGGCTTGCTTTGCCGTGTTGGCAGTCCCCGGAGCGATCACCATTGTGCTGCTGCTGGTGACCAAGCACAAATTCCCCAATCCGGAGCAGTTTGAGCCGGAGCCCAAGGAATACGTGCCCTTTCGGATGAAAAAGGAGTTCGTGCTGTATATCGCCGGGATCAGCCTCTTCGCCTTCGGTTTTATCGACTACTCCATCATCCTCATGCATGTCTCACGGCTGTATACGCCCCTGGCCTCGGGCCTTGCCGAGACCTCCGCACTGGTGAACAGCGGCACCCTGCCCCTGCTGTACGCCGGAGCCATGCTGGTGGATGCGGCCGCCGCCCTGGTGTTCGGTCACATGTACGATAAAAAAGGAGTCAGGGCCCTGGTTTGGTCCACCCTGCTCTCCGCCCCCTTCGCCCTGTTTGTATTCGCCTTTGACTCTATTCCCGCACTGCTTCTGGGCATCGCCCTCTGGGGAGTGGGGATGGGGGCCCAGGAGTCCATTCTGAAGGCCGCCGTGAGCAGCATGGTGCCCAAGAGCAGTCGGGCCACGGGTTATGGTATTTTCGAGTGCTCCTTCGGCGTGTTCTGGTTCCTGGGGAGCTGGCTCCTGGGCGCGCTGTACGATGTGAGCATTCCGGCGATGGTAGCTGTCTCCATGGCCGCGCAGTTGGCCGCGATCCCCCTTTATCTCTGCTCGGCCAGGGAGAGGGAGACCCCCTGAGCATAGCAAAAGCCGGACGCCTGCTCCTGACGTCCGGCTCTCACCAAAGGAAAGAGGATACAATGAAATGAAAAGAAACTGTCTCTTGCAAGTATTATAATACCCGGGAGTTGTTAAGAATCAAATCTGGAGTTGTTACAAAAAGATTAAATCTTTGCAGAAAGCAGTAAAATCTGTGTAATTTGCGTTTGGACAGAAAAAAGCGGCGGATATTCCGCCGCTTTTTTCCGGATTTGGAGGATAGAATGAAAAGAAGTATCGTCTCTTGCTGAGGATATCCTATCAGGGCTTTGTTAAAAAAGAAGACCGGAGTTGTTACAAATGTTTTAAATCAGCGTGGATATCCCGCCTTTTTTGCGCAAGGTGTGGAAAAATTCCTGGAGCAGCGCGGCGCATTCCTCCCGGAGGACGCCGCCGTAGAGCCGGGGCTTGTGGTTGAAGTCCTCCATAAAGAGGTTGAGGACGGAGCCGCAGGCCCCGGCCTTTTCATCCCGTGCGCCGTAGCAGACGCTTTTGAGCCGGGCGTTGATGATGGCCCCGGCGCACATGGGGCAGGGCTCCAGGGTCACATAGAGGGTGCAGCCGTGCAGGTTCCAGCCGCCCCGGCGCCGGCAGGCGCTGCGAATGGCCTCCACCTCGGCGTGGGCCAGGGCGTCCCCTTCGGCTTCCCTGCGGTTCCAGCCCTCGCCGATGATCGCCCCATCCGCATCCGCGACGACGCAGCCCACGGGCACGTCCCCGGTGCTGAGGGCGCGGCGGGCCAGGACGAGGGCGCGGCGCATATAATCTTCTGAAGTCACGGCGGAGCCTCCTTCTCGGGATTGTCGATGCTATCTTAGCCGGTTTTCCTCCAAAAGGCAAGGGTCCGGCATAAATTCAGGTGGAAAAGCATATGTTCCTGTGCTATAACAGTATTGACGAGGGCGGTGATCGGGTGCCTGTGACGATTCTCCTCATCGCGGTGAGCTTGGCGATGGATGCCTTTGCCGTGTCCGTATCCTGCGGCATCTCCGTGCCCGGATTTGGGGTCCGGCAGGCGGCACGGGTGGGACTCTGGTTCGGGCTCTTTCAGTTTCTCATGCCCCTGGCGGGGTGGGCTCTGGGCACCGGCGTCAGCGGCTGCATCCGGGCGGTGGACCACTGGGTGGCATTCGCACTCCTGGCCTTCATCGGCGGACGGATGGTGGCCGGGGCCCTGGAGCAGAGCTGTGGAGGAGAGGGGGGCCGGGCCCCGTCGGAGCTCACTCGGCGGCGGCTGTGCCTGCTGGCTGTGGCCACTAGCATCGATGCCCTGGCCGTGGGCGTCTCTATGGCGTTTCTCCAGCATGTGAATATCCTGTGGGCGGCCTTGGTCATCGGCGGTGTGGCATTTGCCTTCTCCCTGGCGGGCGGGCTGCTGGGGCGGCGGTTGGGCTGCCTCTTTCAGAAGCGGGCGGAGCTGGCCGGCGGACTGGTGCTCATCGGGATAGGATTCAAGATTTTGGGGGAACATCTCGGATAGCCTGAAGAAAGGCAAGGAGGTAGAAGGATGAAGGACGTGATCTTGTTCAAGCTGACCTATTGTCCCCACTGCAAGCTGGCCCTGCGGCTTCAGGAGGAGCTCTTTCAGGCGCACCCCGAATGGCGTGACATCCCGCTGCAGATGATCGACGAGGCGGAGGAGCCGGAGCTGGCCAATTCGTATGATTACTATTATGTCCCGACCTACTACGTGGGCGGGGAAAAGGTCCATGAGGGCCACGCCGAGCGGGAGGACATCGAGCGGGTCTTTTGCCTGGCAGCCGAAGAGCCGGCGGCCGCATCTGTAAACGGCGGACAGCATTAGCTGTCCGCCGTCTTTTTGTCGGAGAGACCGCACAGGTAGTCCAGAGTGACATGATGGTAGACAGCAATTTTGATTGCAACAGAGAGGGGGATGTCCCGCTCTCCGCTCTCATAGCGGGCATAGGTCGTCTTGTATAACCCCAATGCGGCGGCCATCTTGGCCTGCGAGTAGTCTAAATCCTCCCGTAAGTCCCGCATGCGTGGATAGAGTGCCATAAATCATCCCTCCTGTTGTTGATACTATACACCATTTGGTGTATAGATAATATGTTTAGATAAACACCAAACGGTGTCTGAGGGGATCTTATGTACAAACATGAGATCGTTGCAGGCGAGGTTTGCGGGATATGTGTGCATTATTACCAGCACTATATTTTCCGGCATGGGAAATACAGCGCCATCTGGTACGGGCACTGCCGCTGTCCGCGCCCCAAAAGGCGGACGCCAGAACCAACCTGCTCCTCTTGGGAGCCGGCAAAAAATTTCGAGACGAAAGCGCCCCGCAGCGGTTGACCGCTGCGGGGCGCCGTATCTGATACGGAGCGGCCTACAGTTCCTCAGGGTAGTCCACATCGGAGAGCTCGCGGGGAGACCCCGCCTCGGTGAGGCGGAGAAGTTCCGCGTGGCGCCGGATGACCGCGCTGCCCCCGGCATCTCCGGTGAGGGCCATCAGCTCTGGAAAGAGAGCCTTGGGGAAGAGGACCGGATTGCCCCGCCGGCCCTGCCAAGAGAGGGCATGAATGAAATCGGGCGATTCCAGAAAGGAATTTATCAAGTTTTCAATACTTTTTGTTGTCAAATTTGGCTGATCGCAGACCGAAAACAGGACTCCGTCCATATTCCGCAGGGCGGCGAGGCCCAGCCGGATACCCGCCGCCACCCCCTCCCAGGGGTGGCAATTGAGGAGGGGAAGGTAGCCCAGCTTTCCCGCCTGGGCCAATATCTCGCCATACTGGCTGGTGACCACCGCCTTTGTAAAGAGGGCGGGGGGCAGGGCGGCAAAGGCCCGGCGATAGAGGGGAACTCCGTCCAAAAGGGCCAGCAGCTTGTTGGAGCCGAAGCGGCGGCCGTAGCCGGAGCAGAGGAGGACGCAACCGATCTCCATGGTCCCGCCCTCACCGCCAGAAACCGCTGGGCCCCCGAGAGACATAGCGGCCCCGGCGCTCCAGCAGCACCCGGCCGCCCTCCACCGCCACCTCGCCCCCCAGGAGGACGGTGTCCACCCGCCCGCGGAGCGCCATTCCCTCATAAGGGGTGTAATCCACATTCTGATATTGGGTCTCAGCGGTAATACGGCCTGTATCATTTGGATCAAAAATAACAAGATCAGCATCGCTCCCCACGGCCAGGACCCCCTTTTGGGGATACATCCCGAAGAGACGGGCCGGATTTTCCGCAAGCAGCCGGGCCATATCCACGGCGGTAATGCGCCCCGCCGCCACCCCGTAGGTGTACATCAGGCTGGGACGGTGCTCCACGCCGGGGATGCCGTTGGGGATCTTGGAGAAGTCCTCTCGTCCCAGCTCTTTGGCGCCGTGGAAGCGGAAGGAGCAGTGGTCGGTGCCTATGGTGTCGATCTCTCCCGCCTCCAGGGCGTCCCACAGGGCGGCGCAGTTTTCCTGCGCGCGCAGGGGAGGAGAGAGCACGAACTTGGCGCTCTCAAAGCCGGGCAGACGGTAGCTCCGCTCGTCCAGCAGCAGATACTGGGGACAGGTCTCCACATACAGCCGCTGTCCCCTGGTCCGTGCGGCCCGCACGGCCTCCAGCCCCCGGAGGGTGGACAGGTGGACAATGTTTACCGGGCAGCCCGCCAGCTCGGCGATGGTCAGCCAGCGGCCCACCGCCTCGGCCTCCACCGCAGGCGGGCGGGACAGGGGATGGGCGGCCGGACTCAGATTTCCGGCCGCCTGCTGAGCACGGATGCCCTCGGTCACCAGGTCGCCGTTTTCACAGTGGCAGCCCACCACGCCGCCCTCTGCCCCCACGGCCTTCACCACCTCATAGGCGGCGGCGTCGGAGAGGCGGAGGTTGTCGTAGGCCAGATAGACCTTGTAAGAGGTGACTCCAGCGGCGGTCATCTCCCGCAGTTCGCTGCGGATGGAGGGGGACCAGTCCTTGACAGTCATGTGAAAGCCGTAGTTGCAGCAGGCCGCGCCGTCCGCCCGGCCATGCCATGTCTCCAACGCAGAGGCCAGAGTGGCGCCGCGCTCCGGCTCGGCGAAGTCCAGCACCGTGGTGGTGCCTCCGGCCAGCGCCGCCCGGGTGCCGGTGTACCAGTCGTCAGCGGTCTCGTTGGGAAAGCCCTTGTTCATCTCAAAGTGGGTGTGGGTGTCGATAAAGCCGGGAAAGACCAGCCGTTCCTGGGCGTCGATGACACGGGAAGCGCCAGGGGCGAGGCCGGGCCCCAGCTCTGCAATCCTGCCGCCTGCCACCCGCAGGTCGGCCTGGATAGGGCCCGTGGGGAGGACGAGGATGCCGTTTTGGATCAGAATGGACATCAGGAGACACCTCTTTTCAAATGCGGCGGAATTTGCCAAAAGACACTGCAAAGCGATATTATTTTAAAAGTGGACAGAGATGCGGAAAGAAAAACGGGCCCCATTCTGACCCTGCCGCGTCAAAATGAAGCCCGCGCGCTGCGGCGCGGGGCCGCCGGGTCAGCGAAAGAGCACCCAGAGGGCCACGGGGACCGCCAGCTTGAGGAGGGAGGAGGCGACCAGCATCAGGGTAAAATACCGCATGGCGGTTCCGTGATCTCCCGTGTTCTGCTCCCAAAGGGCGATGGTGTTTTGAAAATTCTGCGCTTTTTTGTGCTGGCCGGAGAGGACGTCGCTGAGCATGTGGATGAGGGAATACACTCCCAGGGCCAGCCAGGCCATGAACACAACGGTGCGGGTCAGGCTGCCGCCGCTGCCGCTGATAAACAGGGCAAAGGTGAGAGCCAGGTTGGCCACGGTGATGATGCGGTAGACGATGACGCCGGTCGTGACGGCCTTGGAAGTCTGATCCATAGGGGGTATCCTCACTTTTCCTTATTTTAGGGGGCGATGCGGCGCTGGGCGAAGGCGGAGAGCAGGGCGTCCATATCCGGCGGGACCAGCATAGGCTCGCCCGAGGCCCGGATGCCGCTCTGCACGTCCTTGAGACCGTTGCCGGTGACCACGCTAACCACAGTGGAATCCGGATCGATAAGGCCGAGCTCCAGGGCCTTTTTTATGCCGGCGGTGCCGGTGACACCGGCGGGCTCGCCAAAGATCCCCTGGGTGCGGCCCAGCAGGCGCATGGCATCCAGGATCTCCTCGTCGGAGACAGTGACGGCCAGTCCCCGGGACTCCCGGATGGCGGCGAGGGCCTTGTCCGCGTTGCGGGGGACGCCTACGGCGATGGAGTCGGCCAAGGTGTTCTCCTCCATGGGGCGCCAGGGCTCTCCCGTCTGAATGGCCCGGTTCAAGGGACAACAGCCCTCCGCCTGAACAGAGATCAGGCGGGGTAGCCGGTCGATAAACCCGGCGGCGCAGAGGTCCTTGAGTCCTTTCCAGGCTCCGGCGATGGTGCAGCCGTCCCCCACGGAGAGGGCGATATAGTCCGGGACCTGCCAGTGGAGCTGTTCCATGATCTCCAGGGTGACGGTCTTTTTTCCCTCGGAGAGGTAGGGGTTGATGGCGGCGTTCCGGTTGTACCAGCCCCAGCGGTCGATGGCCTCCTTAGAGAGGGCAAAGGTGTCCTCATAGGAGCCGTCCACCGTGATGACGGCGGCGCCGAAGATCATAAGCTGGGCCACCTTTCCCTTGGGGGCCCGGGCGGGCACGAAGATGTAGGTGCGGAAGCCTGCGGCGGCCGCGTTCCCGGCCAGAGAGGAGGCGGCGTTGCCGGTGGAGGAGCAGGCGATGGTATCCGCCCCCGCCTCCCTGGCCTTGACCACCGCCATGGCGGAGGCACGGTCCTTCAGGGAGGAGGTGGGATTCTGGCCGTCATCCTTGAGGTAGAGGGTCCTCAGCCCAAGCGTGCGGGCCAGCCTGTCGGCCCGGTAAAGGGGGGACCAGCCCACCCGCAGGGGCGTGGGCGGCGAGCCGTCCTCCACCGGAAGGAAGGGACGGTAGCGCCACATGGAATAATCCCGGCATCCGTCCAGGTCTGCGGGGGAAAAGTCGGCCCGGATGGCCTCGTAATCGTACTCGATGTCCAGGATGCCGCCGCAGCGGCAGGTGGTGAGGGCGGGGACGGCCTCGTAGATGGCGCCGCAGCGGACACAGCGGGCGTGACGGACATATTTCATATCGCCGCCCTCTACAGGCTCTTCAGCACGCCGGTGGCCTCGTTGAAGGCTTCTATGAGTCCGTCCAGCTCGTCCGCCTGGGCGTGGACGCCCTTCCAGGTCTTTTCCTCATCATACCACAGGTCGTTCAGTTCGTCCACCGTCCGGCCTTGCTGCTCCACCCAGGTGTAGTACTTGAGGTTGTGGACCCGCTTGCGGCCCTGGTAGGTGAGCTCCTCCATGGAGTCGGTGCGCAGCCCCAGCATGTGGAGCTGGTGGTCCACGGCTGCTGCCGCGGCGTCGTAGGGACCGTACTGCGCAGAGAGCTCCTGGATGCGGGAGCCGTACATGGCGGCCGAGTCGGTGAGGACGGTGCACACCACGTCCCGGCCGGTCAACTCGTAATATTTGGCCATTTTGATGCAGCACAGAACGTTGGCGATGCCGGAGATGCCCAGCCAGGAGAGCCGGGAGAGCGTTTCTTCGTCCACACCGGCCTCCATCCTGAGGTAGCGGAGCCCGGCCGGATCGCTGAAAAGGCGCAGGAGGCGTTGGGAATCCTCATCGTCGATGGCGATGACCATGTCGGTGTTTTTCACGTTGTGGATCCAGGGGATATGCTTGTCTCCAATGCCCTCGATGCGGTGGCCACCGAAGCCGTTGTTGAGGATCGTGGGGCACTGGAGGGCCTCTCCCACCGCCAGACGCATGGCGGGATATTGCTCCTTGAGGTAGTCGCCGCAGCCGATGGTGCCCGCCGACCCGGAGGTAAAGCAGGCCCCGGCCATCCGGTCCCCGGGGCGCTTGACATGCTCAAAGACGGTGGCGATGGCGTCGCCGGTGACCTGATAGTGCCACAGGTGGTTGCCCATCTCCTCGAACTGGTTGAAGACCATCATGTGGGGCTGGCGTTTGAGCTCGTTGGCCTTGTCGAAGATCTCCTTCACGTTGGACTCGCAGCCGGGGGTTGCGATGACCTGACCGGCGATGGAGCGCAGCCAGTCGAAACGCTCCCGGCTCATGCCCTCGGGGAGGATGGCAACCGAGTCCACCGCCAGCAGCTTGGAATTGAAGGCGCCGCCCCGGCAGTAGTTGCCGGTGGACGGCCAGACGGCGTGATCTGTGGTGGCGTCGAACTGACCTGTGACCAGACGGGGTACCAGACAGCCGTAGGAGGCTCCCACCTTATGGCAGCCGGTGGGAAACCACTTTCCCACCAGGCACACGATGCGGGCGGGGACGCCGGTGAGAGAGGGGGGCAGCTCGATGTAATTGGGCACGTCCTGATAGAGCCCGCCGGTCTCCTTGGCCTCGTTTTTCCAGGTGATGCGGAAGAGATTGAGGGGATCCACGTCCCAAAGCCCCACAGCCTTCAGCCGATCCCGGATGACGCCCGGAATGGTCTCGGGGTGCTTCATTTGCCGATAGGTGGGGATAACGACGCGGTTTTCGCGGGCCTTGCGGATGTTGTGGGCCAAGTTCTCATGGTGGATGGTCAGGTCGATCATGGAAAAACCTCCTTTATCAATAGACCATTTTTAAGGTGAGAAGGTGAGGCGGCGCAAACAAGGGCTCGGCCTCTTTGGGACGTGGGCCAGGCAGCCCGGATATCCGTCCGCGGGCGGCGCGACCGCGCCCGACAGGCCCAGGAGAGCAGGGGAGGCAATGGCCCCCAACCTGCGCCCGGATATCTTGCCGTCATTTTATTGGTATCTCCATCATAGCACATGAGAGACAGAAATCAAGTCGAGAATCAAAAAACAGTTTGGACGGCTAAGAATTTGTAAGATGCATTGACAGGAGGCCGCCGGGTGGCTATGATGGGTGGTAAGAGAAGAGGCGGAAGGCCGATTACGTCAGGAGGAAAGACCATGAGCCAGTTTCAGGAGATTTTGAAGGAATTGGGGACCCTGGATGTCTCCAGGCTATACAAAAACGACTTTTTCCTCACTTGGGACAAGACGGACCAGGAGATCGCCGGGGTGTTTGCCGTGGCGGACGCGCTGCGGGATCTGCGGGAGCGGAACATTTCCGCGAGGATCTTTGATTCCGGCCTGGGCATCTCCCTCTTCCGGGACAACTCCACCCGGACCCGCTTCTCCTTCGCCAGCGCCTGCAACCTGCTGGGCCTGGAGGTCCAGGACCTGGACGAGGGCAAGAGCCAGATCGCCCACGGCGAGACCGTGCGGGAGACCGCCAATATGATCTCCTTCATGGCCGATGTCATCGGTATCCGGGACGATATGTACATCGGAAAGGGTCACACCTATATGCAGTCCGTGGCCGACGCGGTGGCCGAGGGCTACCGGGACGGGGTGCTGGAGCAGCGGCCTACCCTGGTGAATCTCCAGTGCGATATCGACCACCCCACCCAGTGCATGGCCGATATGCTTCATATCATTCACGAGTT
>NZ_JBCOAQ010000001.1:329459-405808 GCF_040226735.1 Intestinimonas sp. RTP31139st1_F5_RTP31139_211217 | reverse complement strand
ATTTCCTTTTGTACTCATATGTGTACCGCATAATAATACCCCCTCTACTGGGTGTCCAGTAAAGGGGGTACATATCAAAGGAAGGCTCCGATTTTTTTATTCTCAATCATAGAGATGACAGGCGACCCAGTGACCAGGCGAGAGCTCTCTGGATTCCGGCACCTGCTCCTTGCAGGCCGCCGTACAGTGGGGACAGCGGTTGTGAAAGGCGCAGCCGGGGGGAGGGGAGGCGGGACTGGGGACGTCGCCCTCCAGGCGGATACGCGCTTTTTCCTCCGATGGGTCCCGCTTGGGGATCGCGGAGAGAAGGGCTTGGGTATAGGGGTGCATGGGGGTGTGGTAGACATCTTCGGTATCCCCCAACTCCATGATGCGGCCCAGATACATGACGCCCACCCGATTGCTGATGTGGCGGACCACATTGAGGTCGTGAGAGATAAAGAGGTAAGAGAGCTTCAGGTCCTTTTGAAGTCCCATGAGCAGATTGAGAATCTGGGCCTGGATGGAGACATCCAGGGCGGATACGGGCTCGTCGGCCACGACGAAGCGGGGCTTGGTGATGAGGGCCCTGGCAATGCTGATGCGCTGCCGCTGCCCGCCGGAAAACTGATGCGGGTATCGCTCCAACTGCTCGGGGGACAGACCGACCGCCTGGGAGATCCACAGGACTTGCTCGTCCATCCCGGCCTGAGAGAGAGAAAAATGGGTCTTCAGGGGCTCCTCCAGCAGCTTCCGCACCGTCATACGGGGATTCAGGGAGGCATAGGGGTCCTGAAAGACCAGCTGCATATCCCGGCGCTTCTGCCGCATGGACTCTTTGTCCAGGGCGCACAGATCCTGACCATCGAAATAGATATGTCCGGAGGTGGGTTCGATCAGCCGCAGGATCGTGCGGCCCGTGGTGGATTTGCCGCAGCCGGATTCGCCCACCAGGCCGAATGTCTCCTGCTCCCGGATCTGAAAGGAGACGTCTTCTACGGCATGGACGTAGCCCACGGTTTTCCGGACGACTCCCCCTTGAATGGGGAAGTAGGTCTGGAGGTTCTGCACGTCCAGGATGACATTGTGTCCGCTCATGCTGTCTCCTCCTTTGGCGTGTCCGCATGGAGCCAGCAGCGGCATAGATGTCCGGGAGAGATCTCCGACAGCGCGGGGGCCCGATTGCAGCAGATGTCCATACAGTGCTCACAGCGGTCGGCAAAGCGGCAGCCGACGCTGAAATTTCCCGCCGTGGGCACCGTGCCCTGGATGGTATAGAGCTCCTGCTGCGCGCCGCCCAGGGAGAGGACAGAGCGCAGCAGGCCGGCGGTATAGGGATGTGCGGGCGCGTGGAAGATCGTGTTCACATCGGACTGCTCCACCACCTGACCGGCATAAAATACCGCGACCTCTTCACAGGTCTCTGCGATGACCCCCAAATCGTGTGTGATCATGATGACAGAGGTATCGTAGCTCTCCCGCAGCTCGTTCATCAGGTCCAGGATTTGGGCCTGTATGGTCACATCCAGCGCGGTGGTGGGCTCATCGGCGATGAGAAGGCGGGGATTGTTGATGAGCGCAATGGCAATCATCACACGCTGCAGCATGCCGCCGGAGAGATGGTGGGGATAATCCTTCAGAATCTGCTCCGGACGGGGGATTTTAACTTTCCTGAGCATTTCCAGCGCAGCGTCATGCATTTCCGCCTTGCTCAGGCTGGCGTGAAAGAGAAGAGATTCGCAAATTTGTTCCTCGATGGTGTACATGGGATCCAGCGCGGTCATGGGTTCCTGAAAAATCATGGAGATGTCCCGGCCCCGCAGCTTGCGCAGCTCGGCCTTGGAGAGACCGGTGATTTCCACCTCGCGTCCGTCCCCCTGCTGGAAACGGATGGAACTGCCCTGACCCAGCGAAAGGGGAAAGGAGAGGAGGCCCATGATGGAGGAACAAGTGATGCTCTTGCCGCAGCCGGATTCTCCCACGACGCCGAAGTTTTGCTTTTTGCGGACCGTGAGGTCCACACCCTCCACCAGCTTGACCGGCGGTTTCCGCCTGCCTTGGGGGAGCTCGATGGAGAGGTTGCGTATTTCCAACAGATGATCCATATTCCTGACCTCCCCTTTAAAGCTTCAACTTGGGGTCCAGCACATCGCGGAGGCTGTCGCCCAGGATATTGAAGAGAAGGATGGTGACGATGATAAAGAGAGCGGGAAAAACGGCCATCCAGGGGGCCTGTTCCATAAAGGTCCGCGCTTCAGACAGCATGGAGCCCCAGGAAGGGTCCGGCGGTTGGATGCCCAGGCCCAGGAAGCTCATGGACGCCTCGGTAAGAATGGCGCTGGAGAGGGCCAGGGTAGCCTGAACAGTGAAGGGGGCCACGACGTTGGGAGAGATGTGGCGGATCAGGATCGCGCCGGTCCTGACGCCCACGGACTTGGCGTTCTGGACATACTCCAGCCCCTTGGCGGAGATGACCGAGGCGCGGACCGTCCGGGCGAACACGGGAATATTGACGATGCCGATGGCAATCATGGTGTTCACCAGCCCGCGGCCCAGCACTGCGGAGATAAAGATGGCCAGCAGGATGGAGGGAAAGGCGAAAAAGATATCCATCACACACATAATGACGCGGTCCACCCAGCCCTCGAAATATCCGGCGATGAGCCCCAGGACATAGCCTGCAGTGGCGGCGATGCCCACGGCGATGATGCCAACCTGCAGAGAGACGCGGGCGCCGTACAGGATGCGGCTGAAAATGTCGCGCCCATAATTATCCGTCCCGAACCAAAATTCGGAACTGGGAGGCGCCTTGGGGAGGCCGACCATTTTTTCCGGGCCGAAATGGGATAGCTGGGGGGCAAAAACCGCCATCAGAATGACAAGGAAAATGCCCAGCATACCGATCCGCCCCATCGGGTCGCGCCAAAGCTCCCGTAGGATCTGTCCAAATCGTTTCATGGCGGATCACCTCAGTCGTAAGAAATACGCGGGTCGATATAGGCGTAGAGCAGGTCGGTCACCAGATTCACCAGCACGTAGACAAAAGCGATGAACAGGACACAGCCCTGCACCACGGGGTAGTCCCGCTGATTGATGCCGGTCAGCGTCATCTGACCAAGGCCGGGCAGGGAAAAAATCTGCTCCACAATGACGGCGCCGCCCAGCAGGGAACCGATCTGCATGCCGATAAGGGTAATGATGGGGATCAGGGCGTTGCGCAGGGCATGCTTGAAAATGGCCACGCGTTCACTGGCGCCCTTGGCACGTACTGTCTTGATGAAGTCCTGACGCAGCACTTCCAGGACGGAGGAGCGGGTCATGCGCATCACCGATCCGGAGATGCTCACCCCCAGGATGGCGGCGGGGAGGATCATGATCTGGAGATTGCGCAGCGGGTCCTCGAAAAAACCGACATAGCCCAGCGGGGGGAAGTAATTAAAGGCCAGGGAAAGTACCAGAATCAGCAGGATGGAGAGGGCGAATCCGGGGACGGAGACGCCCAGCAGGGCAAATACCCGCACGAAGCGGTCGGCAAAGGTGTTGCGCTTCACAGCGGCCAAGACACCCAAGGGGATAGCGATACACCAGGAGATCACGGCCGCCATGATTGTGAGCTCCGCGGTGACCTTGAAGCGGCTGAGGATCTCGGGGAGGATGGGGGCGGAGGTGCGGATGGATTCGCCGAAGTCTCCGTGGAGGACACCGACGATCCAGTCCAGGTATTGGACGATATAGGGCCTGTCCAGCCCATATTTGGCGGCCAACTGGGCGCGGAGCTCCGGTGTGGCTTCCACACCCAGAATACCCGAGATGACATCGCCGGGAATCATTTTCATGACGGCAAAGATGAGGACGCTGATACCAAACAGAACAGGGATGAGCTGTAGGATGCGGCGGATCGTATAGTTTTTCATAGTGTCACACTCCCGGCAAGCCATTGAGAATTGACAATGCCCAACCGCATATCCGGCGATTGGGGATTGTCAGTCCTCAAAGACGGAGATAGAGAGGGATGAGGCAGAGGACTTTGTCCGCTGCCTCATCCCCGCAATACAGAGATTACTGGGCCAGATAGGTGTCGCGGAAGTTGCTGGCGTCGGCGGAGGAGGGGGCGAAGCCTTCCACGTAGGAGGCGGTCACAAAATACTTCATGGGGCTGGCGATGCAGATCTTGGTGCAGTCCTCGATGCAGATGAGCTGGGCCTCATTGTAGATCTCCTCACGTTTGGACTCGTCGGTGGTGGCGATACCCTGGGCGCAGAGCTCATCCACCCGCTCGTTGGAGAAACCGAACACGTTGGCGCTGGCACCGGTGCCGAAGAAGAAGGAGATGGAGCGGTTGGGATCGGTGCCCGCGCCGTCGTTGACGATCATCAGGTCAAAACCGGCCTCAGGGGTGCTCATTTTGCCCCAAATGTCCACGTATTCGCCGGACTCCAGATTGGTGATCTCCAGGTCGATGTAGATCTCGGCCAACTGCTGCTGGAGAACCACAGCGGCCTGACGGATGGAGTCCATGAGGCCGGCCGCCACTTTCAGGGTCAGACGGTTGCCATCGTTGTAACCGGCGGCCTCCATCAGTTCCTTGGCTTTCTCCACATTGGTCTGGTAGAGCTCCATGTCGGAGACGTCCAGAGACCAGTGTCCCAGTCCGGGAGGCACCATGGAACAGGGGACGGCCTGCCCGCCGAAGACCACGTTGATGATGGCGTCGCGGTCCATGGCATAGCTCATGGCCTGGCGGACGTTGATATCCTGGAGGGCGGGGGTGGAGAGGTTGCAGCCCAAGGCGATGTAGTCGTTGGTCTGGTAGCTGATGACGTTCAGATTCGCCTCTTTCTCCGCCGCGGCAATGTTGGTGGCGGACAGGCTTGCAAAGTCGATCTCCCCGGTGCGGAGGGCGGCCAGCCGGGCGGCTTCATCGCCGATGAGGAAGTAGGTGATGCCGTCAAGCTGGACCCGGTCGGCGTCCCAGTAGTCGGAGAACTTGGTGATGGTCACGTAGTTGTCGGGCAGCCACTCCCCCAGGGTAAAGGGGCCGGTGCCGCCGTCCGCGCGCATCAGATCGCCGTTTTCCTCGATCACGTCCTTATCCACGATAGCACCGTAGTTGCTGGTCAGGGTGCTGAGGAAAGCGGCGTTGGGCTCAGCCAGCGTGAATTGGACGGTATAGGTGTCCAGGGCCTCCACAGCGGTGACACCGCCGTAATAGCTGGCCTTGCTGCCCAGCGCGCCGATGTCGCCGGCCTCAGTTTTGCCCAGGATTCGGTCAAAGGTATATACTAGGTCGCCCATTAATAATAAACACTATTATGTATAACGCTTTTCGAAACTAATTAGACTTTTTCTTGCATATCTGTTGACAAAATGGATTAAATGTATATAATTTAAGTGTAAAAAATTGGGCACTATATATAATAAAATGAGGTGATTCCAATGCAGGATAGGCGCTATTGCAATTTTATCAATTTGATTTTAGTAAGGAGGATATAATTGTGAGAAAAATTTTAAAACAAAGCCTAGCACTGTTATTTGTAGTTGCTTTACTTGTATCAAGTAATATTTCCTTCGCTTCAGCTCAAACAATTGAGATCACTCCTCGGTCAATGAGTGTAACAATTCCGGGCAGTGGTAGCCAAAGAGTGGCTATCCCATACCTAGAAAAAGGCAACATTTTAGGAGTACGAATCACATCTACTACACAGCCTAAAGCTGATATCCTAGTTAAAATTTTTGAGTGGAACACTGGGGAGTTTGAGGACAGTAAAATTGTGTCCGGTACTGGGATAGTTTCCTTTCAATGTGTGCACACATCATATTACCAGGTCTGTTTAGAAAACTATTCAGCAAATACTGTTACAATTGAGTATGAGTTATTATTTACATAATAGGTTGATGATGAAACTTTAGTGAAGGAGCATTGAAATGAAAAGAAGTGTCTGTCAAAAGGTAGTCTCTACAATACTAATTCTCGCTTGCATTTTACCATCCGCGATGTTAAGTACTTCTGCATATTCAGAGCAAACCCTCTCTCCCACACGTCGTTATTCAATGACGCTTAAACCAGGAGAAACTAAAACTCTTAGTACCCCTGTAGTTGTTTCAGCGGGTTCGAGTGTTGTGTGGCTTGTAATTTGGACGCCAGCCAGTGCGACTATAGAGCATAGCGCAGTGGGTGAAGATGGTACCTTTGCCAGTACTTCAAATAAAGATGGCATCTTGTCGTCCACAGTTACTGCGACTACATCAGGTATCCAACATTATTATCTCCACAATCCTAGTGCATCTACGACTTTATCAATTGAGTATACTATCGAAATTAAATAAATCAAATTTAGTAGCACATAACGCCAGAAGATATGTATCTTCTGGCGTTATGTGCTTTGTTTAGTAACACTCATTTTAGAAGTTTATGGCGCTCCCAGGTTCAACCTTGATAAGGGTGCAACGGGCGCACTCGGATGTAGCAGGTCCAAAATGAGCAACTTGGTGAGTTTGATGGTCACTGCGCTCACCCGCGGATTCTTAACTAAGAAAAAATGAAATTTTATTCCTCCTGAAAGCTGCGAATCAGATCATGGGTCCGCCGCAGGCTCTCTTCGGTCCGCTCCGGGTCATGCTTTGCAATACCGAGATACAGCAGGTCCAGGATGAAGAGCCCGGAGGTGCGGGAGGTCATGGCGCCCACCCGCAGTTCCTTCTCCTCACCGGGGACGAAAAGGGGATAGTCGGCCAGACGGGCGAGCGTGTTGCGGTTGGCCTGGGTGATGGCGACCACCTTGGCGCCATGTTCTTTGGCCGCCTTGGCGGCCAGCACAGTCTCGCGGGTCTCGCCGCTGTAGCTGATGGCGATGATGATGTCCTCCGGCCCCAGCAGTGAGGCGGTAGCGAGATTGGTATGGGCGTCGGAGTGGTAGGTGGCGGGAATGCCGATGCGGGAGGATTTATAGAGAAAATCCATGGCCAGCAGGCCGGAGGCGCCCACACCGAAGAGATGGATGCGCCTGCCGGCACAGATCTCCTCCACAGCCTGAGACAGGATGGAGACGTTGAGCATTTGGTAGGTGAGAGAGGTGTTTTGGAGATGAATGCGCTCGGCTTTTCGGACAATGGTCTCCATATCGTCATTGTCACGGATGGCGGCCTGGAAATCATCCAGCTCTCCCTGTCCGGACTCCCGGGCCAAGTCCAATTTGAGCGCGGTGAAACCCTTAAAGCCCAGCCGTTTGGAAAAACGGACCACCGCCGCAGGGGAGGAGGTGCAGGCTGCGGCGTATTCCTTGGCGTTCATATGGATGACCTCAGAGGTGTGGTCCAGCAGATATGCGGCCAGCCGCTGTTCCGTGCTTGTCAGGCTGTCCAGACATTCTTTGATCAAAAGTGTACAACCCATAGTGGAGCTCCCCATTGTTTTTTATCCAGTATAGCAAAAACGACAGTATAAGTCCATATGTTTTAAAACTAAATTTCAAAAATTCAACAAAGAACATGAAATCTTGTTGACAGCGGGGAATGGATGCGATAGTCTGAAAAGGAACAGATTGGAGGTGGTGAGATGGACGATTATTTGGCGGGGCTGTCCACCGAGGGGATCAATGAGGACACCCGGAATATCGACCTTTGCTCTACCGAAGAAATGGTGGCCATGATCAACCGCCAGGACGCCCTTGTGGCCGGGGCGGTGGCCGCCGAGCAGCAGCACATCGCACGGGCGGTGGACCTCATTTATCAATGCTTCAAAAAAGGGGGACGTCTCATCTATCTGGGGGCCGGGACCTCTGGACGGCTGGGCGTGCTGGACGCCTCGGAATGTCAGCCCACCTTCGGCGTCTCTCCGGAAATGGTGCAGGGCTATATCGCCGGCGGGGATACCGCTCTGCGCTGCCCAGTAGAGGGTTGTGAGGACAGCGAGGCCGACGGAAGGAACCTGGCGGATAGCCTGGAGGTAGGGGAGACCGACGCGGTGGTAGGCATCACCGCCAGCGGCAGCGCGCCTTACGTTCTGGCGGCGCTGCGGCGGGCGAAGGAGCGGGGGAGCGTAACCATCGGGGTATGCACGAACGCCCACTCCAGGCTGGAGGCGCTCTGCGACGTGACCATAGCCCCCCTGGTGGGGCCGGAGGTCATCTCGGGGTCCACGAGAATGAAATCCGGCACCGCCCAGAAGATGGTCCTCAATATGCTGACGACCTGCTCCATGATCAAACTGGGCAAGGTATACGGCAATCTGATGGTCGATCTGAAGGCCAGCAACCGGAAGCTGGAGGACAGAGCCAAACGTCTCATCATCCACGCCACCGGCGTGGACCCGGCGTGCGCAGGACAGGCCCTGGAGGCAGCCGGCGGACATGTGAAGCTTGCAATCCTGATGATCAAAAGCGGCCTGGACGCACCGTCGGCGGGGGCGCTGCTGGAGCGCTGTGAGGGCCGTCTGGCCCAGGCGATCCGGGAAGCGGAGCAAGGAGGCGTGCACTGATGCTGCGAGAGCTCCAGAAGAAAGCAGTCCGCCGGGTGGTGGGCATGATGTCGGGCACTTCGGTAGACGGGGTGGACGCCGCTGTGGTGGAGATCGGGGGAAGCGCCGCCGCGCCGCAGGTAAAGCTGCTGGCCTTTGAGAACCGCCCCTATCCTCCGGCGGTGCGGGAGCAGATCTTCCGCCTTTTCCAGCCCCAATCAGCCACGGTGGATCGAGTGGGGTATATGAATTTCCTGCTGGGAGAGCTCTACGCCTCCGCTGCGCGGAGCGTGATCGAAAAGGCGGGGCTGAGGCCGGGGGATATCGACTTGATCGGCTCCCATGGGCAGACCATCTGGCACCAGCCGGAGATCTGTGAAAAGGATGGGTATCCGATCCGCTACACAGTCCAGATCGGCGAGGGGGCGGTCATCGCCGGGCGCACCGGGATCCCCACCGTGTCCGACTTCAGGGTGGCCGACATGGCCATGGGAGGACAGGGCGCTCCTCTGGTACCCTTTTCCGAATATCTCCTATACCGGAGAGAGGACGAGACGATCCTGCTCCAGAACATCGGGGGGATCGGGAATATGACCGTGATGCCCGCGAAGGCAAAGCCGGAGGAGGTCTATGCCTTCGATACCGGTCCGGGAAACATGATCATTGATGCCGTGACGGCGGCCGTTACCGGTGGAAAACAGACCTTTGACGAGGGCGGACGCCTCGGCGGCAGCGGCACCGTGAACCAGAAGCTGCTCGCCTGGCTCCAGCAGGAGCCCTATTATGCCCGGCCGCTGCCCAAGACCACGGGGCGGGAGCGATTTGGGACACAATATACGGCGAAGATACTGGACTGGCGGAAGACACACCCTATTTCCGACGCGGACCTGGTGGCGACGGTCACCGATCTCACGGCCTGGTCCATCGTGGACGCCTACGAGCGGTACGTGCTGGGGCGGTACCGCGCCGGAGAGCTCATCGTGGGCGGGGGCGGAAGCTATAACAGCACCCTGCTCGGGGACTTGACCAGGCGCTTTGCGCCTCACGGCGTAAAGGTGAGGACCCAGGAGGAGCTGGGCTGGAGCAGCGACGCAAAGGAAGCCGTCGCCTTCGCCCTGCTGGCCGACTGCTGCGTCCGGGAGCGCACGAATACCCTCCCCAGTGTGACAGGCGCGTCGGAAGCGGTCATTATGGGGAAAATATCTCTGCCGGCGAGGGGGAACGGGGCATGCAGCTAAAGCTGGAACAGGCGGGACCAGAGTGCCCGGAGGGCTGCGAGGAGATTTTTCGGAACAGCTTGATCTATGAGCGATATTTTCAGGACCCGGGACGCCTGGAGGCGAGCCTGCACCGGGCGGCGGAGCAGGGGGAGCTCTATCTGGCGGTAAGCGAATCCGGCGAGCTTGCCGGGGCAATGCGGATCGTCATGAAAGGCTTTTGCGGCCTGTATCCCTATCTGAGCCTGATCGGAGTCAGGGATGGATTCCGAGGGCGCGGTGTGGGAGGATTCCTGATGGAGCATCTGGAGCGCCTGGCCCGGGAGGCCGGCAGTCGGCGGGTGACCTTGATGGTCAGCGATTTCAACGAGAGCGCCCAACAATTCTATCAGGCGCGCGGCTACTGGAGATTGGGTGTGCTCCGCGATGCGGTAAAGCCCGGGATCGATGAATTTGTCATGGTTAAGGATCTGGAGCCCGTTTGAATATGGGCCATACGCCCGGCACCCCGGGATTCCTGTCCCGGAGCCGGTTGAGAATGAAAACAAGGAAGGGCGCTGCGTACACGGTACGCAGCGCCCTTCCTGCAGGCTGGGACAGAAAAGAGGAACCGTCAGCCCCGGCGAAATACTCCGGTGAGCATATGCCAGAAATCCCGGAACATGGCTGCAATGCGGCTCCAAACCGTCCCCTGGGAGGCAGTGTCCACCGATGTGGCATCTTCGGAAGCCGTCTCCGGCACTTTGATCTCCTGGGTGCGCATGATGAACTGAATGCTGTTGGGGGAGGCGTTTTTGCTGGAGGTAAGAGAGATGGGGGCGGCATCGGCGTCCATCAGCAGCAGATTGTTGTCCCCGCCGGTATGGCTGTTCCACTCGTCCTCGATCAGACTGGTGATGGTGGCTTTGGCCGCGCGGATGGTGTCCGTCTGCGACAGGCCGGTGGTGGAGCGCCGCAGCGCGTCGGCCAGTCCGGACAGGGCCTGTCGGGCGCCCTCGTCCAGATCCCCGCCGCTGTCCTTGAGGAGGGATTCGGCGGAGCGGAGAAAGGCCGTGGAATTGCGCAGACCGGACGTGGCGGCGTCGGTGAGCGCCTGCGCGTCGGAAAGAGCCTGTTGTGCCTGTGGCTCATAGGTATTCAGGGTCCCGTCCAGGGATTGGAGGAGGTCCAGCGCGGTGTCGGCGTTTTTAGTTACCCGGCCCGCCAGGTCCCCCAGCTCATCCAGACTGTTGAGCAGAGAGGAGGCAGCCCCTTCATGGGCTTTTCCATCCTTCAAAAGGCTTGCGGCCAGCTTGGAGAGCTCCTCCAGATCGCCGGAGAGACCGTCTTCTCCCAGCCAATAGCACAGATTTTGGAGGTCGCCCACGACCTGAGAGGTGGGCTTTGCGATCCCCTTGAGCAGGCGGTTGACCTCGCTGATCTTCCCATTGACGCCGTCAATGACTTCGTTGACCGTATCGGCCTGATCCAGCTTATCCCAGAAGTCCGGATCGCTCTCCATCTGGTTCCAGAGAACGTTCATCTGCGCGGCCGTGGCCGCGTCCAGTCCAACGGCCGGGCTGGTCAGGAAAACCTGAAAGGTGACCTGATCCCGCATCGCCTCCGGGACATTCTGGAGATAGAGCTGGTGGGCGTTGGCGGTGGCGGCGGCGCTCTCGCGGAGCTCGTAGATGGACATACCCTCTATGGTGATCTCGTCGACGGTGGACATGCCGCTGATCCGGCTCAGTGTGTTCTCCAGGGCGCTCAGGCTGCTTTGCAGGTCGTCCATCTGATCGCTCATATAATAGAAGTCGTCTTCCAGGTTGGAGGCGATCACGGAGGCGGACTTGTTATAGGACTCCACGCTGTCTATCAGCTCGCGCAGAGAGCTTGTGTCCGACTGGATTTGCTGGATGATCTTCCGTGTGGATTCCAGCTCCGGTTTCAGCGCCACGGCATTCTCGGTGAGGTCGGTCAGCGTCTGCGTCGTCTCGGTCAGCGCCTGGGAAGCGGAGGCCAGGTGGCCCGCTGCCGGCTCCAATGCATCGGAAAGGGTGTCCAGATCGGCCAGGGCTGCGTCGGCATTCTGATAGACATGATCTTTTCCGCCGGAAATGGTGCGCCGCGCGTCATTCAGGCGGTCCAGGCCGTTGGCGGTGGTGTTCAGACTGCCGCTCATGCCGTCCAGGGTGTCCAGAATGACGTCCAGACTGTCGTTGATGGCGTCGTAGGAGTCTTCGACTTTCTCTTTGGCCTCGCGCAGGTCGGCGATCTGATCCAACTGTCCGAGCGTGGCGGGAACGGCCAAGAGGACCATGCCGGGAAAGGAGAAATCGTTGCTGCCCACCCGGATGGCGAAGTGCTGCTCCTCTCCGGGCATGACCATAAAGAGTACGGTGCGCAGGTTGCCGATGAGTTGGACCTCGGCGCCCGGCGCCTCCAGGGAGAGAATATCGTCCGCATTGAAGGCGGTCGCAGCAGTCAGGACCAGATTGTTCCGGCTGTATGCAGGGGCGGCGGGATTGGGCAGCACGTCCAGATCGATCTCCACCAGGCCGGTCTTGCCGGCCAGATCTTCAGCCAGAGCGGGAGCGCCGTTGAGCTTATAGGAGAGCGTGAGGGTCCAGGGCAGATCCCGGAAAGGCTGCTCCGTTTTCCCCTCGAAGTAGAAACGCTCCGGCCCATCCTCGCCCAACTCGAAGGTGACGGCGCCGTCCTGGGTGGTGGGGGCCCGGTCGTCGGTGAGGTTGATGATCTCATCGTAAGTACCATAGTCGGTGAGTTCGGTATTGCCGTTGGTCTGGTAGCTCTTGACCACGCTGCTGTTTATCAGGCCGCCGTAATAATCGAGGGTCGCATAATAGGACTCGTCACAGACGGGGGAGAGGGCTCCCGCGGCCAGAGCGGGGGGGCAGAGCAGCGCTGCGCTCACTGCGGCGGCCAGTACCAGCGCCCCAATACGTTGATGAGTGGTTTTCATGGGAATGGGCTCCTTTCAATGCTTTCCGGCGGGGGAGAGGGCCTGCTTGCCGGGCTGTGGGTTCTTGGGGGCCTTGGGCGGCTTGGGTGTCCGCCACCAGAGGCTGGTCCTGGCGATGATGGGCTCAAAGACGACCAGCACGGAGGGAAGGATGAAGATACTGACCAGTGCGGAGATGACGGCGCCGCGGGAGAGCATCAGGCAGATGCTGCTGACGATGTCCATTGTGGAGATCAGCGCTACCCCGAGGGTGGAGCAGAAAAAGACCAGGGCGCTGGTGATGATGGAAATGTCTGAAGAGGTGGCCGCGATTTGGATGGCCTCCTTCCGGTCCCTGCCCTTTTGCAGCTCCTCCTGAAAGCGGGTGGTCATCAGGATGGCGTAGTCCACCGTGGCGCCCAACTGCACGCAGCCGATCACGGTGGGGGCCACAAAGGCGATGACCGTGCCGGAGAAGTAGGGAATGCCCTGGTTGATGAAAATGGCCAGCTCGATGGTAGACACCAGCAGGATGGGGATGGAGATGGAGCGGAAGGTGAAGGCCACGAGGATAAGAATGGCGATGATGGACAAATAATTGGTCAGCTTAAAGTCGGAGTCTGATACGGTGATGAGGTCGTCGGTCATAGCGGCCTCGCCGGTGATATAGGCCTCCGGGTCGTAGGACTTGACCAGAGCGCTGAGCTGGGAGAGCTGCTGGGATACCGCGTCGGAAGCGGTGACATACCCCGAATTGACCATCATCATTTGATAACCGTCCTGTTTGCACAGGTCTTTGATCTCATCGGGAATAAAAAAATCGGGAATCGTGCCGCTGATCAGCTTGTCATAGGCCACCACACTGGTGATGCCGGGAATCTCATCGATGGCCTCCTCCAGCTCCTTCATCCTGGCGCGGCTGATATCATCGCGCATCACGATAAAGTGGGAGGAGGCCATGTTGAACTCATCCTTCAGCTTATCGGTAGAGACGATGGAGGGCATATCCTGGGGAAGGGATTGGTCCAGCTTGTAGTAGACCTGCGTATGATTGTTCGAGTAGACGGCTGGGAAAAAGAGAAGAAAAAAGAGCGCCACGAAAAAGTGTCTGTGCCGGACGATAAATGCGTTGAGACGGCCCATGTTTGGGGCCAAAGCGGGGTGGCGGTATCTGCGGATCGGGCCGTCCATCAGAAGGAGAATAGCGGGGAGCACCAGTACCACGGTGGCCACGCCCAGAACCACGCCCTTGGCCATCACGAGGCCCAGGTCCCGCCCCAGCGTCAAACGCATGAAGCAAAGCGCCAGAAAGCCGGCGATGGTGGTCAGGGAGCTGCCGGAGAGGGACTTGAAGGCAGCGACAATGGAGACGGCCATGGCGTCCCGGCGGTCCTCGTAGTGAGGCGCCTCCTCCACATACCGGTGATAGAGGAAAATAGAGTAGTCCATGGTGACGCCCAGCTGCAAGACGGCTGCAATGGCCTGGGTAATGAAGGAGATCTCCCCCAACAAGATGTTGCTGCCGAAATTATAGAGAATGGCCAGGCCGATGCTGAGCATCAGGGCCACGGGCAGCAGCCAGGACTCCATCGTGACGCACATGGCGATGATGGAGAGCACGGCGGCCATCACCACATACAGCGGCATTTCCTTGGAGATCAGGTCCTTGGTGTCCTTGATAAAGACGGAGAAGCCGGCCAGAAAGCAGTTTTTATTGCACAGGGACCGGACCTGCTCGATGGATTTCATCGTGGTCTCCGAGGCGCCGGGCTGTTCATATTGGACGATCATCATTGTGGCATCGCCCGAGAAGAAAATGTCACGGATATCCTCGGGAAGCATCTCCTCAGGGATCTGGATGCCGACCAGACTGGACAGCCAGATGGCATTGCTCACCCCCGGGACCTGTTCCACCTCCTTTTGCAGTTGGTGTGTGTACGCAGGGGGCATTCCCTCCACGATGAGCATGGTGGTGGCCGCCATGTGGAAGGGCTCTTCCAGAAGCGCCTCTCCCTTGGCGGAGTCCAGGTCCTGAGGGAGATAGGAGAGGATATCATAGTTGATGCGGGTCATAGCGGCGCCCAAAACGCTTGGGATCAGCAGCAGGACCGCGACCAATACCACCAGCTTTGGTTTGCGTGTCAGTGCGCGGGAGATTTTTTCAAGCAAAGCAGTCACCTTCCCGGAGAGATTTTGGCGGCGGCAGGGCCCCGCCGGAAGCTATTTTATCTTAGTTTCCGTCCGCCGGAGAGTCAACGGGATGGGGCCAACTCTCATAATTCTTAATAAACGGTTTTATCTTAATGATTCTTTATGGTCCGCCGCGATCCGACTGTGGTATCATTAGAAAAAAGGGGGCGTGGAAATGGACGGAAATATACTTTTGGTGGACGACGATGTGTCCATTCTTCTGCTGGTCTCCGACGTGCTGGAGGAAAATGGGATGAATGTGGTGACGGCCCGTTCGGGAGAAGAGGCCGTCCGCCTGATGGAAGGGCAGAGCTTCGATCTGATCCTTCTGGATATTATGATGAAGGGGCTCAGCGGGCTGGATGTGTGCAGGAAGATCCGCAGCCGGGTGAGCTGCCCGATTCTCTTCCTCAGCGCAAAGGACAGCGTGAAGGACATTGTGGCGGGCCTGGACCTGGGGGCGGACGACTATCTGACCAAGCCGTTTGTACTGGAGGAGCTGGTGGCTCGAATACAGGCGCACCTGCGCCGGCAAATGCGCTCGGACCCCCGGCGGGCATCGGCGGGACCGATCCAGATCGGCGGGATCCGTATGGAGCCGGAGGAGATGCGGGTCACCCGAAACGGCGTGGAGGTCCCACTGTCCACCCGGGAGTTTGAGCTCCTGGCCTACCTCATGCAAAATGCGGGACAGACGCTCCCACGGGAGCGCATCTTTCACGATGTGTGGCGGACGGAGTATGGGGACGTGGGAACGGTGGCCATCAACATCAAGAACCTGAGAACCAAACTGGACCCTGACTGGCGCTATATCAAGACCGTGTGGGGATCAGGATACCGTTTTGTCACCCAAAACGGATTTGCGGAGGAGGAGAGCGATGACAGACGGAGCTGAGGGGCGGAGGTTTTCCGGGGTGGGCTGGTTGAGTTCTCATCTGTCGCGGAAGCTGCTGCTGGCCCTGGTGGCTGCGGCGGTGCTGAGCTGGGGGCTGATGTGCGGATGGTTCCTGTCCTATCTGGGGGACTACGCAGGGAACACCTATGACGGGGTGATGAGAGCGGCGGACGGAGCCGCGCAGCGTGTGGGGGCCTTCCTGGAAGGATGCGGCGGGGATTTTGCGGCACTGGAGGACTATTTGGAGGACGGAGCGCTCTACTGCATCGTGCGCGATGCGGACGGGACGCTCCTCTATGAGCGGATGCCTGCCGGTGAGGCGGGGACACGGCTGCTGGCCTCCGGGGAGCAGGAGGCCGCGCTGTCGGAAGGGCGGCGCGTCCATGTGTATGTGTGGAGCCGGGCCATCCAGCGCAATGAGTTGAGCGCAGATCTGCAGAAAAAGGCCCTGAGGGGCCTGTCCGGCCTGAATATCGGCGTATTCACGGTAGTGGCGGTCTTGATGTATCTGCTGATGCTCTCTCCAATTGTGCGGCTCCGCAAAACCATGCGCCGCTATTATGAGAAGGGGGACCGCCCCGAGCGGAGCGAGCGCCAGGATGAGATCGGGAAACTCCAGAATGCCTTTGCCGATCTGGTGGGCGTATTGGAATGTAAGGAGAAAGCGGAGCACCAGCTCATCGCCTCTATCTCCCACGATATCAAGACGCCCCTGACCTCTGTGCTCGGCTATTCCGAGCGCCTTCGCTCGGCAGAGCTTTCGCCCGAAAAGAGGCAGCAGTACCTGGACAGCGTCTATGAAAAAGCACTGAGGCTCAAGTCCATTGTGGACGAGTTCGACGATTATCTGGATGTGGGGCTGCGGGACACGGCCCCCATGCGGCTGATGACCGTGGAGGCATTCTGTGAAAAGCTCCGAATGGAATATGAGTCGGAGTTGATGGATGCCGACGTGCTGTTCAGGATCGAGTGCAGATGTCCGCAAGAGCAGATCATCTGCAACTGGGAGCATATGCGGCGCTTTTTTGGAAACCTCATTGGGAACAGCATCCAACATGCCCGGGCGGGGCATCTGGAACTGCGCCTGAGGTGCTGCAGGGAGGGAGAGCAGGTCGTCTTTTTGTTCTGGGACAACGGAAAAGGCGTACCCCCGGAGCTGCTCCAGCAGATTTTTGAGCCGCTCTACACCACAGACCCGGGGCGGAAAGTGTCCGGTCTGGGCCTGTCCATCTGCAAGAGCATCATGAAGGCGCATGGAGGGACGGTAGGAGCGGAGAGCGGCCCTGAGGGCGGGCTGCTGATCCGCGCGTCGCTGCCGTGCGTCCATCTGTAAAAAAGAGGTTCCCGCGCCGTTTGAGGCGCGGGAGCCCCCGCTCACTGCCGGAAAGTGCCGGGCGAGAAAAGGACGGGAAGAGGCGGGCTCTCTCCGGGCCGCTGTCAGGCCAAGGAGAACGATACGTCGTCCAGATCCATGCTCTGACCGCCGTCCGCGCTGACATCAAACTCGATCCTTGCCTTCACGGTTCCGGCCGGCGCGGCGATAGTGATTCCCTGGTAGTAGGCGAAATCCCGGTTGCTGTTGGTCATATCCTGCTGCCGTACCTGGATAAGCAGGCCCTGAGTCGGCTGGTCCTGTGCATTCAGATAGATTACCTTGGCAGTAACGCTAACCTTGCTGCCTTCTCCCCTGGCAAAGAAAGAAAAGCGGTGATAGCACCCGGCGTCTACGGCGATATCCTGATAGAGAACGGCGCCGTTGACCAGGTTGGCGGCCAGGTTCCCGGAATGCACCCGGCCCTGTTGGCCGACCTGGGAAACTAGATTTTTGTTATTTGCGGTCCAACTGGTGGGGACAGTATCTGTAAAAGCTTCCATACCGCCGTTTAGCACCAACTCGCCTCGAGAACGGCACGAGCAGGTGCAGGTACCCGTCGGCCCGGTGGGTCCCGTAGCGCCTGTGGCACCCGTAGCGCCTGTGGGCCCGGTGGGTCCCGTAGCGCCGGTGGGCCCGGTGAGTCCGGTAGCGCCTGCGGTGCCCGTGGCACCCGTAGCGCCGGTGGGTCCGGTAGCGCCGGCAGCGCCTGCGGTGCCCGTGGCGCCGGTGGGCCCAGTAGCGCCGGTTGCACCGGTTGCGCCCGTGGTACCGGTGGGGCCAGTTGGCCCGATACAGCATCTGGGACAGCTGCAGCAGGGATTAGGGACGCAGCACCTTATGGGTTGGCAGCCGCAGTCGCTGGAAACGCAAGCTTCGGCATCACGAAGGGATGCGGCAAAGTCGGAAGCATCGATTGATTTGCGAGGGAACATATTCATACTCATAACCTCCGGGCTATCCTATGCCGGAAGGGCGGGCATGGATACAACAAGAGCCGGAGCAGTGCGCTCCGGCTCTTGTTTGCTTAGAACTGGTTCTGGTCATTCTTCTTGTTCTGGGCCTGATCCTTCTTTTTGTTCTGGGCTTGGCCCTGATCCTTACGGTTCTTGGCGTTGCTGCGGCTGTTGTTTTGGTTCTCGTTCATGAAAACTCACCTCTTTTCGCCTGTTACGCCCCTAGTATTACCATGGAGAAGCGGAGTTTATACAGCCCAGGAGATAAAAAAGGATATAAATAGAAAAAAGAATACCAGGACACTGGATTGTGTGATATAATAGCCGCAAAGCAGATACAGGACCACGCTATCTATGAATATTTGGCCGCTTGCCGGTCGGGAAGAGCTCCGGCGGTGCTTGACGCTGGAGAACTGCCTGTATTTATAACGGTAAAATTTCACATTGCAGAGGAGGTCATTCCAAGATGAAGTGTCCGTTTTGCGGCAACCTGGAAAGTAAGGTCGTCGATTCCCGCCCCTCGGACGAGGGGGCCAGTATCCGCCGCCGCCGGGAGTGCCTGGAGTGCCACAAGCGGTTCACCACCTATGAGACAATGGAAAGCCTGCCTCTTGTGGTGATCAAAAAGGATGGCAGCCGTCAGACGTTTGACAGGGATAAGCTGCTTGGAAGCATGCTCAAGGCCTGTGAAAAACGCTCCGTCCCCCTGTCCAAGCTGGAGGAGATTGCGCAGGAGATCGAGCAGAGCCTGCAAAACGATATGGAGCGTGAAGTGAGCTCAGCCGTGATCGGGGAGATGGTGATGCAGAAGCTCAAGGAGGTGGATGAAGTGGCCTACGTCCGTTTTGCTTCGGTTTACCGCCAATTCAAAGATATCGGTACCTTTATGGATGAGCTCAACAAGCTTCTGGATGGAAAATGAACCTCATGTAAGGCTCCGGGCGGATGTCGGTCCGCCCGGAGTGTTTTATATAAATTTATTGTTTTGAGGATATTTAATATTGAAAAACAATAAATGCGAGGGTATAATATCTATCAGGACAGCATTGATGCCGCGTGGAGGATCAGAGAAGGTTTTTCAAACTGAATTCTTCCATCTCATAGAGCAGCTCGATTTGGGAGACAAGGCGGGCGTTGGCGGCGGAGTATTCGCCCCCTTCCTCACAGCGGATAAACTCAAGAACTTCCTGGAATCCGGTATGAACCTGGTCGGTGTCCGAGTGACGCAGCATGGTGTAGAGATAAAGATCGTGCTCCTCCCAGGACGCAAGGGCCTGTTGGGTAAGCGACTCGGCCTCCGACCACTCCCCGCGCTCGGCCAGGGATTCGGCCTGCGTGAGCAGGGATGTAAGCTCTGTCGAGAAGGTTTTCAGATAATGGGAGTTGACCAGTGTCGCGGCAAAGACCGCGGCGAGGAAGGCGACAGCAATCCAGAGCCTTCTCATTTTACACCGACCTCCTTGGGGACAAAATAGACCCGGTTCTGCTCGTCCACGGAGAGGAGGAATACATCCCGGACAGTGCGGACGCCGTGTTCCTCCAGGCGCTTATTGAGCCAGCCCTCGTTGAAGCCGCGGAGCTTCAAATTGTGCTCCAGCAGCCGTCCGTCATTGATGATGACAAGGGGAAGTCCGACGTCGTCCGGGAAGAGGTTCATCTGCTCGGCGGTGACGGGTCGCTGATTTGCGTAAGGAATGACGGACACCCGGCCGTTGGTCTCCAAAATCGCGTACTTGACGGTGGACAGGTCGGTGATCCCCTGGACTCTGAGCTCTTCATTTAGCTCGTCCACGGTAAAGCGGTTCCGCCTCATCTCCTGCTGATTCAGCCGCCCGTTCTCCACGATAATGCTGGGGCGTCCGCAGACGATGGCACGGAACTTGACGCTCTTCATGGTGAGCACGGAGAGGACCATGGTGACGCTGAGCAGCGTCAGGATCGGAATGATGCCGGAGAGCAGAGGGATGCCGAAGTCCTGCATGGGGACGGCCGCCAGATCCGCGATGATGAGATCGAGCACCAGCTCGGAGGGCTCCAGCTCTCCCACCTGTCGCTTTCCCATCAGACGAATGCCCGCGATGATCAGCAGATATAATATAATGGTACGCAGAAACGCGATGATCATAAAAAATGCGCTCCTCCCAAAAGATAGGTCCATCCTGGGGCGTGCACGAATCGGCGGGGCGTCCGGAACAGGGGCCCGACGGCTCAGATACGCCATAACAGTATGGTCAGAGGAT
This sequence comes from Intestinimonas sp. RTP31139st1_F5_RTP31139_211217, assembly GCF_040226735.1. Classification (NCBI taxonomy): domain Bacteria; kingdom Bacillati; phylum Bacillota; class Clostridia; order Eubacteriales; genus Intestinimonas; species Intestinimonas sp. RTP31139st1_F5_RTP31139_211217. The sequence goes on along the minus strand of NZ_JBCOAQ010000001.1, from coordinate 385,563 downwards.
ACGGGGATTATACTGCGCAGGAAGGGAAAAGGGGCGCTGGGAAAATGAGACCACCGAAAAACCGAAAGCGCAGATGGGCGGTTCTGGCCGCCTTTTGCGCGCTCCTGGCCATAGCGGCGGCAGGGCTGGAAAATCGGCTGACCCTGCGGCGATATACCGTAGGCAGCGAAAAGGTGAAGAAGACGGTGCGGATCGCCCTGCTGACGGATCTGCACAGTTGCTTTTATGGAGAGGGACAGCGGGAGTTGCTGGACATGGTGGAGGCACAGCATCCGGATGTGGTGTTGCTGGGCGGCGATATTGTGGACGACGTTCTCCCGGAGGACAATGCATGGCTCACAGTACGGCGCTTGGCCGCGCGGTATCCGACTTATTATGTCACAGGCAACCACGAATACCGCAGCGGCAGGGTGGAGACGATCCGAAGGGAGATGACGGAGAGCGGCGTTATCGTGCTGGCGGGGGAGTGCCGTTCGGTGCTTATACAGGGGCAGCGTGTCGAGCTGTGCGGTGTGGACGATCCGAAGTGCGGCGGGTCTATGTGGAGCGATCAGTTGTCCGCAGCGGCGAAGGCGGCGGACCCGGACTGCCTTGCCGTGCTCCTCTCTCACCGTCCGGAGCGGGTGGAGGACTACCTGGCCTACGACTTTGATCTGGTTTTGTCGGGCCATGCCCACGGGGGACAGTGGCGCCTTCCGGGCCTGGTCAACGGCTTGCTGGCCCCGGACCAGGGATTCTTTCCGGCGTATGCGGGCGGGCTGTACCGGCTTGATGAGAACACCGACCTGGTGGTCAGCCGCGGGCTGGCCAGGGAGTCCACGCGGGTCCCGCGCATTTTCAATCCGCCGGAACTGGTCATCATTGACGTGACGCCGGCAGAATGAACCGGATATCTTTGTCCAAATCCACATATTTCTCCATTTTAAAAAAAGAATGTTGTCAGGAGAGAAAATTTGAGATAGAATCTATCAGATAAAATGCGGTGAAAGGCGGGATACTGCAGATGAAGGCCACCCTCATTCTGGAAAACGGCAGCATTTTTGAGGGACAGAGCATCGGCTCTACAGAGGACTGTGTCTGTGAGATGGTGTTCAATACCTCTATGGTGGGCTACCAGGAAATTTTGACGGACCCTTCCTACGCCGGACAGGGCGTCGTGATGTCCTATCCGCTCATTGGCAACTATGGCGTGAACAGCGAGGACAACGAGTCTTCCCGGCCCTGGGGAGAGGCATTTGTCGTTCGCCACCTCTCCCGGCGGGGCAGTAATTTCCGCTGCGAAGGTGATTTGGACGATTATTTAAAAGAACATGGGATCACGGGCATCCAAGGCGTGGATACGCGCGCTATTACCCGTATTCTCCGCAGTCAGGGTACCATGAATGGTATGATTACCTGTGCGGAGGATTTTTGTATCCAGGATGTTTTGAAAACGGTGGAGGCATATCGGGTCAAGGGTACGGTGGAGAGAGTCACTAGGAAAGCGGTGCAGGTCTATCCTCCGCTTATCCGCCAGAAACTGCGGGTGGCGCTGATGGATTTCGGTGTAAAGGAAAATATGATCCGCTGCCTCCAGAGCCGTGGCTGTGAGGTGACGGTGTTTCCGGCCCACACCACCGCCCAGGAGATCCTGGCGGGAAGATACGACGGCGTGATGCTCTCCAACGGACCGGGGGACCCCTCGGACAACGTGGCCATCATCCAGGAGATTCGGGACCTCTATGACGCCGGGATTCCCATTTTCGCCGTATGTCTAGGACATCAGCTCATGGCGCTGGCCACCGGCGCTTCCACCAGGAAGATGCGCTTCGGCCACCGGGGCGCCAATCATCCGGTGAAGGACCTGGACGCCGGCCGGGTGTTCATCACCTCTCAGAACCACGGCTATGTGGTCTGCGCCGAGAGCGTCAGCCCGGAGGTGGCCGCAGTCTCTCACGTCAACGTAAACGAGGGCAGTGTGGAGGGACTCCGGTACAAGAACGGGAATGTCTATACCGTCCAGTTCCACCCCGAGGCCTCGCCCGGCCCCAAAGATACGGAATACCTCTTTGACCGATTTATCCGCCGGATGGAAGGAGGCGCCTGGTAATGCCGAAGAACCCAAATATCAAGAAGGTACTGGTGCTGGGCTCGGGCCCCATCGTGATCGGACAGGCCGCCGAATTTGACTACGCGGGCACTCAGGCCTGCAGGGCCCTCAAGGAGGAGGGCGTGGAGGTGGTGCTGGTCAACTCAAACCCGGCCACCATCATGACTGATAAGGACATTGCGGACCATGTCTATATTGAACCTCTGAACATCGCTTCGGTGACCCAGGTCATTCAGATAGAGCGGCCTGACTCCATCCTGCCCACACTGGGCGGACAGACGGGCCTCAACCTTGCCATGAATCTCCATGAGCAGGGGATTTTAGAGGAGTACAACGTCCGGCTTCTGGGGACTTCCCCGGAGTCTATCCGCAAGGCGGAGGACCGTCAGGGTTTCAAGGACGCCATGGAGGAGTTGGGACAGCCCTGCGTGACTTCCGATGTGGTGGAGTCTGTGGAGGACGCCGTGGATTTTGCAAACTCCATCGGTTATCCTGTGATCGTCCGTCCGGCTTATACGCTGGGCGGCACCGGCGGCGGCATCGCATACGACGAACCCTCTCTGCGGGAGATCGCGGACCGGGGCATCCATATGTCCCGGGTGGGACAGGTCCTGATCGAACGGTCCATCGCCGGGTGGAAGGAGATCGAATTCGAGGTCATGCGGGACTCCGCGGGCAATGTGATCCAGATCTGCTCCATGGAGAACATCGACCCCGTGGGCGTACACACCGGCGACTCCATCGTGGTGGCGCCCACCCAGACACTGGCCAACAAGGAGTATCAAATGCTCCGCACCGCCTCTCTGGACATCATCTCCGCCCTGAGGATCGAGGGGGGCTGTAATGTCCAACTGGCGCTGAACCCAGATTCCTACGAATATGCGGTCATCGAGGTGAATCCCCGGGTGAGCCGCTCCTCCGCGCTGGCATCCAAGGCCACCGGCTATCCCATTGCCAAGGTGGCAGCCAAGATCGCGCTTGGGTATACCCTGGACGAAATCCCCAATGCGGTGACGGGGAAAACCACCGCCTGCTTCGAGCCCACGCTGGACTACTGTGTGCTGAAGATCCCGCGCCTGCCCTTTGACAAGTTCACCACCGCCAGCCGGACCCTGGGGACGCAGATGAAGGCCACAGGTGAGGTCATGGCCATCGGAAATTCCTTTGAGGGGGCCCTTATGAAGGCCATCCGCTCTCTGGAACTGCCCGTCAAATCCCTGCGTTTGGACGGCCTGGACGAGCTCTACACTGAGGAGATCGAGGAGCGTCTCGCCAATGTGGACGACCAACGGCTTTTTGTCGTGGCCGAAGCGCTCCGCCGAGGGTTTTCGCCGGAGAAGATCAACAAGATCACCCAGATGGACATCTGGTTCCTGGACCGCTTCCAGAACATCGTGGACATGGAGGACCGGCTGGAGCGGGGCCATCTGGATCGGGACACTCTGTATCTGGCCAAGGAGATGGGCTTCTCCGACGCCTGGATCGCGGCCCTCTCGGGAAAGACCGCCGCTGCGATCAAGGCCCTGCGGGGGGAGCTGGGCATTGTCCCATCCTTCAAGATGGTGGATACCTGCGCCGCCGAGTTCGAGGCGCAGACCCCTTACTACTATTCCACCTATGACGCGGAGAACGAGGCGGCGCAGCCCCATGAGTGGGGGGACGCACCGGTCTGCGAGACGCTTCGAGCCGCTGAAGCCCATGGCTATGCGCCGGACCCGGAAAAGAAAAAAGTGCTGGTGCTGGGCTCCGGCCCCATCCGTATCGGACAGGGCATTGAGTTCGACTACTGCTCCGTTCACTCTGTATGGGCCTTCCGCCGCATGGGTTATGAGACCATCATCATCAATAATAACCCGGAAACCGTCTCCACTGACTTCGATGTGGCGGACAAGCTCTATTTTGAGCCGCTGACTCCCGAGGATGTGGAGAACGTGGTGGAGCTGGAAAAGCCTTGGGGCGCGGTGGTCCAGTTCGGCGGGCAGACCGCCATCAAGCTGGCCAAGGCCCTCACAGATATGGGAGTGCCCATTCTGGGCACCTCCTCCGACGGCGTGGACGCGGCGGAGGACCGGGAGCGTTTCGATGAGATCCTCCAGCAGTGCGGTATTCCCCGTGCGGCCGGCAAAACGGTCTTTACCACCGAAGAGGCGCTGGCCGCCGCCAATGAAGTGGGGTATCCCGTGCTGGTCCGGCCCTCTTATGTGCTGGGCGGGCAGGGGATGGAGATCGCCTATCACGACCGGAACATCACCGAGTTTATGCGCATCATCAACCAGACGGTACAGGAGCACCCCATCCTGGTAGACAAATACCTCATGGGCCGCGAGGTGGAAGTGGACGGCGTCTTTGACGGCGAGGATATCCTGATTCCCGGCATCATGGAGCATGTGGAGCGGGCCGGGGTCCATTCCGGCGACTCCATTTCCGTTTACCCGCCCCTTCACATTGAGGATCAGCACAAAGAGACCATCCTCAGATACACCTATGAACTGGCCAAGGCGCTGGGGGTCATCGGCCTCATCAACATCCAATTCATCCTCTATAACGACCAGGTCTATGTGATCGAAGTGAATCCCCGCTCCAGCCGGACCATACCTTATATCTCCAAGGTTACCGGGGTGCCCATCATCGACTTGGCCACTAAGGTCATGCTGGGAGAGAAGTTGAGGGATCTGGGCTTTGGCACCGGCATCTACCCGGAGGCTCCATATTTTGCGGTCAAGATGCCTGTGTTTTCCTTTGAGAAGCTCACCGATGTGGATACCGGTCTGGGACCGGAGATGAAGTCCACCGGCGAGGTGCTGGGGATCGCGGAATCCTTCCCACAGGCGCTGCTGAAGGCATTTAAGGGTGCCAACATGAAGGTGCCTAAAAAGGGCGGCCGTGTCATCGTCACCGTGAAGGACGAGGATAAGGGGGAGATGGTCGGCATCGCCCGCGGCCTGGAGGAGATGGGGATCGAGATACTGGCCACCTCTGGGACCTGCGATGCCCTCAACGCCGCCGGAGTCCCGTCCAGGAAGGTGGCCCGCGTCTCCCAGGCCCATCCCAATATTCTGGATATGATCGCCTCCGGATCTGTGGACCTGGTGATCAATACCCCCACCAGGGGTCGCAAGCACGACACCGACGGATTCAAGATCCGCCGCGCTGCGGTGGAGCATTCGGTGGCCTGTGTCACCGCCATCGATACGGCGCACGCCATTCTGACGGTCCGGGAGCAGGGGAGAAGCGCCGACCTGCGGCCCATCGACATCACGAAAATCTGAGAGCCCTTCTTTGGGGCTCTCTCCGATCCGGCAGCCGGCAGAGCCGCTGTCTGTGGGCGGGGCGGAGGCGATAGCGCTCTGTCCCGCCGCAGACATGTTTTCGACTGTATTCTGATCCTCTCAAGGAGGGAAACGATATGAATCATCAACTTGTCATCGTACTGGATTTTGGCGGTCAGTATAACCAGCTCATTGCCCGCCGTGTCCGCGAATGCGGCGTTTACTGCGAGGTCAAGCCCTATACCACGCCGATTGCTGAGCTGAAGGCCATGGACCCCATCGGTTTCATTTTCACCGGTGGCCCCAACAGCGTCTATGAGGACGCCGCGCCCCATGTGGACCCCGCGATTTTTGAACTTGGGATCCCCGTCCTGGGGATCTGCTATGGATGCCAGCTCATGGCGCATACCCTGGGCGGACAGGTTACCGCGGCCCAGGAGGACACCGCCCGGGAGTACGGTAAGACCCGTACCTACTACGACACCGGCTGTAAGATTTTCCAGGGCCTGCCCGCAGAGGGAACATCCTGGATGAGCCATGGGGACTACATGGCCATGGTGCCCGCGGGCTTTGCCCTCACCGCTCACAGCGACAACTGCCCCAATGTGGCCATCGCCGACGCATCCAGGGGCTTTTATGGCGTTCAGTTTCACCCGGAGGTCAACCATACAGAGAACGGCACCAGGATGATCCGCAATTTCCTCTTCGAGGTCTGCGGAGCCACCGGGGACTGGACCATGGGGAATTACTGCAAATCCACGGTCGCACGGCTGCGGGAGGAGATCGGGCCCCGGGGGCGTGTCCTGCTGGCCTTATCCGGCGGCGTGGATTCCTCGGTCCTGGCCGCGCTGTTGGCCGAGGCTATTGGGGACCGCTTGACCTGCGTGTTTGTGGACCACGGCCTGATGCGGAAGCATGAGGGAGACGAAGTGGAGAGCGCCTTTAGCAAATGGAAGGTCCGGTTCGTCCGCGTAAACGCGGAGGAGCGGTTCCTGTCCAAACTGGCTGGAGTGGAGGACCCGCAGGAAAAGCGACATATCATCGGCGCGGAGTTCGGCTATGTGTTCCGGGATGAGGCCGAACAGTTTGGGATCACGGATCAGGATTTCCTGGCGCAGGGTACGATCTATCCCGACGTGATCGAGTCCGGCAAGGGAGACGCTGATGTGATCAAGAGTCATCATAACCGCCTGCTGCCACCCGAGGTGGTGGCCCGGTTCAAGGGTGTACTGGAGCCGCTGGACCTGCTCTTCAAGGATGAGGTGCGGGCCTTGGGCCGCGAGTTGGGCCTACCGGAATATCTGGTGATGCGCCAGCCCTTCCCCGGCCCTGGTCTGGCCATCCGCATCATTGGCGCCGTCACTAAGGAGAAGGCCGATACCCTGCGGGAGGCCGACGCCATTTACCGGGAGGAGATCGCCAAGACCGGTGAGGACAAAAATCTGAGCCAGTACTTCGCGGTCCTCACCAACAGCCGTTCCGTAGGCGTTATGGGAGACGGACGTACCTATGACTATACCCTGGCCCTCCGGGCTGTCACCACCAGCGATTTTATGACCGCCGATTGGGCACGGATCCCCTACGAGGTGCTGGACAAGATCTCTGTCCGACTTGTCAACGAGGTCAAAGGAATCAACCGCATCGTCTACGACATCACGTCCAAACCGCCCGCCACAATCGAGTGGGAATAAATTAAATTAGGCTTTTGAGTCCCGGAAAACCTTGATATTACAGGGTTTTCCGGGATTCTTGTTTTTTACTGGCTACAAATTGGCTACATTTGCAGCGATTTTTGTAGCCAGAGGCTCACGGCATGATGCCGTCAAGCTGTCTGGCTACCTCCACCTGCTTGTTGGGGTACAGGTGGCTGTACGTGTCCATCGTGGTCTGCACCTTCTCGTGTCCGAGACGCTCCGCGATCAGCAGCGGTGAGAAGCCCATCTCCACCAGCAGGCTGGCGTGGCTGTGTCGAATGTCATGCACCCGGATGCGCTTTGCCCCTGATACCTTGCAGCCATACTCCATTTCGTGATACAGAAAGCTCTTGGTGTAGGGAAAGAGTCGGTCGTCCTTTTGCAGCCCGTAGCAATGGGACATATACTCCTGCAAACAGTTGCAAAGACCGTCGGGAATGGGGATAGTGCGGATGCTTTTCGGTGTTTTCGGAGTGGTGATAATATCCTCTCTGCCGAGGCGCTGATAACTCTTGTTCACCGTCAGGGTCTTCTTCTCGAAGTCGATGTCCGACGGTGTGAGCGCCAGCAGCTCTCCCTCCCGAATCCCCGTGTAGTACATGGTCATGAATACCGTGTAGCTGGCGGGACGGTCTTTCATGCTCTCGATAAAGGTCTGAAACTCGTCCTTTGTCCAGAACAGCATCTCATCGGCTTTCTTCTTGCCCATGCTCCCTGCCTTGTGGCAGGGGTTTTCTTTCAGCCCGTAATACTTGACTGCGTAGTTGAAAATCGCCGTGAGCTGGTTGTTGATGCACTTGAGATAGGTCTGGGCGTAAGGCTTGCCGTTTTCATCCCGATAGCTGGTCAGGGAGTTCTGCCATTGGCGCACATGAGTGGGCTTGATCTCGTTCAGCGGGATTTTCTTGAAGAAAGGCGTTACCTTCAGGTCAATCAGCCATTTCTTGCTGGCAACGGTGGAGGGCTTGAGGCGGTGCTCCATATCCTTGACATACAGGGCGATGAAGTCGCCGAAGGTCATACCGAGGCTGCCTGTGGATTGGCTGATGAAGTCACGTTCCCATTGCAGGGCTTCCTTTTTGGTGGCGAAGCCGCGCTTCTTCTTGTGGATGGTCTTGCCCGTCCAGTCCGTCACGCGGATCTGGGACATCCAGCGACCGGTGTCGCCGTCTTTTGTTACTGACATTTTTACCTCCTTCCCTCAAGAATCAGGCTTTGATGGGGTTATTTACTCATTACTCTCGTTTTTACCGTATTTCTTTTCCAAAAGCTCTGTCCGTCTTGCAATCAGTTCATCACGGTCAAGTTCTTCCGGCTCTGTGCATTTGACTGCGTTCGCGGCATAGTATGCAAGCGTCTGCTCCTTCCAGCGCTTATATGCTGCCTGCGTGGAGTTATAGGCGCGAAGCTCGCTGCGTTCGTCCTCCCACTGCTCAAGGAACAGGCACATATCGGCGTTGAACTCTGCCATGCTCTTTCCGTCAAAGGAAATGGAACATTCCCACTGCTTGCTGCGGGGTGGCTTCTGCACGTCGATCTTGAAGTCGATGCCCTCTACCGTTTCCAGCTTAAAGAGAAAGTCCATCACATCGGCAAGCGTCCTGATCTGCGTCGTGCTGGATTCATAGCCAAGAATATAGGTTGAGGTCGTGTCCAACAGGTCGGCAATCTGATTGACAACGGCAATCGACACTTCAATCTCTCCTGTTTCGTACTTCTGTACGGTGCGGAGAGATTTTTTCAGCATTTGTGCCAGTTCGGTCTGGTTCAGCCCCTTCCGTTTTCGGAGTTGCTTGATTCTCTGCCCAATGGCGGGATAATCGAAATTGTCCATATCTGAGCAGAGAAAAAGCGGTCACGAGGGACGAAGCTCGCTGATTCCTGTGTAGAGCCGGAAAAAACGCATTTTATCGAATGGGAGCGCGTCGGACAGGGCAGACATCGTCCGGCGCGCTCCTGTTTGAAAATCGCCATTTTTCCCAAGTCAAGAGCCGAAGAAAATCCCCGAAAAACACCCCTATTGCGTGACAGAGCCGCAGAAAGGATAAGCCTATGAGAACTGGACTTACCAAGCAGGAAAAGACCACCGAAATCTATTTTGACGAGAAAGACCCCACCATCTTCATCCGCACCCACAACACCGACCTCAAAAACAGGCTGACCGCATACAGCCGCAAACACCCTGCCGTCTGCAAGCTGACGGACGTAGACCTGGACACGGGCTACAAGGAATTTGAGATTGAAAAGGGACGCTTCTCTTTCCGGCTGACCGCCCCATACAGAGAGGAACGCCGCAGGGCGGCAAGCGAAGCGGCGAAAAACGAATAAAAGGGTTTTAGGGCTTCGTTGATTGTTGCGTTGGCAACCCCACCGCAATGGTAGTGCCCTTCTCCGAACTTTTCTCTACCCAAACGGAGCCGCCGTGGAGGTCGGCGATCTCCCATACCAGTGAGAGCCCCAGTCCTGCGCCACCGTATTCCCGGCTGCGAGACTTGTCCACCCGGAAGAAGGGCTGGAAGATACTGCGCTGATACACCTCCGGGATGCCGCAGCCGGTGTCGGAGACGCGGAGCAGGAGCTTTTCCAACTCCTGAGTGACAGAAACCCGTACCGAGCCGCCCGGCCGGTTGTATTTGACGGCGTTCTCCGTCAGGTTGAAGATCAGCCGGTAGATCAGTGCATCGCTGCCGGTCATAATGCCGTCGCCCTCCGCCGTCAGCGTGACGCCGAGCTTATCTGAGAGCGGCGCAAGATCTGTGAAGATCTCCTCGATCATGGGAGCGAGCTGGATCCGCTCGTTCCGCGCCACCTGCCGCAGATTGCTCATCTCCAGCAGTGTCCTGGTCATCTGTATCAGCCGTTCCGTCTGCTCACGCAAAAGCGTGAGGAACTCCGCCGTCTCCGGTCGCACATCAGGATGCTCCGCGGAAAACAGCTCCAGCTGCGCCTGCAGCAGCGCCAGTGGCGTGCGCAGCTCGTGGGCGGCGTTGCCGGTGAACTGCCGCTGGGCGGCAAAGGCGTTGTTCAGCCGCTCCAGCATCTGGTTGAACGAGCGGCTCAGCTGCCGGAACTCCGAAATAGCGTCTTCATCGATCCTCATATCGGCAAGATTGTTCAGCTGCACCTGCTCCACCTGCGAGGCAAAGCTGCGCAGGGGCTTGAGAGCGCGTCCGCTGACGAAATAGGCGAGGATGCCGCTGAGCAGCGTTACCGCCGCCGTGATGTACCAGTTGGTGGTGCGGAAGCGCCCCTGCACCCCATCGACGACGATGGTCAACTCCTCGTTGGGCGCTATGAGCTGCGGGTCAAAGCTCGCCGCTCCGCCATCATTCAGGATCACCGTGCCGCCGCCTTGTAAGCGGTTCGCAATGGTGTCCATATAGTACACACCGGAGGAGCACAGCAGCAAATTCATGGCCACGCAGGTGATGCCGATGAGCAGGACGGACATCAGGGTGATGCGCCACTGCAAAGAAAGACGCTTCATGCTTCCTCGCCTCCCATCAGATAGCCCTCGCCGATGCGGTTGCGGATGGGGTCATAGCCCAGCGCGGCGCGGAGCTTTTTGCGCAGGGCGGAGATGTGGACGCGAATGGAATTGCTGAAGCTGTCCACGCTGTTGTCCCAGACGTGCTCCATCAGCTCCTCCTGACTCACCGGGCGCCCCTGATGCACCATTAAATATTCCAGGATTCCCGCCTCCTTGCGGGTCAGCGTCAGCGTCTGTCCGCTGACGGCGGCGGTGCGAGAGCGGGTATCAAAGCTCAGCTCGCCGCAGGAGAGCAGCACATCCTTCTGCGTGAATTGGCGCAGGGTAAGACTCCGGATACGCGCCTCCAGCTCGGCCAAGTGGAAGGGCTTTGCCAGATAGTCGTTGGCCCCGGCGTCCAGTCCCTGCACCTTGTCCTCCACCTCGCTGCGGGCGGAGAGGATCAGTACCCGCGTCTCCCGGTCGGTCTGCCGCAGGGTGCGCAGCACCGTCATGCCGTCCTTTTTCGGCAGATTCAGATCAAGAAGCACCAGATCGTATCGTTCCACGCCCAGAAGCGCCAGCGCCTTTTCGCCGTCATAGCAGTAGTCCACGCTGTAGGCCAGCCGCCGCAGGCTGCGAACGATGGTCTCGCACAGGGCGCGTTCATCTTCAATTACTAAAAGGTGCATGAGAACCCTCCTTTTTATTTCTTCGTTTTTGTGTTGCTTTCATTATAGCAAAAACAGATAAGGTTTGCGTTAAGTTTTCGTTCTTAACAGAGACTTTAACTCTCCCGCGCTATGATGGGGGCAGAAAATCGGAAAGGGTGATGAAAAATGGGCTGCGGAAAAAAGGCTGCGGCGCAGGTCGTGCTGCTGATGGCCGGAGCCGCCATGCTGTGCTTTGGTGTCTGGCGGGGCGAGGCGGCGACAGTGCTGAGCAAAGCAATCAAATTATGTCTGGAGTGTGTGGGCATTGGGTAAAAAGTTTTCAGGCGTTTCACAGACCATGTCCCGCTTCCGGGGCTGGATTCAGGCGGGGGCGACGCTGCTGACCAACCTGCATCTGCCGAACTTTCTCAAGGGCGGACTGTATCAGGGCGCGGGGAAGACTGTCTGCGTGCCGGGGCTGAACTGCTACTCCTGTCCGGCGGCTTCCGGAGCCTGTCCCATCGGGGCGTTTCAGGCAGTGGTGGGCTCGTCCAAGTTCAGCTTCTCCTATTATATCACAGGCTTTCTCATCCTGCTGGGCGTGCTGCTGGGGCGCTTTATCTGCGGCTTCCTCTGTCCCTTCGGCTGGTTTCAGGAGCTGCTGCATAAGATCCCGACAAAGAAGCTCTCCACAAAGAAGCTCAAGCCCCTGACATACCTGAAATACGCCGTCCTACTGGTGATGGTATTCCTGCTGCCGGCGTTCCTTGTGAATGATGTAGGGATGGGAGACCCGTTCTTCTGTAAGTATCTCTGCCCCCAGGGCGTGCTGGAGGGAGCCATCCCGCTGTCCCTCGCCAATGCCGGCATCCGGGCGGCGCTGGGCAAGCTGTTTACATGGAAATTCAGCATCCTGCTGGCAGTGATCGTGCTGAGCGTGCTGTTCTACCGTCCCTTCTGCAAGTGGCTCTGCCCGCTGGGCGCTTTCTACGCGCTGTTCAACCGGGTGTCCCTCTTCCAGATGAAGGTGGACAAGAATAAGTGCGTCTCCTGCGGGAAGTGCGCCAGAGCCTGCAAGATGGATGTGGATGTGACGAAAACGCCCAACCATACCGAGTGCATCCGCTGCGGAATGTGCATCCGCGCCTGTCCGACCAATGCCGTGCGCTTCCGCTATGGCTTTGGAGACGGTAAAAATAAACCTGCTGCGGCAGAAATGCCGCAGCAGAATATCGACAAGAATCAGGAGGAACGTATATGAACGCAAAGAAACTGGCAACACTGCTGCTGGTCGCTGTGCTGGCCCTCTCTCTGGCAGCCTGCGGCACGAAGAACAATGACAAGATGGGCGACATGGGCGGCAACGGCTCCGCCATGACTGGCGAGCCGAAAAACGCCGAGGAGGCGCTCGCCCTGCACAAGGAGCTGCTGGAGCGGGAGAACGCGATCCTGTCGGAAAATACCGAGCTCTGGGAGAAGGTGTTCATGGCGGCCGATAAGGGCATGACCATGCAGGAGGACGGGAAAAATTACGGAGACTTCCTGCTGGATACCGTTGAGGCTGCTAAAGAGCAGTTCACCGACAAGGAGTATGAGTGGCTGAAGGAGTCAGCCACGGAGATCAGCAATATTGAAAACAAGCTGACCGCGCTGGAGGAAAAGTACCCTGAGATCGTGCAGCAATCCATGGACGGCGATATGAGCATGCCCGCGGGCAGCGACACGAGCAACCCTCCCGACGACGGCAGTATGCAGAAGTTCCCCGCCTTTGAAGGGAAAGATCTGGACGGCAACACGGTGAAGAGCAAGGAGCTGTTCGCCAGCAACGCCGTCACCGTGGTGAATTTCTGGTTCACCACCTGCAATCCCTGCGTAGGCGAGCTTTCCGAGCTGGACGCACTGAACAAGGAGCTTGCGAAGAAGGGCGGCGCACTCATCGGCGTCAACACCTTCACGTTGGACGGCGACGAAACGGCAATTTCCGAGGCGAAGGATGTGCTTGCCAAGAAGGGCGCCACCTATCAGAATGTGTATTTTGACTCCGACGGTGAGGCGGGAAAGTTTACCACCAACATCTTTGCCTATCCCACCACCTATGTGGTCGACCGCAACGGCAATATCGTGGGTGACCCCATCGTAGGCGCCATCACGGAAAAGAAGCAGGCGGAGACGCTGCAAGCCCAAATCGACAAGGCACTCGCCGCCGATATGGGCTGACCCGAGATTTAAAAAGTGCCTGCTGCGCGCCATTGCATTGCCCTCGGCGGGCAAGGGGCAGAGTGAGCCCAGCTTCCCCTGAAAGGAGGAAACGCGATGCATCGAAGCGTATTGGCCCTGCTTTTCGCCGCAGTGCTGCTGCTCAGCGGCTGCGCCGCCGGGCGGCAGACTGTGCCGAAGGAAAAGAGCGGACAGGAAACAAACATGGGCGGACAGGCTTTTGACCGGTCCGACGAGGAGATCACCTATATGGATACCACAGACAATGTCATCTATCTGGCGGGCGGCTGCTTCTGGGGCATGGAGCACCTGATGCAGTCCATCCCCGGCGTCCTCGATGCTGAGAGCGGCTACGCCAACGGCAGCTGCGAGGCGGACGCCGATTACAAGACCGTCTGCAAAGGGAACACCGGCTTTCGGGAGACCGTGCGGGTGGAGTATGACCCCGGGCAGGTGAGCCTCGACGCCCTGCTGCTGGTCTACTTCTATGTGATCGACCCCACGGTGGAGAACCGGCAGGGCAACGACCGGGGCAGCCAGTATCAGACCGGTGTCTATTACACCAACGAAAGCGCGAAGGAAACGGTGGAGCGCATCGCGGAGATCGAGCGGGGACGCAGTGAAAAGTTCTTCGTGGAGATAGGCCCACTCAAGAACTATTACCCCGCCGAGGAGTACCACCAGAACTACCTCGAAAAGAACCCGAACGGCTACTGCCACATCCCGCGCGCGGAGATGGAGCTGTTTTCCCGGCTGCGCATCGATCCGGGCGACTATCAGAAGCCCGCGGCGGAATCCATCCGGGACAAGCTGACGGCGGAGCAGTACCGTGTTACGCAGGAGAGCGGCACAGAGCGCGCTTTCACAGGCGAGTTCTGGGACAAGTTTGAAAAGGGCATCTATGTGGATGTCGTCACCGGCGAGCCGCTCTTTTCCTCCACGGATAAGTACAAGAGCGGCTGCGGCTGGCCGGCTTTCACAAAGCCCATTGAAGAGCCTGCCGTGGTAGAACTGGAGGACCTGAGCCACGGCATGCGCCGTACAGAGGTCAGAAGCCGTGCCGGAGATTCTCACCTTGGTCATGTGTTCACCGGCGATCCGGAGTCCCCCAATGGCGTGCGCTACTGCATCAACAGTGCGGCCCTGCGCTTTGTGCCTTACGCAAAGATGAAAGCAGAGGGTTACGGATATCTTCTGTATCTGTTCGAGGAATGAGTTCGCAAAATACAATGATATAATAAGCAGCGGCCCAATCATTATGAACCGGGACGCTGTCGTTTATGCTCATGTCGGTTTATTCAAACAGGACGTTCAGCTTGCTGTTCAGAATCAGATCGGCATAAGCAAGCGGGTCGTTGTAGATCAGATAATCCAGCTCTGACCGCTGAAAGCGGTTATCGGCAACTTCGTTTTCAACGGCGGTGAAGTCAATGGAAATCTGGCTTCTATCGTCAAAAACCAATTCTACGCAGGCTGTGTCTATGTTGAATTGATAGGATATAAGTTTGCTCATGGTCATACCTCCAAGATGATTTTTGAGGTGAATCAGGCGGTCAATTTCCGGGTGATTATTGGCGGGAATCATATCGAAATCTGCTGCAAATCATTCAAAACAAGTCGTTGCGAACGGTTAGTACGTATAAAATAGTTGGCTACAAAACGGCTACAAAATTCGCAAGGAACCTATGTACAGCCCGAAATACGTGGATTATTTGGACGAAAAGCGTATCGAGAGTGCATTTTATAACCCTAAATCAAAGCTCAAGACTTGAGTGGGAATGATTCCGAAGCAGACATATCCGACGGGAGCACTTACCGCAAAATATTGGTTTCAAACCGGAGCAAAGAAGTTGCCCCAATCGCCTTATGTGCGATTGGGGCAACTTTTTTCGGAGAGCTGTTTCGAACTTCTGCGTTGGAACGGAAGTTTCCGGGTTAAAAGGGCATCAGCCGGATAAAAGTGCGTTCCGCGGCGCTGATCCGCTTTTTTAGTGGACGGACATAGAGATATTTCAGCTTGTATAATTCGGCCCCCAGTTTGATGGGGACACAGGCCAGTCGACCGGATTTCACAAGGGGATCATCCGCAATGACCATCTCAACATAAGTGGCGATCATATGATTGGACATGACTGTGGTTTTGATCAACTCATTGTTGTTGGAGAACATAGAGATTGGCGGCATATCTCCGGGGAAAAAGACATGCTGCATCATGTATAGGACTTGCTCCTCACTCTGGAGGATAAAGGTCTCATGTTTCAGATCATTCGGAGTGACAAAGGGTTTCTTGGACAATGGAGAATCCGGGCTGCAGATGATGACTAGATTGGATTCAAACAACTCTGTGACTTGGACGGAAGCGCGGACGGAGCTCCAAAGCTCCGGCAGACAGCAGATGAGGCCGAAGTCCAGGGTAAGGTCCCGCACACCGGCGATAATATCGTTTACACCCGCGTGATTGAGAAAAATCGTATACTCGGGATAGACATGATTGAATCTGGATACCACATCCTGCAAAAAGGTAGTAGGGCCGATGGGGTAAGCTCCGATATGCAGAGCGCCGGTTTCCCTGCTCTCACCCAACTGCTTGAGATTCTCGGCATTCTCCAAAATGATTCTGGCCAGACGGATAGCCTCTGCGCCTTTGTCGGTCAGAGTAGAACCACGCCTGGAGCGGTCAAAAATGGCAAAGCCCAGTTCGTCCTCCAGACTGGAAATGGCGCGGCTGACCGTGGTGTGGGAGACGTAGAGGTTCCTTGCCGCGGCAACGATCGTACCAGCGGCTTCCACCTCTGAAATAAACGCCAACTGCTCCAGCGTCATAGCACCATCACACCCCTTGCGCTCTGTCCGGTTATTTTTTTGACTATAACACAAAAGAAGAGTTATGTCAATTTTAGACGCTATGTGCACTGAATGCACAGAGGCGTGCGGAATTGCTCCTTTATTTTGCAGCAGACTGCCGGTATGATGTACGTGAAGCCGACAAATTGCTTTCGTGCGCACGGACGATTCGCGGCAAATCGCAGCAAATGAGAGGAGTACACAATATAGCATGAGTTTCATTGACTTATCTGTCCTCTTTGAGCCCGACACGCTCTCTGATATTCCCATCATGCGCCCGCATTTTCAATATTCCGACCATGAGACGGGCGCCGATGAAATGATGAAGACTTACGGCTGTAGTCGGGAGGACCTGCCGGCCGGAGGCTGTTGTGCGGATACGCGGATATCCTGCGCGGATCACAGCGGGACGCATATGGACGCGCCCTGGCACTATGCGCCCACTATGAACGGCGGTGAGCGGGCACGGACCATCGATGAAATGCCGATGGAGTGGTGTATGGGTAACGGTGTGTGTATCCACTTCCAGGACAAACCGGATGGCTATAAGGTGACTGCGGCGGATCTGGAGCAGTATTTCAGAAGAATCGATTATCAGCTCAAGCCGCTGGATATCGTGCTTCTGCACACCGGCGCACAGAAAAATTATGGCCGGACGGAATACGGGATCACTGGCTGCGGTGTGGGCCGTGAGGCCACCCTGTGGCTGCTGCGGCAGGGCGTCAAGGTGGTGGGAACCGATGCCTGGAGTTGGGACGTTCCTTTGCCTCTGGTGGCAAAGGAATTTGCCAAGACGAAGGACCCGTCCGTTATCTGGGAGGGCCACTTGGCGGGTATGGAGATGGAGTATTACCAGATGGAGAAGATGACAAATCTGGATCTGCTGCCCGTCACCGGATTCCAGGTGATTTGCTTCCCGATTAAGATCAAGGGAGGAAGTGCGGGCTGGGTGCGTCCTATCGCCGTGCTGTAATCCGTAGCCGGAAAAGAGAAAAGGTATAAGGTACGAGGAGGAATTCTGAACATGCACGCTGCAGCAAAACGGACTGCGCTTCAGGCCAGGATTGCCATCGCGATCCTCTCTCTGAACGCGCTTGCTTTGTCAAAAAATGTAATATCGCTGATTATTGCCGACCTGATCAAGACCTATCCGGAGTACCCGGTTTCCACCATACAACTGATTTTTTCCACGACCACTGGCATGGCGGTGGTGGGCTCCCTGCTGTGTATCTGGCTGGAAAAGAGGATGACGCTGAAGAGCATGTCCATGCTCACCCTGATAAGTGTTCTGGCAGGCGGCGTCATCGGCTTTTTCTGTGCGAAGACCAGTGTTCCTTTGCTGTTCTTGTCCAGTGTTCTCATTGGCATCGGTATGGGGCTCATCACCCCGCTAAACGGCATCAATATTGCCAATCACTTTGAGGGCGCTGAGCTGGTAAGAATGAACGCCCAGAACTCTGTGGCGGCGACGGTCGGCAGCGTAGTGTTTCCGCTGATCGGCGGCCTGCTGGTGGCCATCGACTGGCCCTGCGTCTATTGGATCTTTTTCCTGACTATTCCGGTTATGCTCATCACCGTGATCGTGCAGCCCCGGGAGGAAATCCAGTGCCTCCCCAGGAAGAATGGAAGTGAGCCCGTAAAGGTCAAGGTATGGTCCCCTGCGCTCATCTGCTGGGTGATCGAGTCCTTCTTTGCTGGATTGTGCTGGATGGTGTACCAGAGCAACGCCTCGTCCCTGTTCCAGAGCCTTGGCTTTGAAAACTACGCACAGATGGCCAGTTATGGCTCCTTTGTCTTTGCCGGACTAAATGTGATCGCGGCGACTACGCTGAAAGTGTTCTGCCGCAAGTTCGGCAAGCCCTGCATGACTGGCGGTATTGTTCTGATGGCCATCGGCCTGTTCATGCTTGCCGTCTGCAAGAGCGTTTCGCTGTTGTGGCTGATTTTTGTGGCCACTGCAGTAATCGGATTTGGCTTCGGCATCTTTAAATCGGCCAGCTTTGTATTCCTGCCCATCACCCTGGAAAAGGGAGCCACGTCCAGAGGCTTCTCCTATTTCAACGCAGCCAATGTGCTGGGCAACTTCCTCACCCCTTACCTGATCACCTCCACGGTGGCGCGGATGGGCGGTACCATCTATACCCGCTATGTCTTGAGCGCGGTGATCTGCACGGCCCTGTCCATCTTTGCGATTGCCACCCAGAAGCTGAAAGGGACCGAGAAGATCGCAGACTAAAAATCAAAATCTGCGGCAGGGGCTTGCGCCCCGCCGCAGATTTGATATGGGAAGGATGCTGTTTATGGCTGGGGAAAAATCGTTTCTCCGCGGTTACTCCATGGTGCTCCATTCTTTTTTGATGTATTGGATCTATGGCACCCTGATCGGCGGGGGACTAAGCGTTCTTGTTGCGCAGTACTGCGGTATGACCGGACTGAACTCCAATCTTGTCACTTCCGTCAACACCGTGGGCGGATTCCTCTCCGTGGCAATGACTTTTCTGATCGGACGCTGGGTCATCGCCAGGGGAGTGCGGGGGATCACCGCCTTTAGCTGCATCGGCACGGCGGTTGGACTGTGTATTCTAGGGAATGGGACGAGCCTGGGAATCTATATCCTCTGGTCCGTGGTCAGTCAGGGCCTGTATAACGGTTACAGCTTTACCGCTACCAACGCACTGATTGCCAACTGGTTCCCCCGAAAAAAGGGCTGGGTCATGGGGATCACCACCGCCGGTATGATGGCGGCCTCCTTTACCTCTGTTCTGTTCATCACGGTGTACAGCCCCAAGATTGGATTTACCAATGTCTGCTATTTCCTGGCGGCCGTAATTGCCATGCTGGGCGTCGTATCCCTGAAATGGATCGTCGATACCCCTGAACAGTGCGGCCTCCTGCCGGACAATATGCCTCTGACGGAGCGGGAACAACAGGAGTTCGGCGGCGGGACGGCCCGCCAGGACTGGACGGCACGGAACCTGATAGGTTCCAAAGACGGAATGTGCTATATCGTGGGTTTTGGTCTGCTGTTTATCGCGACTACCGGCGGCATTACCGCTTTTGTCCCCTATATGTTGGAGCGGGGGTATTCTCAGGTGGACGCCGTGGGGCTGATGTCTCTGACCAGTCTGTTTTCATTGGCCGGCAGCTTTATCATGGGGGTGCTGGACACCAGGCTTGGAACCAAGAAGGCCAGTCTGATTTTTGCCGCGCTCTATGTGATAGGCTATTCAGGGGCCTTTGCCCTGACGGGCATCGACAAACTGTTCCTGTTGCCCCTCTGGCTGGCTATGGCCAGTGGTGGGGCCAACGCCAACCTGATGGCTTCCACTCTGGTCAGCCAGTATGGGCGGGCCAACTATGCCAGCGTGTGGTCCGTCCTGTTTACTGGCGCCAGCCTGATCCGGAACCTATGCTATCTGCTGATCGGCGCCATTGCATCCCTGTCCGGGACCTACGCCAGGGTCTATCTGTTTTGGGGGATCATTTCAGCGTTCAGTTTTGTGCTGTTGGCGGTATCCAATTTCAAATATCGTCCCGCGCCGCAAAACTAATATTACTGATATTTACAATAATAGAAAGTCCACCGGCACGGACGTCAGCTTCCGTGCCGGTGGGCTTTTTCGTTATCTCTTGACATACTGGCGCAGGGTCCCGATACGCTCAATTCGGATCTCCACCGTGTCCCCGTCGGCGAGATAGGGCAGCGTGCCCCCGCGCTCAGCCAGGCAGCCGCCGCCCACGGTGCCCAGGCCGATCACATCGCCTGGGACTGCGGTGCAGTCCTGGGTTATCACTTCAAACAGCTGAGGGATGGTCCAGTACATCGTTCCTGTGGAAGAATCCGTGGTCTGCTTTCCATTGACAAAGACATCCACCTTCAGGTCCAGCCGGCCGTCGTTCCACCGGTCCATGACTTCGTCCATGGTGACGATCCATGGACCGAGTCCTGCGGCAAAGTCTTTGCTCTTATGCATCCCCAGGAAACCCACTTCCTGGCCGCCCACTGCCCGATCTGTCCAGTCGTTGTACACGGTGACGCCGAACAGATGCTCCAACGTGTGCTCTGTGGTGACGTTGCGGCCGGACTTTCCTACCACCAGAGCCAGCTCAGCTTCGTAGTCCAGGGTGACGGAACCGGCTTTACGAGAGATGACAGCCTCAGGCCCGGTGAGGTCATTGGGATTTTCATAGAAGTAAATGGGCCGCTCATACCAGATGGGGGGAGTGGTGTGGCCGTTGCTTTTGCTGGTGCCGTTGGAATGGGCCTCAAACAGGCTGGAGTCCCGGAGGGATGCCGGATGCAGAATGGGCGGGCAGAGAGAGACCTCACACAGCGGCAGGGTTTCCTGCTTTGCTCCGCTGTGCAGAGCTGCCTGGATGGCGGCAACGGGGTCGTCAAAACGGCGGAGCAGCGCGCCGATGTCTGAGATCGGACTGGAGCAGCAGTTCAGCAGAACCGTCAGATCAAGCACCTCGTCGTCCAACTTCATACCGGCCCGAGGACCAAAGAATTTGTATTGATAAGTCAGCAGTTTCATTGAAAAACATCCTTTCCTTGAGGGGGAAGAAGCGACGTTCACCCCGCTTTTGAACAGGTCCTGTATGGTCTGTAAAATGATTCTATCAGTGTGCTAAAATGAAGTAAAGCGCGGATTCCACACGCTGATGTGCACAAAAGTTTCATTGCGGCGGCTGCGTTTGGCGTCTGTGAGCGGTAGTCGGGCAGAAGGGGTCTGGCTCCATGAGACACATTAGGCGATGCATGGGGCTGGGAAACGTCGTGCGTCCTCATTTTCAAAAGAATTGGCGGCGGGGATCGGTCTGTATGTCCGCGGTATATGGGGGACAGCTTGGAGGGGAAGAGAAATGGGTTGTATCCTGAGGGCCGATCTTTTATAATTATAAAATAAATACCATAAAAAACGGCGGCGCAGCCGTCGAGCCGCCAAACCGTGACCCTCCTTGCGCATCGGGGATTTAAAAGTAGATACAGAATAAGGACTGAAGAAGATGACAAAAAGGCGGCCGCCGGACAGATAGACCATCCTGATCGCCGATGACTCTGAGATAAAACGCGCCATTCCGGCGGACATGCTGGGAAAGGAATGTGAGATCATCGAGGCCGTGAACGGTATGCGGGCTTTGGAAACCATCCGGGAGCGGAACATGGAGATTGACCTGATGCTGTTGGACATCATAATGCCGGAGCTGGACGGATTTAAAGTCCTGGAAGCCATGAACCAGTGGCGCTGGATCGTAAGTATTCCGGTCATCATGATATCGGCGGAGAGCGGCACCTCCTTTGTGGAACGCGCCTATGAGCTTGGCGTGAGCGATTACATCAGCCGTCCCTTTGACGCGCTGATCGTACGCCGGCGGGTGGTCAACACCCTTATGCTCTATGCCAAACAGAAGCTGATGCCGGAAGAGTTTGAGGTGATGAAGACCCATGCCACGGTAGGAGCCGCCATGCTGAAGGCGCTCCCGGCCTATCAGGACGAGGCGCTGGTCAAGGTGGCCTATGAAATCTGTCGCTGGCACCATAGAGGTATGACGGGCGGGGCTATCCCGATGGCCTGCGGGGCGAAGACATTCCGATCTCCGCCCAGATTGTATCCCTGGCGGACGTCTATGACGCGCTGACCAGCGAGCGGTGCTATAAGGCGGCGCTTCCGCATGAAAAGGCGGTACGGATGATTCTGGATGGAGCGTGCGGCGCGTTTCACCCGCTCCTGATAGAGTGCCTGACAGAAATCGCGGAGCGGATTCCGGCGGAGCTCCGGCCGAGAAAAGCGCGCAGGCAGAGTGAGATGCAGGTGTATAACGTAGTGGAGGAACTGCTGAAACAAAAAGATCTGGGGATTTCCGGGCGCGCTTTGCGTCTGGCCGAACAGGAACGGGAAAAGACACAGTTTTTCGCCTCCAAGGCGGAGGAGGTCCGGAAGGCTGTGGAGCGGACAGTAGTAAAGGAATATCCGGGACTTGGACTTTCCATCAGCATTGGGGGCGTTCATTCCGTCCGTCTCATGGTGGAGGCAGTGAAAAGGGCGGATCAACGAATGTATGCGGCAAAGACAAAGAGGCGCGGCGCGCCGGCGGGTGGCAGGTGAGCGTGCAGAAAGGAGTGGGACATGATGACCTTAGAGGTATGCTACGCGGAGATGGGAGCCGATTATGTGGAGGTGCTGGAGCGCTTGAGGGATGAACGACTCATCCGGAGATATGTCCTGCGGTTCCCGGATGACCCCAGTTATGACGCACTTTGCCGGGCGATGTCCGGAGGCAGATTGGAGGAGGCATTCCTTGCGGCGCATACGCTCAAGGGGATCACGCAGAGCCTGGGCTTCGGCGGGCTGTGTGCATCCGCTTCGGCGCTGACCGAGGCGCTGCGGAACGGAGCGCGGGCGGAGGCGGACCGCCTGCTGCAATCGGTAACAGCGGATTACCGCCGAACCGTGGACAGTATTCTCCGGTTTCAGGGTGAAGACGGTGTTGGCGGCACGGCAGAGGATATACAGGCTGCCAGGAACTCCGGTATGGACAACACGTCGCAAAGCCGCTGGACCTGAGGTGCCTGAACGAGGTCATGAGCAAATGGTTGGGAGGTACCGGACGGAACTCGTGCTGAGCGCATCCATCTCACCAAAGGACGGATTCAAAGTATATCCCCGCCGCATCTCAGAGGGGCGGCGGGGATATTTTTGACACTTTGTCACCCAATAAGGGGACGGCACTATATTTTGAGGTGAAATGTGACTTGAAACACGAAATATGGAACAAATGGATTGCGGCAGATATGCTATTATGATAAACTATACAATACCATAGTTATGGACTTGAAACAAAGAATTGTTTGAAAATTGTTTCACGCCTAGGCAGCGGGCTCTGTGGTCCTTAGGTGGTGCCGCCTTCCACCGGATGCCCGTCGGAGCGATGGGGAGAGGGGGCCGACCGGTAAGCAAGATTCCATGCGGGGGAGTCCCCATTTTCAAACAAGTTCTGGAAAAGGAAGCGTGATTGCCTTTGGCCGGCGTGGTGAAGATGGGAAAGGGCACAAAGTGGCGAACGGCTCAGAAATGTGTCCTGATCGTTGAGGACAACGCGATCAACAGAGCGATGCTGACGGAAATACTCTCTCCAGAGTATGCGGTCTTGGAGGCGGAGAATGGTCGGGAGGCCCTCTCCGTGCTGAAAGAGCACGGGGGAGAGATATCCCTGATTCTCCTGGATATCTGCATGCCCATTATGGATGGGTATGCGTTCCTCGCCGCAATAAAGACCAACCCGGTATACGCTGCCGTCCCGGTGATTGTGACCACCCAGAGCGACAGTGAGTCCGATGAGGTTTCAGCTCTGGCTCAGGGGGCCGCGGACTTTGTAGCCAAGCCCTATAAGCCGCAGGTGATCCTGCACCGGGTGGCCAATATCATCAGCCTGCGGGAAAACGCGGCCATGGTCAATCAGTTTCGGTATGACAGGCTCACGGGCCTCTACAGCAAGGAGTTTTTCTACCGGCAGGTGAAAGAGATACTGGCGGGACGCCCGGAGCAGGACTATGATATCATCTGCTCGGATATTGAAAATTTTAAACTGATCAACGACGTTTTCGGTGTACCGGCAGGAGACCGGCTGCTGTGTGAAATTGCAAAAATGTATACGCGCAAGGCTGGGGAGCGAGGCGTCTGCAGCCGATTCCAGGCGGATCAGTTCGTGTGTCTTCTGGAACATCAGTGGGAGTATACGGACGAAATGTTCCGACAGGTCGACATCCAGATCAGCAACGGCTCCAATATTAAAAACGCCGTCATGAAATGGGGGATCTATTCCATCGACGACCGCACCATCCCCATAGAGCAGATGTGTGACCGGGCGTTTCTGGCGGCCACGAGCATCAAGGGCCAATACGGGAAACACTTTGCCGCCTACGACGATAATCTGCGCAGAGGGCTGCTCCGGCGTCAGGCCATTACAGATGTGATGGAGGATGCCCTTGCAGAGGGGCAGTTTGAGATCTATCTGCAGCCCAAGTACAGCATCCGGGACGAGAAACTGGCCGGTGCGGAGGCATTGGTCCGCTGGAACCATCCGGAGTGGGGAATGCAGTCGCCGGCGGAGTTCATCCCCTTGTTTGAACAAAACGGCTTTATCACCAAGCTGGACCAGTTTGTCTGGAACAGAGCCTGCGCCTGCCTGCGGGAATGGGACGACAAGGGGTATCCTCCCATCTCGATTTCTGTCAATGTATCCAGGGCCGACATCTATCAGGCAGACATCACGGACCTGCTGACAAAGACGGTAAAACGGTATGGCCTCTCTCCGGAACGGCTTCACCTGGAGATCACGGAGAGCGCATATACGGAAAATCCGGAGCAACTGATCCAAACCGTCGGAGATCTCCGTGATTTGGGCTTTGTTGTTGAGATGGACGACTTTGGAAGCGGATACTCCTCGCTGAACATGATCAGCAAAATGCCGATCGATGTGCTGAAACTGGACATGAAGTTCATCCAGAATGAGACCGCCAAGCGGCTCAAGGGCGGTATCCTGCGCTTTATCATCGATTTGGCCCGATGGATGAAGCTGAGCGTGGTGGCCGAGGGCGTGGAGACGAGGGAACAGCTCGAACGCCTGCGGGAGATCGGATGCGACTACGTGCAGGGCTATTATTTTGCCAGGCCCTCCCCCTGCGGTGAATTCGAACAGATGCTTCAGCGCTGGCAATGGAGACCGGAACGGGAGGCTGGCCCGCTGGACGGTGTGTGTGAGCCCGCCGAGCAGATCCTTCTGGTGGCGGATGAGGACCCGGCGTACAGAACGCAGGTCCGAAGGACATTTGATGGGCGATATCGGATCGCAGAGGCGGCCGACAGCGATGCGGCCTTGGAGGATATCGAGCGGTATGAGGGAAGGTTGGCCGCCGTCATTTTAAGCCTGACGCTTCCGGGGCCTGGGGACTTTCCCGTGCTGAAAGCCCTCCAAAGAGAAAAGAAGTTTTGGGATGTGCCCATTATTGCCACCGCCCCCGCAGACGACCCGATGGAGGAGACGGCGCTGGAAATGGGCGCGGACGAATTCATCGGGAAACCCCACTCCCAGAAGAAGCTCCTGCTGCGGACCATTCGGGCTGTAAAAAGCGCCTCCTCACAAGCGCGGGAGCATCTTTTGCGGCAGGAGGCCCATCAGGATTATCTGACCGGGCTGCTTAACCGCCGCGGGTTGCTCGACGCTGTGCAGGGGCTGTGCGAGGGAGACATGCCGGCAGCGCTCTACCTCTTTGATCTGGATGACCTGAAACGGATCAACGATATGCTGGGTCACATGGAGGGAGACAGGATGATCCGGCAATTTGGGGCGCTGCTTCGCGCCCACACACGGGCCAGCGATATCGTGGCGCGGTTCGGCGGAGATGAATTTGTGGTCGTCATGCGTCAGATGCGCGGAGAGGAGAGCGCCCTGGAAAAAGGGGAGAAGATCTGTCGCGCATTCCGGGAGGCTGTGTTTGCAGAGCATACCACTGTAACGTGTACGGCGGGAGTCGTGTTGTGCGAGGCATCAAAATCCGTATATGAGATGATTGGACGAGCAGACCAGGCGCTCTATCGTGCGAAGAACAGCGCCAAGGGCACTTGTCAGCTATGGAAAGAGTGAGAGAAGTGAACGTGAGTATGAGCGCGGTGGAAACTGCGCGGGAGTTTTGCAGGGCTTGGTTCGAAAAGCTGGACCTGGATGAAGTGATTGCATTTTTAGCGGAGGATATCACCTTTGTCGGGACCGGCGAGGATGAGTTTGTCCGGGGAAAGCCCGGCATGGCCGCCCGTGAGGCAGGATATTTCTGAGCTTGCCGAGCCCTTTGTATGCCGGATGGAGACGATCCACGAGCTTTCTATTGCGGCGTGCGCACATTCTCTGGCGGTATCCCTGACGCTGAAGAACTCCATCGTGCTGACCCGGGAGGAGGGTGGCAGATCAGAAGCCTCCATGTGGCGGAACCGGGCAGCAGCCAGCGTGGCGAAGAGCATTATCCACAGACGCTGGTGATGGAGAGCATTGCCCGGCAAAGGCAGGAACTGCTCAACCGAAAACGGCAGAGCGGCGATCTCCTCCGTGTGCATCGACATCACCGCCCAGCGGGAGGCACAGGACGAGGTGCTTCATCTTTACAACAATATCCCGGGCGCGGTGTTCCGCTGCCGCTATGACGCTGACTTTTCCGCGATTGACGCAAACGACAAGTTTTTTGAATTCACGGGCTACACCCGTGAGGAATTCACAGCCATGGGCAACCAGATGTCCGCCGTGATCGATGCGGCGAATTTTGCGGAGATCCTGGAGAAGGTGCGTATTCAACTGGAGGACCATCCCCATTGTCGCTATGACGGCCAACGCCTTTGCGGAAGACGTTCAAGCCGCGCTGGAGGCCGGAATGAATGCGCACGCCGCCAAGCCGACCGACATGCGCGCGCGGTGCGCGACCCTGCTGAGCCTGATCAAACGGGCCTGATGAAAGTGAGCAGGGCAAGAGAAGGGAGAGATGTGATATGGATATGTTGGAACTGATAAAATCCCGCCGGTCAACAAGAAAATTCCTGAGCAGACCGGTGGAAGAGGAAAAAATAGACGCCATTATCGAAGCGGGCCGATATGCGCCCAGCGGGGGAAACAACCAGAGCTGTCACTTTGTTGTGGTAGAGGACGGGGAGAAGCTCAACGAACTTGCTGAACTGGTCCAGAGGGAATTCAGCGGCATGGAATACGATGCACACACCTATGCGTCCCTGGTGACTTCTATCCAGAGATCGAAACAGGGAAACTATACTTTTCATTACCATGCGCCGCTGCTGATCATCGTCACCAATCAAAAGGGCTATGGAAACGCGGTGGCGGACAGCGCCTGTGCGATAGAGAATATGATGCTGATGGCAAACGGCCTGGACCTGGGAAGCTGCTGGATCAATCAGCTCCGGTGGTTGGATGAAAACGCTGCGCTCCGGACATTTTTGAAGAACTTCCAGATTGGGGAGGCGGAGACTGTCTGCGGCTCTGTGGCGATTGGATATGCAGATACAGAGGACGGCCTTCCGCCGCGCACACCGCTGAGAAGGAAAGGAAATTCGGTCACCTGGATCCGGTAGACAGGGGCGCGGGAACGGCAGACCGGACCCGCATTTGGGACTCACTCACAATCTGGAGCGGTTATGCCGCCCGCCGCAGTCCGCTGAGAAATGCAGCGTGGGCCCCGGTCACGCTTTGAGTGTTGCGGAAAGTGCGGCACATATGTTACCATAGGAGAAAAGATGACGCGCCGCAGTGTGTCCGATACAGGGAGGGGGCGCGTCGTTTGGACGTATATTTCAAAGATGAGGAGGAACTGCAATGAGGCAGGATATGATCCTGGTGTTGGATTTGGGCAGCGAGGAGAACCCCCGTTTGGCCCGGGAGATTCGCGCTCTGGGCGTTTATAGCGAGATCCACCCCCATGACATCACACTGGAGGAGCTCAAAGCCCTCCCAAATGTGAGGGGAATCATCCTCAACGGCGGGGCAAACCGTGTGGTGGATGGGGTAGAGATCGACGTCAGCAAGGATATCTATAACTATGAGGTGCCCGTCCTCCTGGCCGATCACAAGGGGGACAAGCCCTGGCCGGAGGATGTGCAGGAGAGGAAAGAAGCGCTTTCCAACTTTGTTTTTGGCATCTGCGGTGCCCAGCCCAACTGGAACATGGACAATTTCATTGCTGACCAGATAGAGCTGATTCGGCAGCAGGTAGGGGATAAGCAGGTCCTGCTGGCGCTTTCCGGCGGGGTGGACTCCTCCGTGGTGGCGGCCCTCCTGATCAAGGCGATCGGGAAACAGCTCACCTGTGTCCACGTGAACCACGGACTGCTACGGAAAGGTGAGCCGGAGCAGGTGGTGGAAGTATTCCGGCACCAGATGGATGCCAATCTGGTCTATGTTGATGCCGTGGACCGCTTCCTGGACAAGCTGGCCGGAGTAGATGATCCGGAGCAGAAGCGGAAGATCATCGGGGCGGAATTCATCCGTGTCTTTGAGGAGGAGGCCCGAAAGCTGGAGGGGATCGACTTCCTCGCGCAGGGGACGATTTATCCTGACATCATTGAATCCGGGACCAAGACGGTGAAGGCGGTCAAATCCCATCATAACGTGGGCGGTCTTCCTGAGGACCTGGGATTCCAGCTGGTGGAGCCACTGAAAATGCTCTTTAAGGACGAAGTGCGCGCATGCGGCAAGGCGTTGGGCCTGCCGGACAGTATGGTGTACCGGCAGCCGTTCCCCGGACCCGGCTTGGGTGTGCGCTGCCTGGGCGCCATCACCCGGGACCGGCTGGAGGCCGTCCGGGAGTCTGACGCCATCCTCCGGGAGGAGTTCGCCAAGAACGGCCTGGAGGGCAAGGTGTGGCAATACTTCACCGCCATCCCCGACATCAAGTCCGTCGGCGTCCGGGATAATAAGCGGGCCGACGAGTGGTGTGTCATCATCCGCGCCGTCAACACTGTGGATGCCATGACCGCCACTGTGGAGAACGTGCCATTTGACCTGCTTCAGCATATCACCCAGCGAATCACCGACGAGGTGAAGGGCGTCAACCGCGTCCTTTTCGACCTGACGCCGAAGCCCACGGGGACCATTGAGTGGGAGTAATATTTAGGGAAAATCCTAAAAACCGAACCCGCAAGCCCTTTAATATTAAGGGGTTTGCGGGTTTTTACATTTTTCACATAGAATTGAATTTGCGGAATATCTGCGGTACGGTGAGGGCACGAAATGCGGAACAATTCAGGTGAAATAGAAAAAACGGCGGTATTACCCGCCGCTTTTCCTTTAAACATTTAATTTTCTGTTACAGCAGCATACTCATCCGCAAAATTAGATGTTATGACAGGTAGCAAATAACTCTCAACAGTTCTCTCTGCATTAACAATGCGGAATAAAACCTTTCCCTCTCCTTGCAATGCTGTTAATACTTCATCTATATACTTATCATCAATATAAATTCTGTCACCACCACAGTAAAGCGTTCCAGTCATATTATGGTCTGCTCCATCTTCCGTTCTCATGGTAATGCTATATTCATCGACATAACTTTCAGAAGCATTCTTGACCGGACTTCTTCCATATTCATAGAGGAAAATAGCAATGTCTTTTTCACAATCGATGACAACATCAGCTGTTAATGCGGCGTCAGTTACGGCACTATTACTGAAAGTCCCAATAAACTGTGTATTGTTAACAACATACCAATCTTCCGTAGGCTGATTAAAGTCATCAACATAATAGGCTGTTTGCCAGATACCTAAAGATTGTCCGCACCTCTCGCAAGTGCCTGTATCCGTTGTATGTCCTAATGCGGCAACCGTTTCTTGGGCAACGATGATTTCTTCACATTCAGAACAACGCTTTCCCTCAGTTAAACCGCTTTCTGTGCAAGTTGCTTCTACCGCTGGAAGTACTTCCTCAGTATGGGTATGTCCACTGCTCCCGCTTGATGTACTGGGATTTTCGCCGCTTGGCGTATCGTTCCCGCCGCCACAGGCCGCAAGTGAAAGCGCAAGAACCGCCGCGAGCATGAGAATTAGTAGCTTTTTCATTGTTTTTCTTGTCCCCCTTGTGTTTTGTTTCAATGTGCGCTTTGTGCAATTATATAACAAGCAAATTGCTGTGTCAACAAATTTCATTGCATTTTGCAATGCTTTGAATTGCATTGCGTGACTCGTTAAAACTATATCATCGCTATATTATGTAAAATAAAAAGGTGATGATATTATGGATAACTTATCTTTTGAAATTGGAAAGAATATAAGAAAGTATAGGAAACTAAAGGGACTAACGCTTGAAAAATTAGCAGAAGTATTAGAAACAGAAACAAATTATTTAGGTCAATGTGAGCGTGGAGAGCGTCGTTTTAGCCTTGATAAGTTAATAGACTTAATAGAATACTTTGGTATTACTGCAAATGATATTATTCCAATTCACAATACAACGGAAAGAATGGATAGAGAAAACAACATATATTTACAGGAAATAAATGAAATATTAGATACCTGTTCAGATAATCAGTTAGCAGTAATACTGAATATACTGAAAGAGAGTGTTCCGTTTCTAAAGGAATGATAATCCGTAAAAGGATGCTCTCCAAACAAGAGGTCTGATTCCATGGAAAGACCCTGCGGGGAAGCCTCAAGAATCGCTTTTCGACGCCTCCCAGCCCAAGCGCCTGATTTCTCTCAAAAACCGCGAATTTGTACCGGCGGGCACTTGCATTTTGACAGGTGAAATCATATAATGAAGCAAGTTGTGAGGAAAACTGCGTTTGGAGGAGTCGCAATGAAGGAGCTATCCCAAATTGCTTCGGCGGTCCGCGCCTCGACCACCCTGGCAATTGATGCTATGTTCAAGCAGATGAAGGCGGACGGCGTGGATGTAATCGGATTTGGCGCCGGAGAGCCGGACTTTCCTACCCCGGATAACATCAAAGAGGCGGGAATCACCGCGATCCGGGAGAATTTTACCCGTTATACGCCGACGCCTGGTATTCCGGAACTGCGTCAGGCGGTCTGTGCCAGACTGAAGGCAGACTGCGGTCTCGATTATGTGCCGGCCCAGATTGTGGTGGCCAGCGGTGCCAAGCATGCTCTCTATGCCGCGCTCCATGCGCTGGTGAATCCGGGAGATGAAATCATTGTTCCTGCCCCTTTCTGGGTCACTTATTTTGAAATGGTCCGTATGATGGGGGGGATTCCCGTCATTGTCTCCGCCGATGAGTCCGAACACTTTAAGCTCACACCGGAACGGCTTGCCGCATCCGTGACGCCCAAGACCAAAGCCATCCTTTTAAACAATCCCTCCAACCCCACGGGCATGGTGTACAGCAGGGAGGAACTCCAAGCGTTGGCGGCTGTGTGCGTTGAAAAGGATATCTATATTATTGCGGATGAGATTTATTATCGCCTGGTTTACGACGGTCGGAGCTTTACCAGCATCGCCAGCTTGGGGAAGGATGTAAAGGAACGGACCATCGTAATTAACGGTGTGTCCAAATCCTACGCTATGACCGGCTGGAGGATCGGATATGCTGCGGCGCCGGAGCAGATCGCGAGGATCATGGCCAATTATCTGAGTCACTCCACCGCAGCGCCCTGCTCGATTGCGCAGAAGGCCGCCGTGGAGGCGCTGAATGGTCCCCAGGATACTGTGGAGGCCATGCGGAAGGCATTTGAGACGCGACGGAATCACCTTGTGGAACGGATGAACCGTATTCCAGGCGTAAGCTGCCTCAAGCCGGAGGGGGCTTTTTACGTGATGATGAATCTCAGAGAGCTGCTTGGCAAAACGCTACACGGAACTCCGATCCACGATGCCGACGATTTTGCCGACGTGTTCCTCAAACAGGGGCTGGTAGCCGTCGTGCCCGGGAATGGGTTCGGCGCGCCGGAATTTGTGCGCTGGTCCTATGCCACCTCTATGGAGAACATCGATGCGGGGCTGGACCGGCTGGAAAAATTCTTGGCAGAGTGAGCAACACTTGCGGAGCGGACCTTGTGTCCGCTCCCTTTTTGTGGTATGATGCTTTCAATCGAAAGATTGTGTGGGAGGTCGAACATGAGTAATACAAATATCTATGAGAGTCCGCTGTCCTCTCGATACGCCAGCGACGAGATGCTCTATCTATTTTCACCCGACAAAAAGTTTACGACCTGGCGCAGGCTGTGGGTGGCTCTTGCGCGGGCGGAGATGGAGCTTGGTCTGCCTGTTACGAAGGAGCAGGTGGAGGAGCTGGAGGCCCACATAGACGATATCAACTACGAGGTGGCGGCGAAAGAAGAGAAGAAGCTGCGCCACGACGTCATGGCTCATGTTCACGCCTACGGCGCACAGTGCCCCAAGGCGATGCCCATCATCCATCTGGGCGCCACAAGCTGCTATGTGGGGGACAACACAGACATTATACTGATGCGGGAGGGCTTGATCCTGATTCGGGATCAACTGGTCCGCGTCCTCCACACCCTTGCCCGCTTTGCCGAAACCTATCGGGCGCTCCCGACCCTGGGCTTTACCCATTTTCAACCAGCGCAGCTGGTGACGGTGGGGAAGAGAGCCACGCTATGGATGAATGAGCTGCTGATGGATCTGGAGGAGGTGGAGCACCGGATCTCCACTTTAAAGCTGCTGGGGTCCAAGGGAACGACCGGTACCCAGGCCAGCTTCCTGGAGCTCTTTGAAGGCGACCATGAAAAGGTCAAACTGCTGGAGGAGAAGATCGCCAAGGAGATGGGCTTTACAGAGGTGGTGCCCGTGTCGGGGCAGACCTATTCGCGTAAAGTGGACGCCAATGTGCTGGCGACCCTCTCCGGCATTGCACAGTCCGCCAGCAAATTTGCGACGGATCTGCGGCTGCTGTGTCATCTGAAGGAGGTGGAGGAGCCCTTTGAGAAGAACCAGATCGGTTCTTCCGCCATGCCTTATAAGCGCAATCCCATGCGCTGTGAGCGCATTTGCTCTCTGGCGCGCTATGTGATCGCCGACGCGCAGAATCCAGCGATCACAGCCGCTACGCAGTGGTTTGAGCGGACGCTGGATGATTCCGCTAACAAGCGTATCTCTGTGCCCGAGGCATTCCTCTCGGTCAATGCCATCCTCAATATTTATGAGAATGTGTGTGCCGGACTGGTGGTCCATGAGAAGGTCATCGACCGCCACATCCAAGAAGAGCTCCCCTTTATGGCCTCGGAGAATATCATGATGGATGCGGTGAAACGGGGGGGAGACCGCCAGCAGCTCCATGAGCGTATCCGCGTGCTCTCCCAGGAGGCGGGACAAAATGTAAAGGATTTGGGCCTCACCAATAATCTCATCGATCTCATGGCCGCAGATCCCATGTTTGGGATGACCAGAGAAGAACTGACCGCTCACTTGGAGGCATCCCGCTATATTGGGCGGTGCCCGGAGCAGGTGGAGGAATTCTTGGAGGGGGCGGTCCGGCCCGTGTTTGAAAAATACCCTCAGGCGCTGAGGGGAAAAGATGTGGAACTCAAAGTCTGATCGAAAGGGGATTAGGTTCTATGGCGAACGCAGTGCGCCGCATCGGGGTCTTTACCAGCGGAGGAGATGCGCCGGGGATGAACGCCGCGATCCGCTCTGTTGTGCGGACGTCGCTTCATATGGGGATCGAGTGCATCGGGATCCGGAGAGGCTATAACGGGCTCGTAAACGGCGATTTCATTCCACTGGATTTTGAAAGCGTGAGCGGCCTGAGCCGCCGGGGCGGCACGATGCTCTATTCTGCCCGAAGCGAGGATTTCCGCGGCGAGGCAGGGCAGGAGAAGGCCGTGGCAACCTGCAAACTGCTGGGGCTGGAAGGCGTAGTGGGGATCGGCGGCGACGGCACGTTCCGCGGCCTGCTGGAGCTTTCCCGCCGTGGAGTGGCGGTGGTCGGGCTCCCGGGGACCATTGACAATGACATCGCCTGTTCCACGTATACAATCGGGTTCGACACCGCCTGCAATACGGCGCTGGATTCCATCGACAAGCTGAGGGACACCATGCAGTCCCATGAACGGTGCTCCGTGGTAGAGGTCATGGGGCGGCACGCGGGGCATCTGGCCCTCTATGTGGGCGTGGCCTGCGGGGCCACCTGCGTCTTGGTTCCGGAGCGCCCCGTGGACTTTGAAGCGGATGTGGTGGAGCCGATCCGCCGGGCCCGGCTGGGTGGCCGCACCCACTTTATGGTCATTGTGGCCGAGGGCGTGGGCAGCGCCTATGATGTGGCCAAAAAGATCACGGAGGCTACATCGCTGGATACCCGCGTCACTGTGCTGGGCCATGTCCAGCGGGGCGGCGCACCTACGGCCCGGGACCGGGTAGCGGCCACTTACATGGGGTATGAGGCGGTGCGCCTGCTGGCCGAAGGCAAGAGCAACCGCGTGGTCTGCGTGCAGGGGGACACCTATGTGGACTACGATATCACCGAGGCCCTGAAGATGAAGAAGGGGCTGGATGAACAGACCTATACGGTCATGCGGGCACTGACCGGAGTGGAGCAGAGATAGAAGAAAAGCCGCCGGATACATTCTTATCCGGCGGCTTTTTGGCGATTGATTACAGATCGGTGGTAAGCACCTTGTTCAGTTTTGCAAAGCGGGGAAGGGCATGCTCCTTGGGGCGCTCGGGCTCTCCCTGGATCAGGGGCAGCACATAGTCGATAAAGGCCTGTTCGACGCCGTTCCCTTCCGCGTTGATCCACTCCCGGGGAACCTTCTTTTCAAAGTTCGCCACGATATCCAGGGGCTCCAGCACGGTTTTGCACTCGTACTTTCCGCCGTCCCTGGTGCACTGGAAGGCCACCATCTTGTCGGTGTTTCCCGCCACGGCGGCCTCCACCGCCACACGCCCGGCCATCTTTGCCTCTTCAATATCAGTGTGAGAGGCAAGGTGCGCACCGCAGCGCTGAAGGAGGGAGAGCTCGATACCGCGGACCTTGGCGCCGGTCTTCTGCTTGATGACCTCGGCAAGCATGGTGGCAAGTCCGCCCAGTTGGGCATGGCCGAAGCCATCGGTGGCGGAGGTCTTGGCCTCGGAGACAAAGGAGCCGTCGGCGTAGTGGATGCCCTCCGACACCGCGACCATGCACTTGCCGGTCTTGTCATAGATTGCCTGCACATCGGCGATGAACTTCTCCATGTCGAAATCCACCTCGGGCAGGTAGACCAGATCGGGGCCGAATCCGGCCCAGGTGGCCAGAGCGGCGGAACCGGCCAGCCAGCCGGCATGCCGGCCCATGATCTCGATGACGGTCACCATGCCAGTGTCATAGACGTGGGCGTCATGCCAGACCTCCATACAGGAGGTGGCGATATACTTGGCGGCGCTGGCAAAGCCGGGGCAGTGGTCTGTGCCGTTGAGGTCGTTGTCGATGGTCTTGGGGATGCCCATGATGCGGCACTCGTAGCCCACCTTCTGCATATACTTGGAGATCTTGTTGCAGGTATCCATGGAGTCGTTGCCGCCGTTATAGAAGAAATAACGCACATCATATTTTTGGAAGATCTCCAAAATGCGCTGATAGTCCGTATCGTCTTGGTCAGGGTCGGCAAGCTTATACCGGCAGGAGCCCAGTGCAGAGGAGGGGGTGTTCTGGAGAAGCTCCAACTCCTCGGGGGATTCCTGGCCCATATCATACAGCTTGTCCTCCAGCACGCCCTTGATCCCGTGGGCGGCGCCCAGTACGCGGGTGATACAATCAGCTTTCAGCGCCGCCTGGATGGCGCCTTGGGCGCTGGCATTGATGACGGAAGTGGGGCCGCCGGACTGACCGATGATACATGCTCCTCGAAGTTCGCTCATGATTGGTCCTCCATTCACAATTTTTTGACTTTCGTGTGAAAGCGATTATTGCCCAAATATAATATCATAGCCTCTTGCATTTATCAACTATTGCTGTTAAAATCAAGAGTGAAAAGAGAAGGGGACTTCTTTCCGCTTTCCTTGTTCAATATTTAATAAGGAGTGAGACGTATGCCTCTGGTCACATCGAAGGAAATGTTTGAAAAGGCCTATCAGGGCGGATACGCCATTGGCGCATTCAATGTCAACAATATGGAGATCGTCCAGGGTATTACCGAGGCCGCCAAGGACCTCAATGCCCCCCTAATCCTCCAGGTTTCCAAGGGCGCCCGTGCCTATGCAAACCATACCTACCTGATCCATCTGGTTCAGGCTGCGGTGGAGGAGACCGGACTTCCCATTGTTCTGCATCTGGACCATGGCGACTCCTATGAGCTCTGCAAGAGCTGTATTGACGGCGGCTTTACTTCCGTGATGATCGATGCCAGTTCCAAGCCTTTTGCCGAGAATATTGAGATCACCAAGCAGGTCGTGGCCTATGCGCATGACCACGGCGTGGTAGTGGAGGCCGAGCTGGGCACTCTGGCCGGCGTTGAAGACGAGGTAAAGGTCAATGCCGAGGATTCCTCCTATACCAGACCCGAGGAGGTCGAGGAGTTTGTGACCAAGACCGGATGCGACTCTCTGGCGATCGCCATCGGCACCAGTCACGGCGCCTATAAGTTCAAGCCCGGTACGAAGCCTCAGCTCCGCTTTGATATTCTGGAAGAGGTCTCCAAGCGCTTGCCCGGATTCCCCATTGTGCTCCATGGCTCTTCTTCCGTGCCCCAGGAGTATGTAAAGATGGTCAATGAAAATGGCGGGAACATGCCCGGCGCCATTGGCGTACCGGAGGACCAGCTCCGCAAGGCCGCATCTATGGCGGTCTGTAAGATCAACATTGACTCCGACCTGCGTCTGGCGATGACCGGAACCATTCGGAAGTATTTCAATGACCATCCTGCGGACTTTGACCCCCGCCAGTATCTGAAGCCCGCCCGTGAAAACATCAAGAAGCTGGTGGCCCACAAAATCGTGGATGTGTTGGGCTGCGACGGAAAGGCATAAGGGAACGAGTACTGAGAAGTGGGAGGGCAATACTTGCCCTCCCACTTTTTGATGAAAGCGAGAGATTCATAAACAGTGAATGAGAAAAAATTTTGCAAAAAATATGAAGAAAATACTTGCTTTGGCGTGCTATCTATGCTAATATATATGAGTCGCCTGAAGCAAGACGACATCCGGGTGTGGCGAAGTTTGGTATCGCGCTTGAATGGGGTTCAAGAGGCCGCTGGTTCGAATCCAGTCACTCGGACCAAACAATGATAATCCGAACTACATTATCCAGGTGGGTAATGTGTTCGGATTTATCATTTCTATTGAAAATGTGCTTTAGCAAGCAAGGGCGGGAACGTGAGTTCCTGCCCTTACCTGCTTTCTGGAATAATGATATAATTTACTTGACAAGCAGAGCGTGGTACGCTTAGACAGAAAAATGCGTACTAGTTAAAATTCGGTTTGTAAGGTGCTAAAAATGGAATTTGAATTGCTTACAGAAAACCTTGAACTCAAATTGTCACCGGATTTTTATATTGAGGATATAACATATCCAACTAATACAATAATGGGTGTGAACGTCTATAGTGACGGATTTTGTGCAAGCACATCAATGGATATAGATATAAGGGAACTAGCTGTATTTTCTGAAAAATTGTGCCAGGTATATGATACGCTGTCCGGCGAGGCGAGGATTGAAGAACCATATGGTTTGCATATGTATCTGCAATTTATAGGCGATGGAAAAGGTCATATTTCCGTCAAAGGCCTTTTACATGGCGGGAACAGAGCTGGCAATGAACATACACTTGAATTTGAGAACAGCATAGACCAAACCGAACTGAGAGCGTTTTGCTTTGCCTTGCGAGACGCCTGCAATGATTATTTCAAGTGACAATTCAGGTTGTCAGGTTGATCTACTACGCCTTCTTGGGTATAATGCGCACTTGCAAACAAAGGCGGGAACATCATTTAAGATGTCCCCGCCTTCACATTATTCTTGTTTGGCCTCGTCAGCGTCCCGCCGTGCTTTCCGCTCGGCAAACTCCCGCTGTCCCTCCTCGCTCTCGAAAAAGGCTTGTATCTCCGGGAGTAGGACCCGGGCCAGAACTCTATCTCAATTCTATCGTGCTACCTGCTACACCGTCCCTAAGGGGTTTACTTTTTGTACGTCCAATGCTCTGTGTGGTGTCTAACCAAGAAATGGGTGTCAATATGGTTCTAGCTTGGGTGTTGGGTCAGAGAATAAGAAATGCAAAACTGTGCAGACTAACTTTACCTTATTAAAGGGGGCGAATTTCTATGATTGAACAGGACACGATAAAACTGCTTCGAGAATGTGACGCAGGCGTTAAAATGGGGGTCGCGTCCATTGACGATGTTCTTGATCAAGTGCACAGTAGAGCGCTTAATCAATATCTGACGGAGTGCAAAAAGAAACATGAACAGCTAAAGAATGAGATTCAGACCCTACTGGAAAAATACCATGATGATGGAAAAGAGCCAACCCCCATTGCCAAGGGGATGTCTTGGATTAAAACCAACATGAAAATGGGCATGGATAACTCCGATCAGACTATTGCAGACCTGATGACGGACGGCTGTAATATGGGTGTCAAATCGCTGAACAAGTATCTGAACCAATATGAGGCAGCAGATGAAGTTTCAAAGGATATTGCGAAACGGCTCATCAATTTGGAAGAGCAGCTTGCTGTAGACATCCGCAAGTTTTTATAAGCGGCAGCTTTTCGACTTTCTTTTTCTGGATAAAAACCTCTTGCTGCTGGCAAAGCACTGTTTTAATGTATTTTTCCAGGTTATTTAGTGATACTCGGACCAAAAAGTGCTGAGAAATTTGGAGTTTTTCAAATTTCTCAGCACTTTTTATTTTATCTTGGCTTTTAAAATCTTGCTGAAAATCATGCTACTGCAAATCTGTTGCTGAATGGTTTTAGAGCGCACCGGTAACCTTCCTGAGGTCCGCAGAGGGACGGCAAACAGATTTCCGACCGCGTTTTGCTGTCTGACTTGGGCGGGACGCAAAATACAGCGTCCCACGCCATTTACCTCAAACAACAGCTTGCGCCGTCCTTGTGGCGGCGGGTAACGGGGGAGCCTGCCATCCGGCAGGCTCCCCCGTTGTAATCTTTGACCATCGAATTGCGTCCTAAGTTGGGACACGTTGGCGAAATATGTCTCAATTTGAGATGTATCATTGCAACTTGGTCCAGTTTGGACTTCGCTTATTTTAATTATTGTTTTTTGGCGTCGTGAATCGCCTCAAAAGTTCTAATACCATCAGTGCGTCTTTGTCTGAAAGGTTGTTTAGTGCTTCGTATAATTCGCTTAATATAGGTCCACCTTGTTTTAATTCAATGGATGCAGCACTACTATCTTCATACTTATGCAAAAGAATGTAATGTCCAAAGAGACTAATTTCAATAGGTGTAGTATCTTCCCACCCTAATACTCTACGAGCTTCAATAGGTACAACAATTCGCCCAAGCTTATCCAATTTTCTAGCTATTCCGCTTTGTTTCATTACCTATGCCTCCATTACATATTGTGCATCCGAATTCACATATGGACCG
Source organism: Intestinimonas sp. RTP31139st1_F5_RTP31139_211217 (assembly GCF_040226735.1). Classification (NCBI taxonomy): domain Bacteria; kingdom Bacillati; phylum Bacillota; class Clostridia; order Eubacteriales; genus Intestinimonas; species Intestinimonas sp. RTP31139st1_F5_RTP31139_211217. The sequence goes on along the minus strand of NZ_JBCOAQ010000001.1, from coordinate 346,280 downwards.
ATACTGGTCCCATTGTATCACACTTCAATCGTAAAATAAAGTAAAAAATGGACCGAAATTGGTCCGGCGATTGGAGAACGTATGATGGATACAAAGATAAAGCAGGATCAAATCTGCATTGGAAAAAATATTAGGGAAATAAGAATATCTAAGGGAATGGGACAAACGGAACTCGTTCGAAAAATCCAACTCAGGGGTATTACAATGACACGAGAAACCCTTGTAAAGATTGAACGTGGAGTCCAACATATTTACGCTACTCAATTAAAAGCAATTAAAGAATTATTGGATACATCGTTTGATGAACTGCTAAAATAGATACCATGGAAATGTATGGCGTGGAAGGAGTTACGATGGAGTTCAAAGCCTTTCAACTAATTATTGGGAATCAGATTCCAACAACAAATGAGATATTAAGTATTGTGGTGTATGGTAAATCTATTTATCGTTCTGCAACTGATAATAGTATTGTTCGTGAAGCTTAATAGGACACACTTCTGATATACCAGAATGAGCCTAAAAAGCAATAGAACAGGGTGTTGCTCTCATTGAACAACACCCTGTCTGAAGCCTTGAAATGACTGCGTTCGCCACATTCAGTCTCGCTGTGTTTACCGCGGAGCGTCCTTTATAGAGGATCTGAGTATCCGCTTATGGATGCCCCGCATATTTATGCTCAAAAATGGGCCACGCCTTTTTTGTCAAACACACTCGATCCCGTATCTCCCGTCACCCCTCTACGCTCTCGAAAACGCCTGGGTTCCCGGGAGCAGGATGCGGGCCGGAAATTTTGGATGTCTACCGGAGGCAGCATCGACAAGGGCCTACTGAAATTTGCCGAGATTTCTTTTGGTTGGCATGAGCGCATAACATCACCGGCTCCACCGGGGCGTGGGGATGATGCCTGAAATCTCTATATGGTCCATTCGCTGTGGATGATACCGACCAGTCGATACCCCTCGTCTCTGGGGAGAAAGACCAGTTTGAGCGCACACCAGTCAAAGCCGTTGTTGGACGGATCCACCCCGGGGAAATAATACTCCAGGAAGCGGGCGTCGGGATAGGCCTCGGCCACATTCTCCAGAGAATTTCCGGAGGAGAACACATGATCCACGCCGATGACCGGAGCCCGGGTATATTCCGCGTTATAGACATAGCGTTTCAGATATTCGGGAAGTGTGAGCTCGATGGGGTCCCCCTTTCCCTGGGTGGCGCCCCAGACATAGCGTGTGCCGTTGATGCCGGCCTCGGTGAACTGGTCGGGCAAAAAGGTGAGATCGCTGCGGGGGTTCACGGTGGAGTAGGGAGTAAAGGTCACCCCGCGCTCTGTGTCGATGAGAGAGGCAAGGACTTGGATATCCCCTCTTTTGAGGGCCTCCAGCACGGCGTCTCCGGCCTCCAGCAGGGGAGCGTTGTCGGTGGGGTCACAGGTATCCGTGGATGACTCCGGGGACGGGGCCTCCGCGCCGGGGACAGCGGCCCCGGAGGGAATGTAAGCGGAGAACAGTCCGCCACCGTCCCAGAGGGAGAAGTTGAGCGCGAGACCGGCGAGGCAGCCCAGCAGCAGGCAGAGGACACAGAGCGGTGCATTTTTTTTCATGGCCGCCTCCTTTCCAAATCAGAGCCTGATCTGTAGCTATTCTACTCAAGGGCAATACAAATTGCAAGAACAAATGGTTACAAACCAAGATATGCCGGATTCCTTGCAAAAAGCCTGAAGAGGCGCTATAATAAAAAATGGCTATCGGTTATTTTGGAGGTGAGCCAATGCAGAAGCATGAATTGCAATTCCATATCAAATGTAAAGAGGGCGATGTAGGGCGGTACTGCATCCTCCCCGGCGATCCGGGGCGGTGCGAGAAGATTGCCGCCTACTTTGACGATCCCGTGAAGGTGCAGTCCAATCGGGAATACACCACCTATACAGGGACGCTGCTTGGGGAAAAGGTTTCGGTCTGCTCCACCGGGATCGGCGGGCCCTCCGCCGTCATCGCCATGGAGGAGCTTGCCGCCATAGGGGCGGATACCTTTATTCGGGTGGGGACCTGCGGCGGTATCGCATTGCAGGTCCAGAGCGACGATGTGGTGATCGCCACCGGAGCGGTCCGACATGAGGGGGCCAGCCGGGAATATGCTCCCATCGAATTTCCGGCGGTGTCGGATTACCATGTACAGGAGGCGCTTGTGGCTGCGGCAAAGGCGCTGGGAAAGCCGTGGCACGCGGGTGTCGTCCAATGCAAGGACTCTTTTTACGGACAGCATGACCCGAGGCGGATGCCGGTGAGCTATGAGCTTCAGAACAAGTGGGAGGCATGGAAACGTCTGGGGGTCCTGGCCTCCGAAATGGAATCTGCCGCGCTCTTCTGCTGCGCCAGCGCTCTGGGGGTCCGATGCGGCTCTTGCTTCCATGTCATTTGGAACCAGGAGCGGGAGGCGGCAGGGCTGGACCAGAAGGAGAGCCATGACCTCGCCGCTGCCATCGAGGTGGGGGTGGAGGCCCTGAAGCGGTTGATCCAGGAGGACCGTGCGGCCGGCCGCTGAGGTGAATACGGGAAGAGAGATGTGAAAAGCATGTGGGAGAGGCTGGCTTCTTCCACATGCTTTTCACATTCTTAGCGTATTCTTAGCGAAAAATAGATTTACAGCTCAGCAAAAATCTGGTAAAATAAAACGGGAAAATAATATACTTTTTGAAGGAGGCGTCAATGAATAAGAAACTGAAGGAAAAAGTAATGGAAGCCCTCTCCTCGGTCGTACCGATCACAGCCATCGTCCTGCTGCTCAGCTTTACGATGGCGCCCATGCCTGTGGCCTCTCTGATCCTTTTCCTGGTCGGGGCCCTGCTCCTCATTGTGGGAGTAGGTTTTTTTTCTCTGGGCGTGGACATGGCGATGATGCCCATCGGAGATGGGATCGGTGAGCAGGTGGCCAGAGGGAGCAAATTGTGGGCCATGGTGCCGTTGTGTTTTGTCATCGGGGTGTTTGTCACCATTGCGGAGCCGGACCTCCAAGTGCTGGCCCACCAGGTTCCCGCTGTGCCGGACATGGTGATCATCCTTACCGTGGCGGCGGGCGTGGGCATTTTCCTGGCGGTGGCGCTGCTGCGTTCCCGCTTCGGGTGGCCCCTCAATAAGCTGCTAATTGGCTTTTACGCTCTGGTTTTTCTGCTGGCCTTTCTGGTGCCCAAGGAATTTTTGGCCGTGGCTTTTGATTCCGGCGGCGTTACCACGGGGCCGATTACCGTGCCCTTTATTATGGCCATGGGTGCCGGGCTGACCGCCCTGCGCAGCCATAAGGACTCGGAGGCGGACAGCTTCGGCGTGGTGGCGCTGTGCAGCATCGGGCCCATTCTGGCTGTTATGATCCTGGGACTGTGCTACAACGCCCCGGACTTGAGTTATACACCCTTTTCCATCCCGGACCTGGAGACCACCGCCGATGTGGGGGCCTATTTTGCATCTGGGTTCCCTACCTATATTAAGGAGGTGGCCTTGGGGCTGCTGCCCATCGTCGCCTTTTTCACCGTGTTTCAGATCGTTTCTCTCCATCTGCGCCAGCGGCAGCTCATCAAGATCATCGTGGGGATGCTTTATACATATGTGGGATTGGTGCTTTTCCTCACGGGGGTCAACGTGGGCTTCATGCCCGCGGGGCATTTCCTGGGCGCGCAGATCGCCAAGCTGCCCTATCACTGGGTCCTCATCCCCATCGGGATGGTGGTGGGTTACTTTATTGTGGCGGCGGAGCCCGCCGTCCACGTGCTGAACCAGCAGGTGGAGGACCTCACCGGCGGTGCCGTGTCTCAAAAGGCCATGGGGCTGGCCCTCTCCCTGGGTATGGCGGCGGCGCTGGGCCTGGCCATGGTGCGGGTGCTGACAGGGATCTCCATCCTCTGGTTCCTGGTCCCCGGATATGTGCTGGCCCTGAGCCTCTCCTTTCAGGTGCCCAAGGTCTTTACCGCCATTGCCTTCGACTCCGGCGGCGTGGCCTCCGGCCCCATGACGGCGACCTTTCTGCTGCCCTTCGCCATGGGCGCCTGTGAGGCGCTGGGGGGCAACGTGCTGACCGATGCTTTCGGCATCGTGGCCATGGTAGCCATGACCCCTCTGGTAGCCATCCAGGTCCTGGGTCTGGTCTACCAGAAGAAATCCGCCCTGGAGGCGGAGCGCGCCCTTTTGACCGCGGTGGAAGCGGACGAGATCATCATCTATGACGACGCGGACCAGGAGACAGTCCGCCTGGAGGACGCCTGATGAAAGAACAGTCGAGAATCAAGCTGATGGTCACCATCCTGGACCGGGGCCGGGGCGCACGGGCGGTGGAACTCTTTGCGGGCGCAGGAATCCGGCAGCATTACGCCACGCCGGGCAGGGGGACCGCCAATTCGGATATATTGGACTATCTGGGTCTGGGGGAGACGGAAAAAGACGTGCTCCTTACCCTCCTGCCCGAGCATGCCGTCCCGCCCCTGCTTGCGGCGGCGGGGAAGGAGCTGGAACTGGCAACGCCCGGCAAGGGGATACTCTTTACAATGCCCCTGTCCGCGGTGAGTGGGGCGGTCGCCCAAATTGTGAACCGAGAGGTCCAGAGGACCGGAGCGGAAAAGGAGGAGCCGATGCAGCAGAAGGAAAAAGACGACCTGATCGTGGTCGTGGTCAATAGCGGATGCGATGACGCAGTGATGTCCGCCGCCAAGTCCGCAGGGGCCAGGGGGGGCACGATCCTCCACGGCCGCAGACTGGGGGCGGAAGGTGAGAAGCCTGGCGGCAGCGGCGTCCGGCCTGAAAAAGATATCGTGGCGATCCTGGCCCCCAGAGAACTGCGCCAGCCCATTATGGAGGCGGTGAACCGCGAGGCGGGGATCGCCACCGAGAGCCACGGCGTGCTCTTCTCTCTGCCGGTGGATGAGGTCATAGGCCTCTCCCGTATGGAACGGTAAAAGACAGAAGGACCGTGCCCCTGTCTGGGCGCGGTCCTTTCACATCCGACCTCTCCCACACATAGGATGGCGGAAAAGGGGGAGTGCCGGATGGCTACGATCAGCCTGTGTATGATCGTCAAAAACGAAGAGGCGGTACTGGGGCGATGCCTAGACAGCGCTGCGGGGCTGGTAGACGAGATTGTGGTGGTGGATACGGGGAGCACCGACGCCACCCGTGAGATCGCGACGCGATATGCGGACCGGGTATGCGAGTTTGCCTGGATAGACGACTTCGCGGCGGCGCGGAACTTTGCTTTCGCCCAGGCGAGCATGGAATACTGCATGTGGCTGGATGCCGACGATGTACTGCTGATGCAGGACCGGGAAAAGTTTCTGGACCTGAAGCGATCTCTCCCGGCCTCTGTGGACGTGGTCATGATGAAGTATCACACCGCTTTCGACAGGGCCGGGAATCCTACGTTTTCTTATTATCGGGAGCGCATCATCCGAAATACGGGACGGCCCATGTGGGTGGGAGCGGTCCATGAAGTGATTCCGCCCTTTGGCCAGGTGGTCTGGTCCGATGTAGCGGTGACCCACAAAAAGGAGGGCGCCGGTGACCCGGACCGGAATCTGCGCATCTTTGAGGCGCGACGGGCCGCAGGGCTCCATCCGGAGCCGAGAGAGCGGTTTTACTATGCCCGGGAGCTCTACTACCATGGCCGGTATGAGGCGGCGGAACGGGAGCTTCGCACCTTTCTGGACGAGGGCGGAGGCTGGGTAGAGAATGAGATCGAGGCCTGCCGGTTCTTGGCCTACTGCGCATATCAGATGGGAAAACAGGATGAGGCGCTCCAGGCTCTGCTGGAGAGCTTCCGCTTCGATGATCCCCGGGCGGAGACCTGCTGTGACCTGGGGAAACACTTTCTCGACCGGGAAGAATACCGCCGCGCGGCGTTCTGGTATGAGCTGGCCCTTACCAGGGAACGGGAGGACAGGAGCGGGGCCTTCGTCCAGCCGGACTGCTACGGCTATCTGCCCTGTATTCAGCTGTGTGTCTGCTACGATCGTCTGGGCCGGCGGGAGTTGGCCGAGGCGTATAACCTGCGGGCTGGACAGTACAAGCCGGAGGACCCCGCTTACCAGCACAATCTGATTTATTTCGCGGAGCATTCGGGGTAGGGGATGGTCGGAGAGCCCCACATTTTGGTTGACCCATCCCAGCATACTGTGGTATTCTAGGGGCCGGAAATTTTCAAGCAGGTCCCCAAAATACAAAAAACATCGGATCGTAAGGAGGCGGACGGTCATGAGCGAGTCCACATATTTGGGGCGAAATATTTCCATCGCCTATCGTCTGAGCAACCGGTTTTATGACCGGGTGCTCTCGCCCTATCAAATCGGCTGCGGACAACAGTTCTTCCTCCTGAGAATCTATGAGAACCAGGGGATCAGTATGTACGACCTGGCCCGGATGGGGCGGTTCGACAAAGGGACCGTCACACGGGCCGTTCAGAAGCTGGAAGAACAGGGATATGTACGCTGTGTACCGGATGAACGGGACAAACGGGTGCGGCGGCTGTATACCACCGATATGGTGGAGCCCATCGCCAAGGCGGTGAATGAGGCGAGAAAACAGTGGAACGAGTACCTGACCCGCGGCATGACGCCGGAAGAGGCCGAAATGGCGCGGACGCTGCTGAACCGGATCGCAGAAAACGCCATGTCCGCTGTGGAGCGGGAGGAACGGGAGACTTAGCGCATCCGGCAAGCATGAAAAATTGCCCCTCCTTTGAAAGGAGGGGCAATTTCAGTTGAAGGGTCAGTGACAGCCGCCGCTGCAGTGATCGCAGCCGCCGCCGCAGGCGGAGCAGCCGCCTTTTTTCCGGCTCTTCCACTGATGGTAGACAATGAGCGCCACCACGACCAGCAGAATGCCGCCGACGATGTAAGTTGCCATATGGGGTGATTTCCTTTCTTACGCGTGGACAGCGTCCACGGCACGGAGCTTGGAGCCCTCGCCCTGATATCCTTTGCGGAACAGGAGATAGAGCATGGCGACCAGAACGATGATGGCGGCCACGGTACCGACGGTGAACCCTCCGCCAAGGAAGAGGCTGCCAAACTGGAAGACCATGAGGGAGCAGGCATAGGCAAAGACGCACTGATAGGCAATGGCGAAGAGCGTCCAGCCGGCGTTGTTCATCTCCCGCTTGATGGCGCCGATGGCGGCGAAACAGGGAGCGCAGAGCAGATTGAAGACCAGGAAGGAGTAAGCGGCCAGAGAAGAACCGCCAAAAGCCGCTGCGATGGGGGTAAGCGCCTCGAATTCACCGGCATCCACCAGCTCCAGCGCGTCTCCGGCCACGCCGAACAGTGTACCGAAGCAGCCAACAACCTCTTCCTTGGCCACCAGGCCCAAGAAAGTCGCCACGCTGGCCTGCCAGTTGCCGAAGCCCAAGGGCTGGAAGATAATGGCGATGGCGGAGCCAATGGTGGCCAGGATGGACAGATCCATAAAATCGGTGGTGTCGTCCAGAAGTGTGGGGTTGATGGCGGCCAGAGCATCTTCTGTAAGAATGGTGAAATGGCCGTCCACAAAGCCGAAGCTGGAGGTGAACCAGACAAAGATAGAGGCCAGGACAATGACGGTGCCGGCGCGCTTGATGAAGGACCAGCCCCTCTCCCAGGTGCCGCGGAGGATATTGACGGCTTTGGGGGCATGATAGGGGGGCAGCTCCATGACGAAGGGGGCGGGCTCACCGGCAAATCGCTTGGTCTTTTTCAGCAGAATACCGGAGACCACGATGGCGGCCACGCCAATGAAGTATGCGGAGGGGGCCACCCACCACTCGCCGCCGAAGAAGGCGCCGGCGATCAGCGCCACAATGGGCATCTTGGCGCCGCAGGGAATAAAGGTGGTGGTCATAATGGTCATCTTGCGGTCGCGGTCCTGCTCGATGGTGCGGGAGGCCATAATGCCGGGGACGCCGCAGCCGGAGCCGATGAGCATGGGGATGAAGCTCTTGCCGGAGAGGCCGAAACGGCGGAAGATGCGGTCCATGATGAAAGCAACGCGGGCCATGTAGCCGCAGTCCTCCAGGATGCACAGCATGAGGAAGAGAACCAACATCTGGGGCACGAAGCCGATGACAGCACCCACGCCGCCCACGATGCCTTCTACAATGAGGCCGGTGAGCCAGTCAGCGCAGCCGATGCCGACCAGGAAATTTTCGACGGCAGGGGAGATCCACTCGCCGAAGAAGGTGTCGTTGGTAAAGCCGGTGACGATGTCGCCGATGGTGGAGACAGAGATGTAATAAACCAGCGTCATGACCACGGCAAAGATGGGAAGCGCCAGCCAGCGGTTGGTGACGATGCGGTCGATCTTATCCGAGGTGGAAAGCCCTGTCTTGCCCTTCCGGACGCAGTGGCCCACCAACTTAGAGATGTACTCATAGCGCTCACCGGTGATAATGCCTTCACTGTCGTCGTCCATTGTCTCTTCACAGACGCGGATGGCGGATTCCAGACGATCCTTTACATCTGCGGAGAGGGTAAAGCCCTCCATCACCTTTTCGTCCCGTTCAAAGAGCTTGATGGCGAACCACCGGGCGGACTCCTGAGGAACCACGTCCTTTACCAGATCCCCAATGGTGGAGAGGGCGGTCTCCACGCTCTGGCAGAAGGTATGCAGGGGAACGGAGTTCTTTCCGGAACGGGCCAGCTCCGCAGCCTTTTCGGCCGCGGCGATGCAGCCTTCACCCCTCACGGCGGAGGTCTCCACCACCGGGCAGCCCAAGGAGGCCGAGAGCTTGGCGGTATCGATCTTGTCGCCGTTTTTCTTCACCACATCCATCATGTTGAGGGCGATCACGACCGGAAGCCCCAGCTCCAGAAGCTGTGTAGTGAGGTACAGGTTCCGCTCGATGTTGGAGGCGTCCACCAGGTTCAAGATGACATCGGGACTTTCATGCAGCAGATAGTTCCGGGCCACGACCTCTTCCAGGGTGTAGGGGGACAGGGAGTAGATACCGGGAAGATCCATGATGGAGACATCCTTGTGCCCCTTCAAACGGCCTTCCTTTTTTTCCACTGTAACGCCGGGCCAGTTTCCGACAAACTGATTGGACCCGGTGAGGGCGTTGAACATGGTGGTCTTGCCACAGTTCGGGTTGCCCGCAAGGGCAATGGTTATGGACATTTTTTCATTTCCTCCTCTGCGGGATGGAGGTCCCGCTGACAAAAATCAGTCTTTGAAGGCTGGTTATTTTAGGCTAACTCTTGGCTGCAAAGAAACCATCACTGGACCTCGATGCTCTCGGCGTCACCCTTACGGATGGAGAGCTCGTAGCCGCGGACCGTGACCTCCACGGGATCCCCCAGGGGAGCGACCTTGCGGACGTAAATGGGGGTGCCTTTGGTGATCCCCATATCCATGATGCGGCGGCGCAGCGCCCCCTCGCCGTTCAGGCGGGTGACTGTGACGGTTTGTCCGATCTTTGCATTTCGCAGTGTGCTCATCGATTCCTTCCTCCTTTCCAGGCCGGTCAGACCATAATGCGACCGGCCATGCTCTTGCTCAGGGCGATGCGGGCGTCCTTGATGTTGACGATAAGGTTCCCGCCCATTTCGGACACGACGGTGACCTTTCCGCCCTCTACAAAACCCAGGCTTTCCAAGAAGCGGCGGGTTTCGTCCTTCCCGTGGATTTTTTTTACCGTGGTTACAGTCCCGGAAGGCGCCATAGTCAACGGCATGATAACGACCACCTCTCTTAAAAAATAGCAGGGCAGGAAAGTTAGAAAATGCTAACCAGTGCCCGTATAATATGGGGTTAGCTATTTCTAACCCCTCTTACGTTGGTAGTTTACCACGGCTAACCATTTCTGTCAATCCCCATTTGGCAAAAAACGGGCCCCTTGTGTATCCCCGTTTTTTGTGCTAAAATAGCAAAAAAAGCAGTCGCCCATCAGGCGTATATTTTTGGAAAGAATGGAGGGAAGTCCGTGAAGGTGCAGGAATCCGCCGAGGACTATCTGGAGTCTATCTTGATCTTGAAGGAGAAAAAAGGCTTGGTGCGCTCCATCGATGTGGTGCATCATATGGGATATTCCAAACCCAGTGTGAGCCGGGCGATGAGCCTGCTGCGTGAAAACGGCTATGTGGAGATGGACAAGGAGGGCTTTCTGACCCTGACAGAGGCGGGCATGACCATCGCTTCCCGGATTTATGAGCGCCACAGGCTGCTCACCCAGTGGCTCTCCGAGCTGGGCGTCTCGCCGGAGGTGGCGGCTGAGGACGCCTGCCGGATCGAACATGATATCAGCGAAGAGACCTTTCTGAGGCTGAAGGAACACATCGCAAAAAATGAGGGAAAAGGGGGCGGCGCCTGACGGCGGCGCCCCCTCAGCAAGCTGAGGAAGAGATAGCGTCCGGAATGGACTGCGGGGCAAAGTGTGAGGAGGAGGCGCCCTCCCGCGCAAAAATTCTCTTGACAATGACCCAGCGACATGGTAGCATATATGCAAGTTAGCAAAAGCTAACCAAAGGGGATTTTAATCCCTTCTATATTTCCACATTGGTTAGCTTCGACTAACTGATGTGGAAATAGAAATGAGGGAACAGAATGTACAGAGAATTGGACCAGGTATTGGCCTATCACTGCGGGCCCGCGCTGGCGGGAGTGAAGGCGGCAAATCTCGTCTCCCTTTCCCTGGAAGAGTTTCCGGAGCTGCGGGAGACGGCGGCGAAGTACAACAGGCTGTTTCAGGGAAAGGGCGTATCATTCCGGCTGCTGTGCGGGTGCGGGAAACGGGCGCTGCTCCTGGTGTATCGGGAGGAGCAGCTTGCACGGCAGCTCAGGGAGCCGCTGGCGGCAGAGCTGCTGCGGAGGGATGGATATCCCGAGGGAGCGGACGTGGAACGCCTGCTGGAGCTGCTGAGTACACGGCTGCGGATGGGGAAGGAATTTCCCCACGAGATCGGGCTGTTTCTGGGTTATCCGCCGGAAGATGTGCTGGGCTTCCAGCGCTACCGGGGGCAAAACTGCAAGCTGTGCGGATACTGGAAGGTCTATTCCGATGTGGACCGGGCGCGGGTGCTTTTCCGGCTCTATGACCGATGCCGGGAGGTTCTGTGCAGGCGGGTTGCCCGGGGCATGACCCTGTCCGAGGTATTTCTGGCGGCCTGAAAAAATGTGAGTTTCCCAAGATGAACAATATATTGTGGAGGGTAATGTTATGAGCAAGATGTCTGTTATCTACTGGTCCCAGACCGGTAACACCGAGGCCATGGCCCGCGCCGTCGCGGAGGGCGCTCAGGCCGCCGGCGCGGAGGTGAAGGTGCTGGAGGTCTCTCAGGCCTCGGGGAGCGATGTGCAGGACTGCGACCTGCTGGCCCTGGGATGTCCGGCCATGGGCGCCGAAGTGCTGGAGGAGTCCGAGTTCGAGCCCTTCTTCGAGAGTATCGAGGGAAGCCTCTCGGGGAAGAAGGTGGCCCTCTTCGGCTCCTATGGCTGGGGCGACGGGCAGTGGATGCGGGACTGGTGGGACCGCGCGGGGAAGGATGGCGCCAAGCTGTACGGCGACGAGGGGCTGATCATCAATGAGACCCCGGACGACGCCGGCCTGGAGCAGTGCAGAAGCTTCGGCGGCGGGTTCGCCGGATTCTGAGAAAGGACGGTCCTGAGATGGAATTTTCCAATGCGGCCCTGCGCTATCTGGTTGCGGTTTATGAGTTGAGCGACGGTGGAAGCGCTGTGCGCTCCGTGGACATTGCGCGGATGATGGAGGTCTCTCCGGCCAGCGTGGTCCATATGATGGGCGTGCTGTCTCAGGGCGGCTTTGTCCGGAAGCGCCGCTATGGACAGGTCCAGCTCACCGGGGAAGGGATTCGGACGGCAAACCGGCTCTATACAAAAGCGGCGCTGTTAGAGGCATTTTTCCTTCAGGAGCTGGGTGTAGACGATCAGATCGCCCGCCGGGACGCGGTGTCCTGCCTGTTCGCGCTCTCGGAGGAGAGCATCGAACACATCTGTTGCAGGGCCCTTCAGAAGGAGGCCCGGGAACCGATTATTCTGCAGGCGTCCGGGGCATGATGGAAAAGAGCCCAGACAGGTATGGAATCGCCGGGAGTCGGAGCTTTCCGCCCCCCGGCGATTCTGTTATACTGTGAGAAGAAAGGAGGCAGAACAATGGAATCTGTCTATTGGGCGGCGGGCGGCACAGGATTCACCTTTCTGATGACCACCTTGGGCGCTTCTGTCGTTTTATTCTTCAAGAAGGGGACCACAGCGGGGATGCAGCGTATCTTTCTGGGCTTTGCGGCGGGTGTGATGACGGCGGCCTCGGTCTGGTCCCTGCTCATCCCTGCTATAGAAGAGGCGGAGGCGGCGGGCTGGCCGGGGTGGATCCCGGCGGCGGGCGGCTTTGTGTTGGGCGTGGCGTTTCTCATGCTGCTGGACGGGCTGCTGCCCCATCTGCACCCCGGCGCCAAAGACCCGGAGGGGGCCAGAACGGATCTGAAGCGGACCACGCTTCTGGTCTTTGCCGTCACCCTGCACAACATCCCGGAGGGCATGGCGGTGGGACTCAGTTTCGCCCTGGCGGCCCAGCACGGAGGGGACGCGGCCCTCTATACCGCGGCGATGGCTTTGGCCATCGGGATCGGTATTCAGAACTTCCCGGAGGGGGCCGCCATATCCCTGCCGCTGCGGCAGGAGGGGATGGGACGCTTCAAGGCGTTCCTCTGCGGGAGCCTCTCCGGCGTGGTCGAGCCGATTTTCGGCGTCCTGGCCGTTCTTGTGGCGGGCGGTATTGCGCCGGTGATGCCTTGGCTGCTGGCATTTGCCGCCGGCGCCATGATGTATGTGGTGGTGGAGGAGCTCATCCCGGAGGCCCATCTGGGCGAGCACTCCAATGTGGGCACGCTGGGCGTTATGGCGGGCTTCCTTGTTATGATGGTGCTGGATGTGGCCCTGGGTTAGGTTACTGCAAGCTGGCTGATTCCCACCTGGGCATACCGCATGACTCGGTGAGAGAGCATACGGGAAAAGGTGCTGTAAGCCTCTGGCGAAAGGGCCTCGGGCCAGGACATGACGACCAGCGGGTGGGGCGCGAATCCCGTACGATAGGGCGGACGGCGGTGTGCATAGGAGTTTTCGGCGAAGCCCAGCCGCTGATAAAAGCCTTTCCGACGGGTGGAGACGGCGTCCTCAGGCGGATCGATCTCCAATACCACGGGGGCGTGGGCGGGACAGAACGCGGCCAAGGCACGGGAGCCGGCGCCGGAGCTCCGCAGGGCCTCCACCACGGCAAAATGTTCCACATAGGTGACGCCCACTGCCTCCCAATAGAAGAGAAGCCCGATGAAAGTCCCACTTTCCACCAGCGCATCGCAGTGGAAGGCGGGATCCTTCATGGCCTGAATCTGCTCCTCCGGCCTGCGCTGCTCATGGAGGGGAAAGCCGGCGGCGTACAGCTCCATGGCTTGCCTATAATAAGGGCTCTCAGGGTCTGTCATACGAATCCGATCCATCGCGATCCCCCACGATCTTCTGCTGAGAGGGCGTGTCATTGGATGGAAAGATTTTTTGACACGCCGCTCCGAGCGGATGTATTGCCCCTTATTATGCCACACCCACCTCGCGCTGTCCAGCCCTTGCAGGAAAGGCGAAAAAAGGGTATGATGAGAAAAAACTCCCATGAGGAGGATGGTCGCCATGCTGATCGCCGATCTGCATATCCACTCCAAATACTCCAGAGCCACCAGCCGGGACTGTGTGCCGGAATACCTGGATTTCTGGGCCAGACGGAAGGGCATTTCTCTGGTGGGGACCGGGGATTTCACCCACCCGGCTTGGCGGGCCGAGCTCATGGAGAAGCTGGTCCCGGCGGAGGAGGGGCTCTATACGCTGCGGGAGGACGTCCGTTTTCGGGAGGACACTGCCCCGGAGGTCCAGCCGCGCTTTGTGGCCACGGGGGAGATCAGTACCATCTATAAGAAAAACGGCAGAACGCGGAAGGTCCACAGCCTGATCCTGCTGCCCTCCCTGGAGGCGGCCGATGTCCTGGCGCGGAAGCTGGAGGCCATCGGAAACATCCATTCCGACGGGAGACCCATTCTGGGCCTGGATACCCGGGACCTGCTGGAGATCACGCTGGAGTCCTGCCCAGAGGCCGTCTTTATTCCGGCCCATATCTGGACGCCCCATTTCTCCCTGTTCGGAGCCTTCTCCGGATTTGACGCCATAGAAGACTGCTTCGAAGATTTGACGCCCTGCATCCATGCCCTGGAGACGGGGCTCTCCTCCGACCCGCCCATGAACTGGCGGCTCTCCGCCCTAGACAAATATCAGCTGGTCTCCAATTCAGATGCGCACTCCCCGGCCAAGCTGGGGCGGGAGGCCAACCTGCTGGACATCCGGCCTTCCTATCCGGAACTGGCAAAAGCGCTGGAGACGGGAGAGGGCCTGGCGGGCACCATCGAGTTCTTCCCGGAGGAGGGGAAATATCATCTGGACGGGCACCGGAGCTGTCGGATGTGCCTGTCTCCACAGGAGACGGAGGCCGCCGGGGGACGCTGTCCGATATGCGGGAAAAAGCTGACCATCGGTGTTCTACATCGGGTCGAAGAGCTGGCAGACCGGGCGGAGGACTATGTGAAGCCGGATGCCAAGAGTTTTGAGAGCCTGGTGCCTCTGCCGGAGGTCATTGCCGCCTCGGAAGGGGGCTCAGCCGCCGGCGGCAAGGTGAACCGTAAGTATGAGCGCATGTTGCGGGAGCTGGGGCCGGAATTTCACATCCTGCGGGAGGTGCCGGAGGCGGACATCGGTGAGGTGGCCGGTCCCCTGGTGGCAGAGGGGATCCGCCGGTTGAGAAAGGGAGAGGTACGCCGGATGCCCGGCTATGACGGAGCCTATGGCGTGATCGGCCTGCTGGAGCCCGCGGAACGGGAGGCGCTGAACGGCCAGGTGAGCCTTTTTGGCCTGGGGGAGGCGCCTGCGGCCCACAGAGGCCGGGCGGCCAAAGCGGCCAAGCGGATGGCGGAGCCGGAGCCGGTGTACGCAGCGCCCGCCGGCGAAGGCCTCAACGCGGAACAGAGGGAAGCCGTGACCGCCCAGGCACGGGCGGTGGAGGTAGTTGCGGGGCCGGGTACGGGCAAGACCAAGACCTTGGTGGCCCGCATCGCCTATCTGATAGAGGAGCGGGGCGTGAAGCCCGGCGAGATCACCGCTGTGACCTTTACCAATCAGGCCGCGGGGGAGCTCCGGGAACGGCTGGAGGAGCGGTTGGGAGGCAGGCGGGCGGTCCATGGGATGACCATCGGGACCTTCCATGCCATTTGTCTGGACCTTCTCTCCAAACGGCCCCAGGGCGTCAGGCTGATCGGAAGCTATGAGGCGCTGGAGGCGGCGGAGGATGTGAGATGTGCGCTGGGCGTGGATATCAAGCCGGGGAAGCTTCTCCAGGAGGTCTCCCGGCGGAAAAACGGCCTGGACACGGAGCTGGAGAACGAGGTATTCGACGCCTATTGCGCTCATCTGCGGGAGTTAAGACTTCTGGACTTTGACGATCTGCTCTTGGAGACGCTGGAGCTGTGGGAGAAGGACGGCCCCAGGGCCTCGGCGGAGCGGCGCTTCACGCACCTGCTGGTAGACGAGTTCCAGGACTGCAACACTGTGCAGAGCCGGCTGCTCCGCGCTTGGGGGCGGAAGGGAAAGAGCCTTTTTGTCATCGGGGACCCGGACCAGTCTGTTTACGGTTTTCGTGGCTCCGACCCGGGGTGCTTCCAGCGGGTGGAGGAGGATTTGAAAGACCTGGCCGCCGTTCGACTGGTCAAAAATTACCGCTCTACGCCGGAGATCGTGGGCTGTGCGTTGACGGTCATCGGACGAAACGGCGGTGCGCCCAGGGTGCTGGAGGCCGTCCGGCCCACAGGCGCGCCTGTCCGCGTCCTCACGGCGGAGAGTCCCCTCTCCGAAGCCATCTTTGTGGCCAAGGAGATCGGGCGCATGGTGGGAGGCGTGGATATGCTGGCGGCCCAGAGGGGCGGTGCGCCGGACCGGGAGGCGGTGCGTGCCTTTGGGGACATCGCCGTGCTCTACCGCACCCGGCGGCAGGCGGAGCTGCTGGAGCAGTGCCTGAGTCGGGACGGTATCCCCTGTGTGGTGGCGGGCCGGGAGGATTTCCTGAACGACGGACGGGTGCGGGGCGCGCTGTGTTTTTTTCGCCACCTGATGGAGCCGGAGGACACGCTGTCCTTCCGTTCCGCCCTGACGCTGGGGCTGGACTGCCCGGCGGACTTGGCGGAGGCCGTCCCCACACAGTGGACGATGCTGGAGGGGACCGTGGAGGAGCGCGTCCAGACGCTGGGGGAGAGATACGCCCAGGCTCCCTGGGTGGAGAGCTGGAGCCGTCTGGCGCTGAAAGCGCTGCCGGGCCTCCGGCGGGAAAAGCCTGGAAGACTGCTGGAGCACTGGGCGGAAGGCGCAGGCTGCGATGGGGCGGAACCAATCCGCAGGCTGTTGAATATGGCGGTTTTCTATCGGGATATGGCGGACCTGCTTCAAAATCTGACGTTGGGCCAGGAGCGGGACCTGCTGCGCAGCGCCGGACTGGGGTATGCGTCGGGGGCGGTGACGCTGATGACGCTCCATGGCTCCAAGGGCCTTGAATTCCCAGTGGTGTTTCTCTGCGGGGCGAACAAGGGGACCATTCCGCTGGAGTCGGAGCGGCATCCCACGGATGAGGCGGAGGAGCGCCGGCTCTTCTACGTAGGCATGACCCGGGCCAGGGAGGAGCTGATTCTGCTCACCGGCCCGGAGCCCTCCCCCTTTCTGGACGACCTCCCGGCCCAGCATGTGAGCCGGGGAACGGCCGCGCCCCGGCGCCCCAGGG
>NZ_JBCOAQ010000001.1:327768-329440 GCF_040226735.1 Intestinimonas sp. RTP31139st1_F5_RTP31139_211217 | reverse complement strand
CCGCCACGGCAGGCGGCGCGCCTTTGCCGTCTTTTTTCGGGTGGAGGCGCATAGGATTGGGTGATGATGCAACATGGATGGAGGTCTTGCTATGTCCAATGGATGGTATCAACTGGAACATAACCGCCCCCGGAAAGGGGTACCCTACCTGCCTGGCGGCACACCGCGCAGAGAACCCTATATTCCCGTGACCCGGAGTACGGCATCTGAGCCCCCCATTCCGGAGCGTCTGCCGCAGGAGCCTCCCGCCCCCCCGGTACGGCAGAGGGAGACGGAACCCGCACCCCTGGTTGAGGCGGCGCCCGCTGAAGAGCAGGGGGAGACGGCGTGGGAGCGGACGGACAGCGCTCCTCCTCCCATGCCGGAGGAGGAGCCCTCTGCCCACAGCCAGACAGTGGGGGCGGGCGGGCCGGTGGTGCTGCTGGATGGAGCGCTGCACGAGACGCTGGCGGGCTTTATCCATGAAAAGCCCCTGGAACGGGCGGTCCACGCAAAGGGATGGGGGGCTTTTGGCCAGTTTGAGACGGGGCGGGCCATGGGGGAATATACCATGCTGCCCTTTCTGCAGCGGGTGGGGGAGCAGACGCCCACGGTCTCCCGCTTTTCCCTGGCCGTTAGCAGCCGGGACACGCCTGACGCATCTCGGAACGTACGGGGCTTCTCCACCAAATTTTACACCGGCAACGGCGTCTTTGATCTCCTCTGCAATCACCTCCCCGTATTCTCCGTGCGGGACGCCATGCGCTTTCCGGAATTCATCCGGACGCTGGGGCCCGCGCCGGGGAGCAACCTCAGGGACCCGGAGCGATTCTGGGCGTTTGTGGCCCATGCGCCGGAGGCGCTCCACTTCGTCACATGGCTTTACTCGGACGCGGGGACCGTGAAAAGCCTGCGCCATCTGCGGACCTACGGGGTCAACACCTATGTCTGGCGAAATGCGGCGGGAAAGCGGAGATACGTCAAATACCACTGGCTCCCCCAGGCGGGGACGGAGTTTTTGACGGCGGCGGAGTCTGCCGCCCTGGCAGGGGACCCAGACGTGGCGGGGCGGGGGCTGTACGAGGCCATTGCCCGGGGAGAAGGGCCGGAATACGAGCTGCGGGTCCAGCTTATGGACCCGGCGGACGCCGAAAGTCTGCCCTATGACCCGCTGGATGCCACCAAGGTGTGGAGCGAAGCGGACTATCCGCTCCAGCCGGTGGGGAGGCTGATTTTGAACCGGAATCCGGAGAACTACCGGGAGCAGGTGGAAAAACTGGCCTTTTCCCCGGCCAATCTGCTCCCCGGTGCGGAGTTTTCTGACGACAAACTGCTGCAGGGGCGATCCGCCGTGTACTGGGATGCCCAACGCCGCCGTCTGGGGACGGATTTTCGGAAGATACCCGTTAATCGCCAGGAAGGCTGGACCCCGGACCAGCAGGTGTCTTCCGGGCTGGGCGCGGAAACGGCGGGGACACAGGTCAGGGCCGGAATTTCCCGCCGGGATGATTTTACGCAGGCGGGAGAGCGATACCGCGCGCTCCCGCGGGAGGAGCAGGAGCACCTGGAGGAAAATATCGCCTCGGAGCTGCGCGGCGTGTCCCGGGAAACGCGGGAAACTGTGCTGGATTACCTGAACCGCGCCGACAGGGATTATGGCGGCCGGGTCGCGGAAAAGAGCGGGGCATGAGAG